>LOET01000118.1 GCA_001515985.1 Sphingomonadales bacterium BRH_c3 | reverse complement strand
CGCCTTGGGATTGCCGTTCACCGCCGCCTTGTCGATCGCGCGCAGCGCGGGTTCAGACAGCAGCATCATCAGCGGCATGGGCAGCGCGGGCAGGCCAGCCTCTTCCCACATGGCGTGCCAGCCGCTGCGCAGCTGGCGGCTGTATTTGCCGGTGCGGTGCTTGGAACGGATCGTGTCGCGGCTGGTGGCAGCAACCATCTTGTCGCGGAACACCTCGTTTGTTTCCGCCTCGCTCGTCGCCAGCCACACGCTGCCGCACCAAGCGCCCGCAGCGCCCATTGCCATCATCCCGGCCATTTGCTTGCCGTTCATGATTCCGCCCGCCGCCAGCACCGGAATGTCGGCACCGGCCTGCTCGATCGCCTGCAGCACTTCGGGGATCAGCACGATGGTGGACACCTCGCCGCAGTGCCCGCCGCCTTCGCCGCCCTGCGCCACGATGATATCCACCCCGGCCTCGATCTGCTTCATCGCATGTTCCTTGGCGCCAACCAGCGCCGCCACCGGGATGCCGTGCTTCTTGCCCGCCGCGATCATCTGCGGCGGGGCGGTGCCCAGCGCATTGGCGATCAGGCGGACGGGGTGATTGAAGCTCACCTCCAGCAGTTCCTGCCCCAGCGATGTATTGGGCCGCTGCGACCCGCCAAGCGGCGCGGCGGCATCTTCGCTGATCCCCGCCTCGCGCAGGATCTGCCGGGTAAAGTCACGATATTGCTGCGGGATTGCCGCGATGACCTCATCCGCCGTCACCGAATGGTCGACCGCCTGCACCTCCGGGATCAGCACGTCGACACCGTAAGGCTTGCCGTCGATGTGATCGTCGATCCACTGCAGCTCTACCTCAAGCTGCTCAGGCGTAAAGCTGACCGCGCCCAGCACGCCGAAACCGCCCGCGCGGCTGACGGCGGCAACCACGTCGCGGCAATGCGAAAAGGCAAACAGCGGGAATTCGCAACCCACCATCTCGGTCATGCGGAACGGCATCGTTTTTCTCTCCTCTGGCAATTCGTTCTATCCATAGCGCAGCCTGCCGCAAGCGCGACCTGACACATTTGATTCTGGTCAATGAGCCCCTGCATTATATGCTCCATCCTTGAACGTGAGAGGAGTGTGCCATGAATTCCATCGACCGCATCGAACCGAAGACAGAGACCCAGCACGTGGACGTGCTGATCGCGGGGGCGGGAATCTCGGGAATCGGCTCTGCCTATCACCTGCAGCACCAATGCCCGGGGAAAAGCTATGCCATCCTTGAGATGAAGGACACATTCGGCGGAACCTGGGAAACGCACAAATATCCCGGCGTGCGTTCGGACAGCGATCTTTACACCTTCGGCTATCGCTTCAAGCCGTGGGTGGGCGCACCGATCGCCAGCGCGGAGGAAATCCTCAAATATATGGGCGAGGTGATCGAGGAAAACGGGATCGGTGAGCACATCTTCTATGGCCACCGGATCACGCGCTGCTCGTTTTCGCGGACAAGCAATTTGTGGACGGTGGAGGCGGTCCGGCTGGCAGACGGGGCACAGCGCGTGTTCACCTGCAAATTCCTGTGGATGTGCCAGGGCTATTACGACCATGAAAAGCCCTACATCCCGCCCGAATGGCACGAGCTTGGGCTGGCGGATTTCAAGGGTGACTTCGTCCACGCCCAGCTATGGGATCCGGATTATGACTATGCCGGCAAGCGGATACTGGTGATCGGGTCAGGCGCGACTGCGGCCACCGTGGTGCCCGAATTCGCCGATAAGGCCGCGCATGTCACCATGCTGCAGCGCTCGCCGACCTATTTCTATTGCAGCGAGAACAAGAACGAGCTGGCCGACCGGCTGCGCGAAATCGGCATTGACGAGCCAACCGTCCACCGCGTCGTGCGCGCGCAGATCATGCATGACCAGGATCTGATGACGCGGCGCTGCCAGGAAGAGCCGGACGTGGTGTTCGAAGAGCTGAAGGAACTGGTACGTGCCTTTACCGGCAAGCCCGATTTCGAGTTCGAGCCGCATTTCACCCCCAAATACCGGGTGTGGCAACAGCGGCTGGCCTTCTGCCCCGAAGGCGATGTTTTCCGCGCGGCGGTGGCAGGCAGGCTGACAGTCGTGACGGACGAGATCGAGCGCTTCACCGAAAATGGCGTGCGTACCGCCTCGGGCGAGGAGATCGAGGCTGACCTGATCGTGGCAGCAACCGGATTCCAACTGTCGGTGATGGGCGACATCCCGTTCTTCGTGGACGGCGAAAAGGTCGACTGGCACGAAACCGTTACCTATCGCGGGATGATGTTCACCGGCGTTCCCAATATGGTCTGGGTGTTCGGCTATTTCCGCGCCAGCTGGACCTTGCGGGTCGATATGCTGGGCGATTTCGTTTGCGCGCTGCTTAACCACATGGATGAGAAACATGCCGCGCGGGTCGAAGTGGCACTGCGGCCCGAAGACGAAGGGATGGAACTCCACCCATGGATCGAGCGCGACAATTTCAATCCCGGCTATCTGATGCGCGGGCTCGACAAATTGCCGCGCCGGGGTGACAAGCCCGAATGGCGGCACAACCAGGATTACTGGCGCGAAAAGGACGAGATACCCAGGATCGATCTCGATGCACCGGAATTCGTCTATAGCGGCCCGTGCCGTGAGACTGCTGACAAGATCGATATGGAACTGGCTGGCGGATAATCGCCGCAAGCCGCAGGGGGAGGATACAGGCGATGGACAGCACCTTCGATCCGGTCGCGTGGAGCGCCACGCTGCTTGGCACCTTTGCGATTGCAGTTGCGGTTGGCGCGCTGAGAACGCCGGGCAAATGGGCGCAGATGGTGCTTGAAATCGAGGAATCGCCCGCGCTGCAATTGCTGTGCGGCTTTGCCGAACTGTTCATCGGCGCGGCGATCTATCTCATCAACCCATGGGATTCGGCTGACCTGCTATCGATGCTGATGAAGGCTATCGGCGGGCTGATGATGGCCGAGGCGCTGGTGGTGATGGCGATTTCCGATCTCTATTTCCAGACCTGGCTCAAGAATCTGGCGGCGATGCGCCGCGGCTGGCCGATTGCGACACTGGTGATAGGCGCGGCGCTGGCGGGCGCGGGGATGCTGCGCTTCGTGTGAGGTAAGGTCTGCCACGCGCTGGAGACCTGACCTTAGCCAAGGTTGAATACGCGGCGGGCATTGCCGGATAGGAAGGCCTCACGGTTCTCGTCATCGAGGCCCAGTTCGGCAAGCTTTTCAAGGCAGCGTGCAGGCGATAGCATCGGCCAATTGGTACCGAACATCACCCGGCTGCGCCCCGGCCCCTTCATATACTCGACAAAGGCAGGCGGCAGGCGGTGCACCGCATAGGCCGATGTATCGACATGGAAATTGGGGAATTTGATCGTCATGGTCAGCAATTGGTCGATCCACGGGAAGCCGACGTGGCCGCCGACAACCACCAGTTCCGGGAAGTCAAGCATCACACGCTCGAGATAGGGCAGTGGCCGCCCGGTTTCTGATGTCAGCAGCGGGCCGGTATGGCCAATTTGGGTGCAGAAAGGCACACCAGCATCTACGCATGCGGCATAGATGGGGTAATATCGCCGATCGTCAGGGGTGAGTTCCCACAGCCATGGCACCACGCGCACCCCGACAAAGCGCTTGCCATCCACCCATTTGCGGATTTCGCGCACAGCTTCCATCGGCCTGTTCAAATTTACACTGGCAAGGCCGCGCAGCCTGCCCGGCGCGGTGTCGATCTGTTCGGAAACTTCTTCATTGCTGATCAGTGAGCCATTGGGGCCATACCATGCCGAAAGGATCGAAACATCGACACCTGCCGCGTCCATGGCATCTACCGTTGATGCAACTGTCGGAAGGATACGATCGCTGTCCTGGCCGGTCCAGCGAAGCAGCGGTGCCAGCCATGGTTGTGCCGCCATCCGCTCGGTCGTGATTTGTGCCCAAACGTCAATCGCGCCCATGTTTCGAATCCTCATTGAATATAGTTTACTAGTGAAGTATATTTGCGCTCGGGAATGGGGGCAAGGAAAATGAGCAAGAACGGTACGGCCGCAGAAAGCCGCATTTTTTTCAACCTGCAGCGCGCCGCGCATTCGCTGAAAAAGCGCGCTGACTATGCGTTGCTGGCTGAAGGTGAAATTACGACGGCACAGGCCGCTGCGCTGATGATCATCGGCCAGAGGGCGCCTGTCTCGCAGCGTGAGGTCGCCAGAATCCTGGAGCAGAATGAATCCGCGATGACGGCTATGGTCAGGCGGCTGATGGCGCTGGGCTATGTAGAGAGGCAGCGTGCGGCAGACGATGTGCGCAGATGGGATCTGTTGATCACGACGGCAGGGGCCAATGCGCTCAAACAAGCCGGGCAAGCATTTGGCCAAGTTAATCGGGCGATTGAGGCCAGGCTGAGCCCACATGAGATTGCCGAGCTTGCCCGTTTGCTGAACCTCCTGTCTGACCGTGCAGATCAATCATAATTCGATTTCTCTCCAGATCGCCCCGTTCACAGCTGAGTGAGCGCGGGATGCGCTTCGTTTAGCCACCAGTGGAATTGCCGCCCTTAATCCCTCGTTGGGATTGCAGCGACATGTACTTTGCGTCTTTCGGCCAGGTCATTGGTAATGGTCCAGTCAGGGCCAATGGCTGCTCATTTTAACACCCAATACACATTTCTCTCCCGGCTTGACTATTTCAATCCCGGCCGAATCATGCATATTGACAACAGGTTGGACACATCGGGAAGGACGTTGGATGTTTTTGGTCGCAATCTTTTTCGGAATTATCTGCGCGCCGATTTGCGCCGCGATTGCCAAATCAAAGAACCGGGATGCCGGCATGTGGGGCCTGATGGGGTTCCTTTTCAGCTTCTTCGCCGTCATCGCAATTGCATTGATGGGCAAGCGGGAGCCGCAAAGCGTGGTGATATCGGGGGCCGCACCAAGCGCGACCCCGGCACAGCCGGTAGCGCCCAGCCTTAGCCTCGCCGAAGAAATAGGTCGCTGGAAAGAATTGCTGGATAGCGGGGCGATCTCTGACGAGGAATTTGCCGCGAAAAAAACAGAATTGCTTACCCGTCAATGAATCCTGGTAGGAAAAAGTGATCATGCGCCGCACCGTCATACTCATATTCGCCGCCATCATCTTCCTCTTCCCGCCTTACTATGACCAGGGCTTTTTCTCGAGCGACTGGGGCTGGATGTTCATCACCGATGCCTTTCCGCCCTTTGCGCAGGATATCTGGTGGCTCGTCTGGATCGTGGAATTCGTACTCCTGGGCATTGTCAACATGGTGTGGAAACGTTCAGAAACACCGCAGCAGCTTGCGATCACCGGCCAATCGCAAGGCCATGCCACGCCAGTTGCCGCGCAGCCCACAAAAGACGTTGCCACAGAGCTTGGCAAGCTCAACGAGCTGCGTATCGCAGGCGCCTTGAGTGATGAGGAATTCGCCGAGCAGAAGGCAAGATTGTTGGGGGAAAAGGCTGCAGCTGGCAGCATGGCCGCATCGGCACCTGCCGCCACCGAACGTTCTTCAGGTGCTCCGCGCGCAACCACATCAACCGTTTACCCCACCGCCAGGGTCCAAGCTGCTGTCGAGGCGGGCATGGCAGGCGGTATCAGAAACTTCCACAACGTTGCCGTGGTCCACCACCTGCTGTGGAGGTTTGACCTACCGGTTCCCCCGACACCATATCTTGATGCCGACCAGAAAATGCTGGGTGCGTTTGTGGCTGCAGCAGGCCTGATATTCGGCTTGCTGATGACGCTATTCGGCCATCTTGTTTTCGATGAGGCAAGCTTTGGCAGTTTTGCCTTCCTTACACTGGCATTCGGCGGGTTGATGTTCATTACGGTTCCGTTCCAGGCCCGCAAATTGCGCAGCAAGCACAATCTGCCCGAATGGAACGACCTGCCGGGCGGCAGTTAGGCACAGCCTTTCCGAAAGCTCTGCACTGCGTCTTTACTGGCGGCCTCCACGGGTCTATCGCAATGCTATCCCCGGGGAGCCAGCAGTCTGGCTGAGAGGTGTGGGTATGCTCCGCACGACCCGTCGAACCTGAACCGATTAGCATCGGCGGAGGGAGTGGATGGCGCGCGCATTCCCGCCACCACTCTCCCGCTGTGAGGAGAGTTTTCACATGGCCGACATCAACAGCAAGCTCGAAATAGGCGTTACCACCGGGCCGATCCGCGGCAGCCGCAAGGTGCATGTCGGTGCGCGTACCGGCAGCGGCATCCGGGTTGCCATGCGCGAGATCGACCTTGAGGGCGATGAGCCCAGCCTGCGGGTCTATGACACCTCCGGCCCCTATACCGATCCCGCAGCTACCATCGACATCCAGGCCGGCCTGCCCGCGCTGCGGCGCGAATGGATCATGGCGCGCGGCGATGTCGAGCAATATGACGGGCGCGAGGTCAAGCCGGAGGATAACGGCCAGCCCAAAGGCGGTTCGGGCCCAGACCGTTCGGGCGGCGTGCCCCCGTTCCCCAATGTGGTGAAGCGCCCGCTGCGCGCCAAACCCGGCGCCAATGTCAGCCAGATGCACTATGCCCGCCGGGGCATCATCACGCCCGAGATGGAATATGTGGCAGAGCGCGAGAATCTGGGGCGCGAAACGGCGAAGGAACTGATCGCGGCCAATCGCGAAGGCGCGCAAAGCTGGGGCGCGCAGATCCCCGATCTCATCACTCCCGAATTCGTTCGTGACGAAGTGGCGCGGGGCAGGGCGATCATCCCCTCCAACATCAACCACCCCGAGTCAGAGCCGATGGCGATCGGGCGCAACTTCCTGGTCAAGATCAACGCCAATATCGGCAATTCGGCGGTGGCGAGCGACGTTGCGGCCGAAGTCGACAAGATGGTGTGGTCCACCCGCTGGGGCGCGGACACGGTGATGGACCTCAGCACGGGGCGCAACATCCACGACACGCGCGAATGGATCGTGCGCAATTCGCCCGTGCCGATCGGCACCGTGCCGATCTACCAGGCGCTGGAAAAGGTTGGCGGCGTGGCCGAGGAGCTGACTTGGGAAATCTTCCGCGACACTCTGATCGAGCAGGCCGAGCAGGGCGTCGACTATTTCACCATCCATGCGGGCGTGCGCCTGCCCTATGTCCCGCTCGCCGCCAAGCGCGTGACCGGCATCGTATCGCGCGGCGGATCGATCATGGCGAAATGGTGCCTTGCGCATCACAAGGAAAGCTTCCTCTACGAGCATTTCGACGAGATCACCGAGATCATGAAGGCCTATGACATCGCCTATTCGCTGGGTGACGGCCTGCGCCCCGGATCGATCGCCGATGCCAATGACGAGGCGCAGTTTGCCGAGCTCTACACGCTGGGCGAGCTCACCCACCGCGCCTGGAAACAGGATGTGCAGGTGATGATCGAGGGGCCGGGCCACGTGCCGATGAACAAGATCAAGGAGAACATGGACAAGCAGCTGGAGGTGTGCGGCGAGGCACCCTTCTACACGCTCGGCCCGCTCGTCACCGATATCGCGCCGGGATATGACCATATCACCAGCGGCATCGGCGCGGCGCAGATCGGCTGGTACGGCACGGCGATGCTCTGCTACGTCACGCCCAAGGAACACCTCGGCCTGCCTGACCGGGACGATGTGAAGGTGGGCGTCATCACCTACAAGCTTGCCGCCCACGCGGCCGATCTTGCCAAGGGGCATCCGGCGGCCAAGCTGCGCGACGATGCGCTGAGCAAGGCCCGCTTCGAATTCCGCTGGCGCGACCAGTTCAACCTGTCATTGGACCCGGATACCGCCGAGCAATATCATGACCAGACCCTGCCCGCAGAAGGCGCCAAGACGGCGCATTTCTGCAGCATGTGCGGGCCCAAGTTCTGTTCGATGAAGATCAGCCAGGACGTGCGCGATTTTGCTTCGCGGCAGAACCAGGGCGCGGATGGCTTCATCGCCAGCATGCAGAGCGGGGCCGAGGCTGCGGCCGCGAGCCGCGAGGCCGCGCTGAAGGGAATGGCGGAGATGGCGGAGAAATACCGCGACGGCGGGGATCTGTATGTGAAGGCGG
>LOET01000117.1 GCA_001515985.1 Sphingomonadales bacterium BRH_c3 | reverse complement strand
CGTCCGCGCCAGCGCCCGCCCCTTTGCCCAGCAGCCAAGCTATAAGCACCTGGTTTCGCTCAAGCCTGGCATAGCCGTGGGAGACTGGCGCGACAGCACCACCGGGCTGGGCGGTGACGGACGCTACTCCTTCAGCGTCAATGCCGCGCTGGTTCCCGCCGCGCTCGACGCCGTGGTGCGACTGGAAGAGAGCGGACTGCTCGAACCCTTTGGGCCGCGCAATGCAGATTCGGCTGAAGATGCGAATCTGGCGCGGATCTGGGCCACGGCGGCGCCCCGGCTTTTCGCGGTCAACGTGCCCGGCGGCGAGGCAGCCACACTGCGTACCGCCTATGCGCGAAACCTCGGAATCGGAGCAGTGCAATCAGGTGTGGGCCCGGTAGAATATCTCGCGCTGGCGCTCGACGAAGCCGGCAAGCCGCTCAGCGTGATTCATTCGGATATCGGATTCATGCTGTTGTTCAACCGGCCCGATGACGCCCTGATCCAGTTGGCACTGGGTGAGGCCATGCGCCGCTTTCCCGCGGGGCTGATGACAGAGGCGGGCATGGTGGTGGCCAACCCCGCGCTGGCAGAGCCCGAGCGCGCGGCACAATTCGATAACAGCCGCTATCACGGCGCAGTGGTATGGTCATGGCATCACGGCCTGCTCAAATCGGGAATCGCCTGCCAGTTGCAGCGCAGCGACCTTACGCAGGAAACGCGGGCACTGATCGAGCAGGCGAGCCACCAAATCGCGCGCGCGATTGATGACACCGCCGAATTGCAGGCGAGCGAGCTGTGGTCATGGCGCTATCGTGACGGCAAGTTCGAGATGCTGCCATTTGGGCAGGCACTCGGGCACGAAACCGAATCGAATGCCGCCCAGCTATGGAGCGCGGTGGCGCTGGGCGGCGAGCCGCTCTGCCCTGCAGCGCCGTGATAAAGGCGGCGCCAGGCTACGCAGCCCTTTATCCCAGCGCGTAATCGCTCACGAACGCGTTGGTCTTGCGTTCCTGGCCAAATGTGCTGGTCGGCCCGTGGCCGGGGATGAACATCACGTCCTCGCCCAGTGGCCATAGCCGCTGGGTAATCGAATCGATCAGGTCCTGATGATTGCCCTTGGGAAAATCGGTCCGCCCGATCGAGCCCTGGAACAGCACGTCACCCACGATCGCAAACCGGCTCGGCGCGTGGAAGAACACGACATGGCCGGGGGTGTGGCCGGGGCAGTGGATCACGTCGAGCGTCAATTCGCCCACCGTCACCGTGTCGCCATGTTTGAGCCAGCGAGTGGGCTCGAAAGTTTTCGCCTCCATCCCCCAGCGCTTGCCGTCATCGTCAAGCTGCGCGATCCAGAAGCGGTCATCCTCATGCGGGCCTTCGATTGGCAGGCCCAGTTCCTCCGCCAGCATGCCCGCCTGCCCGCAATGATCGAGATGGCCATGCGTGATCAGGATCTTTTCCAGCGTCACGCCCGCCTTGGCAATCGCGGCCTTGAGCTTGTCGAGATCGCCGCCGGGATCGACCAGCGCCCCGCGCATCGTCTTGGTGCACCAGATCAGCGAGCAGTTCTGCTGCAGCGGCGTAACAGGCAGGATTGCCGCGCGCATTGGGGGCATGGGTTTGGGCGTGTCGTTCATCGATGGGGAGATGGCGGGAGGTGCGGCGGAATGCAAGGTCGATGTGCGCCGACTTGCCAGAATGGCAGGGGCAGGCAATCCGGCTCTAATCCATCTCGCGCGCGGGCAAATCTCGGATATTGTCCGCCCACTGCGCAGCCGATCGATGCCAGATTTGTGAGGATGGGGTGAGCGCTCGCCGTTGTGCAATGCTGCCCCAGCGAATGCCCCAAATTGCCGCATCTTCGCCCTCACCCGTAGTGAAAAGGGGCGAACCGCAGTCTCCGCAGAAATATTGCAACCGCTTGCGCCCGTTGTCACCGTATCTGGTGTACACCTTGGGCTCACCAGCCCAAATGCGAAGATCATCCTTCGCAGCGCGAACCGTAACCCTGTAGGCAGAGCCCGTTAGCGACTGGCAGTCGACGCAGTGGCAAATACGAACATGGGCAGGATCGACCAGGGCATCGTATTTCACTTTGCCGCAGTGGCATCCACCGTCGATGTTTATCATGGCTGGCCTCTCTCTTGAGGTTGATGCAGCAGTTTTACCATCCTTCCGACGTGGAGGCGACAGTCGCTAGATCCGCCCGCCCTTCCACACTACTCGGCCGACGATCTCGACTTCCTCGGCGCTCACCTCGACCGGCGGATAGGCGAGATTCTGCGATAGTAACGCCAGCCGCCCCTGCCCTTGCGATGCCACGCGTTTCACCATCAGCGTATCGCCCAGCCGCACCACATGCACCCCGTCGCGGAACGGGCGCGGGCTCCGGTCGACCAGGATCTCGTCGCCATCACGCAGCAGCGGCTCCATGCTGTCACCCTCCACCGTGATCGCGGAGAGCTGCGCGCCCTCCAGGCCCTGCTCGGCAAGCCAGCGACGCGAAAAGCGGAAAGCGTCGAACGGCGTTTCTGCATATGGCAGCGCCCCCGGCCCGGCGGACGCGCCCACATCGAGCCGCGGCACCTCGACCCAGTCGGCGCGCAACGGTGCTGCACGGGGTTTCATGTAGGATTTTTCCCGCACGCCCGGCTCGCGGCCACCCAGTTCGGCCTCATCCACACCGAAGAATGTCGCCAGTACACGCCGGTCCTGCTCCTCCAGCTTGCGGGGGCTGCCCTTGCGGATAAATTGCTGCAAATAGCTGGGGTTGCGCCCGATCATGTCCGACAGTGAGGCCAGGCTAATTCCGCCGGCCTGCGCCAGTGCGAGCAGGTTTTCGCGCTCATCCTTGCCTGTGCCCATCGCTCGATTCCTCAACCTATGTGAAATTTCCTATAGCATAGGATTTTTCCTAGACAAGTAGGATTTCAGATGGAACGAAGCGTGAACACAATCACTGATTCGCCATTGACTCGCAGAAGATGAGGGGACGCCATGCTGATCCGAACGATCGAAAATTTTCTCCGCCAGCACAAAATGGCCGCGACCAAATTCGGCCGCCTTGCCGCGCACGATCCGCGCTTTGTGCTTGACCTGCGCATGGGCCGCATTCCGCGCCCCGGCACCGAGGCGCGCGTGCGCAATTGGATGCAGCGCTACACGCCCGATGCGGTTCCCGCCGCTTTCGAGACGAAAGCCCGCAACTTCGGAGGCTATGCCCATGCGCGCTGAATTCATCGACTTTCCGGGGTTCGAAACCAAGGCCCGCCGCTATCACCCGCGCCGCACCACGGGTGACCGGCTGCACGAGGCCGTGTTGATGCTGGCCGAGGCGCAGGCGAGCCTGCTGAGCCATACCGAGACACCCTGGGCCAGCATCACCTTTTCCGGCTCGCGCCATGAGATCATGCTCATTTTCGAAGGGCCGGAAGCGGTGGCGGCGGGCGAGCGCTTCATCGCCGCCCTGCCCGACCATGAATTCGCGATCCCCGGGCAATTAGTTGCCGATGCCACGGTCAGCCATGTCGACCACCAGCTGATGCCTGGCCCGCGCATGATGGTGACGGCGGTCTTACTGCTGCTGGAAGAAGCCTAGGCTCCTAATACCCCAATCGCGGATCGAAGCGCGGTTCCACCGGCTCGCCCTTGAGCCATCGTTCGAGATTGACGAGGAAGCGATCGGCGGAGCGCAGGAACATCTTGTCTTGCGCGCGGCCCGAAAGGTGCATGGTCACATGCGCGTTATCGAGCGACCAAAGCGGATGCTCAGGCGGCAGCGGCTCGGGCGTCGTGACATCGAGGAAGGCCCCGCCGATGCGCTTTTGCTCCAGCGCCTCGACCAGCGCGGGTTGGTCGATCACCGCGCCGCGTGCGATGTTCACGATCACCGCATCGCTTTTCATTGCGGCAAGCTCATCCGCGCCGATCATGCCGTCGGTCTCCGGCGTGGCGGGAACCGCCAGGATCACCCAGTCGAATTCGCCCAGTTTGCTGCGCCATTCATCCGGCGTCAGCACGCCTTCACCGCCGCTGCGGCGGACCACCGTCACTTCAACATCGAAGGCTTCGAGCCGCGGCTTGATCAGCTTGCCGATCGCGCCATAGCCCAGCAGCAGCGCCTTGCTGCCCGCCAGCTCTCGCTTGCCCGGGCTGTCGAGCAGCCATTCATGGCGGTCCTGTGCGCGCACGACATCGCGGTAACCCTTGGCGATATTGAGCATTCCCATCACGACGTATTCGGCGATGGTCAGCGCGTTGATCCCCGCCCCGTTGGTCACGGTAATGCCGCGTTCGATCAGCACGTCCATGGGCAGGAAATCGAGCCCGGCATAGATCGAATTGAGCCATTTGAGCTTGGTCGCCGCGCGCAGCGTTTCCGCCATCGCCTCCTGCTCATACATGTCGAACCAGCCGATTTCAGCATCGGGCACAGCCTCTAGCGCCTCTTCCTTGGTCATGAACCAGCGGACATCGAGCCCTTTGGGCAGGCGCGGTTCGAGCAGTGGGCGGATCAGGCCGGAAAGCGCGAGTGTGGTCATCTGTTGTCCTTCGTCGTCATTGCGAGGAGCCCATGAACGCAGTGAACGGGCGACGCGGCAATCCATGACTCAAGCGAGCGCCCAAGTGCAAGGTCAGCCGATGGATTGCTTCGCCTGCGGCTCGCAATGACGAAAATTGAGGTTCATGCAAGTTTCCACTCCCAGCCGAGCGGATCGCCGTCCATCACCTCCACGCCCTTGGCGGCAAGGTCGTCGCGGATAGCATCGCTGGTGGCGAAATCCTTGGCGGCGCGGGCCTCCTTGCGCTTGGCGAGCGCGGTTTCGATTTCGTCCTCGGTGATCTGAGCGGACTTGGGGCGGATGCGCAAGTCGGCGCGGGTGAGATCGATCAGGTTCAGACCAAGGACGAAGTCCATCCGGGCAACCGCTGACAAGATACAATTGCTATCCCCCCGCTTGAGCGCGAGACATTCATCAAGGGCGGTCAGGGCGTCCGCAGTATTCAAATCATTGGCAAGGGCAGCATCGAATCGCTCGAGAAGAGCGACTGTTTCGCCGTTGCGTTCCCACGCATCGCCATATACCGGACCGCCCGTTTCCTCGTGGATGGCCCACCACTTCCTGACCGCCATCACCATCCGCTTCAATCGCGTGAGCGCCGCCTGTAGCCCTTCCCACGAAAACTCCAGCTCGCTGCGGTAATGCGCCTGCAGGCACATCATCCGGTAGGCGAGCGGGTGATAGCCCTTGTCGATCAGCAATTGCAGCCGCAGGAATTCGCCGCTCGACTTGCTCATCTTGCCGCTGCGCTCGACCAGAAAATTGTTGTGCATCCAGATGCGCGCACCGGAATTCTCCGCCACCTCCAAACCATTGGTGCAGCAGAACGCCTGATTCTGGGCGATTTCGTTCGGGTGGTGGATTTCGCGGTGGTCGATCCCGCCAGTGTGGATATCGAACGGAAAGCCAAGCAGCTTGCCTCCCATCACCGAGCATTCCAGATGCCAGCCCGGCGCGCCGCGGCCCCACGGGCTGTCCCACTCCATCTGGCGCGTCTCGCCCGCCGGGGTCTTGCGCCAGATCGCGAAGTCAGCGGCGTTGCGCTTGCCCTCGACCGTCTCGATCCGGCCCTCGCCCTCCTCGGTCACCGCGCGCGCCAGCCGCCCATAATCATCGACGGTCGAAACGTCGAAATAGAGCCCGCTATCAAGTTCGTAGCAGTGCCTGGGTGCAATCTGCTTCGCGAATTCGAGCATCTCGTCAATGTAATCGGTCGCCACTGACCATTTGGCCGGTTCGCGGATATTGAGCGCCTTAACATCGGCCCAATAGGCCTCTGTATAATGCCGCGCGATTTCCCAGATCGATTGGGCCTTCTCAGCCGCCGCCTTTTCCAGCTTGTCCTCGCCGCTATCCGCATCATCGGTGAGGTGGCCGACATCGGTGATGTTGATCACGTGGGTGAGCTTGTAGCCCTTCCAGCTCAGCGTGCGGCCCAGCACATCGGCGAACACATAGGCGCGCATATTGCCGATGTGCGGGTAGTTATAGACCGTGGGGCCGCAGGTATAGACGCGCGCCTCACCCGAATGGACGGGCTGGAAAGTTTCCAGCTTGCGGGTCAGGCTGTTGAAGAGCTTCAGTTCAGACATGTTGGCGGGCTTTGGCGCGACAAAGCCTTGCGGTCAATTCCTCGTCATTGCGAGCCGAAGGCGAAGCAATCCAGATTCTGCTGTCGCAACAAATCCAGGCGTTAGAAAATGGATCGCCACGTCGCCTGGGCTCCTCGCGATGACGCAGGCGAAGTTACTCCCACCCTTCCCAGCGTATGCTTTCTTCCAGCGGAGCACGCGGCACGGTGAACGTGTTCACTGGCGCATCGGGGTCACGATAGCCGATCGCAACACCGCAGAAAAAAGTGTGATCTTCAGGGATGGTCACGACTTCGCGGATCTGCGGCGAATAAACCGCCCATGCCTCCTGGAAGCAGGTGTCCAGCCCTTCCTCGCGGCACAGCAGGCCAATGGTCTGGAGCCACATGCCGATGTCGCTCCATTGCGGCGGCCCCATATATTTCGGCGTGTGCACCAGCATCAGCACCGGCGCGCCAAAGGCACGGAAGTTCTCGGCAAACCACATCAGCCGCCTGCCCTTGTCCTCGCGCGGGATATCGAGCGCGGCATAGAGCGCTTCGCCCACGCCGAAGCGGCGCTCTTCATAGGCGCCGTCAAGCTCGGGCGGGTAGATATGGTATTCGGGCCTGTGCGCCTCACGCCCCTTGGGAAATTCCTGCGCGATCCGGGAGAAGAGCCGCTGCATCGGTTCGCCGGTCAGCACTGCGGCGTTCCACGGCTGGGTATTGCCGCCCGACGGGGCGCGCTGCGCCTTTTCGAGCACGCGGGAGAGCGTGGCACGATCGACCGGCTTGTCCAGAAACTTGCGAACGGATCTGCGCGACTGGACGGCTTCGGTTACGTTCATCTGCGTGTCTCATCCTCGAACAATTCGGCCAGCTGCTCGATGATTGTACCGCCGAGCTGCTCGACATCCATGATCGTCACCGCGCGGCGATAATAGCGCGTCACATCGTGGCCGATTCCGATCGCCACCAATTGCACCGGCGAGGCCTTCTCGATCCACTCGATCACCTTGCGCAGATGGCTTTCGAGATAGCCCGCACTGTTCACGCTGAGCGTCGAATCATCCACCGGGGCGCCGTCCGAAATCACCATCAGGATGCGGCGTTCCTCGCGCCGGGCAATCAGCCGGTTATGCGCCCACAACAGCGCTTCGCCGTCGATATTTTCCTTGAGCAGTCCCTCGCGCATCATCAGGCCCAGATTGCGGCGCGCGCGGCGCCATGGCTCGTCAGCCTTCTTGTAGATGATGTGGCGCAGATCATTGAGGCGGCCAGGTTGCGGCGGCTTGCCATCAGCCAGCCATTTCTCGCGGCTTTGCCCGCCCTTCCACGCACGCGTAGTAAAGCCGAGGATCTCGGTCTTGACCCCGCAGCGCTCGAGCGTGCGTGCCAGGATATCGGCGCTGATCGCGGCAATGCTGATGGGCCGCCCGCGCATACTGCCCGAATTGTCGATCAGCAGCGTGACAATGGTGTCCTTGAACTCGACATCGCGTTCGACCTTGTAGGCAAGCGCGGTGCCTGGCGTGATGATTACGCGCGAAAGGCGCGCAGCATCAATTACCCCATCATCCTGATCGAAATCCCAGCTGCGGTTCTGCTGTGCCATCAACCGCCGCTGGAGCCGGTTGGCGAGCCTTGTGACGACACCTTGAAGGCCGGTGAGCTGGCTGTCGAGATAGGCGCGCAGCCGGTCAAGTTCTTCATTGTCGCACAGTTCAGCGGCGGGCACTTCTTCGTCAAACTGAGTGGTATAGGCGTGGTAATCGAAGCCATCGGGAATCTCGCCATGCGGCCGGTTGGGGCGCACCGGCATCATGCCTTCGTCACCCTCCTCGCCTGCCTCACCGTCCTGCATCTCCTGCTCGGACGACATTTCCGTTTCGCCTTCGCCGTCTGAATCGCCCTCGCTCATTTCACCGGCCATTTCGGCGGCCTGCGGATCGCCCTCGCCCTGGTCCTGTTCGCCGTCTTCCTGGTCTTCGTCCTGGCCGTCCTCGTCGTCACCCTCGTCATTATCGGCTTCGTCGGGCACATCGGAGGGATGCGTGAGGTCGAGATGTTCGAGCATGTCGAGGCTCAGCGCCTGAAACGCCTTCTGATCGGTGAGCGACTGCGCCAGCGCATCGAAATCGCCCCCGATGCGATCCTCGATGAAACCGCGCACCAGATCCACCCCGGCGCGGGCGCGTTCGGGCACCGGCTCGCCGGTCAGCCGTTCGCGCAGCATCAGCGACAGCGCGGTTTGCAGCGGCACGTCATCAGCACTTTGCGCACGCGAAATCGGGTCAGAGGCAACGCGCATCTCGGTGGCATGATCGAGATTGGCCTTCACCCCGCCGAAGCGGTTGGCGCCCAGCGCCTCGTAACGCACCCGTTCAATCGCATCGTAGCAGGCGCGCGCCGTTGCCTCTGGCGGGGCCTTGCGGCCATGCATGTCTGCGTTGTGATGGCGCAGCCTGAGCGCGAAACTGTCAGCAAAACCGCGCGCTTCGGCCACTTGCTCAGGCGGCAGATTGCGCCCGGGCAAAGGCACGCGGAAGTTCTTCCCGCTCGAAGAGGGCGCATCCGCGCTCCACGCAACCTCGACTTCCGCCTCGCGCGCAATCGCACGGGCGGCACCGGTCAGCGCCGCCTTGAACTTATCGAGAGGTGTTTCTTCCGCCATTCAATCCAAAGCTCACCCTGTGTGAGTTCCTGCGAAAACAGGAACCCATTGAAAGCGTCCGCCAATCAACTGGACTCCGGCTTCCGACGGAGATCACACGACATCAGATTATGCTCTGCCCGGTCGCCTGCCAGTCCTTCAGGAAGCCTTCAATCCCCTTATCTGTCAGGACATGCTTGAACAGTGCCTTGATCACCGCAGGCGGCGCGGTCATCACGTCCGCGCCGATCTTTGCAGCCTCGAGCACATGGGTGACGTGGCGTACACTGGCGACGAGGATTTCGGTTTCAAATGCGTAATTGTCATAGATCAGGCGAATATCGCTGATCAGTTCCATCCCATCAACGCCATTGTCGTCATGCCGCCCGACGAAGGGCGAAACGAAAGTCGCCCCCGCCTTGGCCGCGAGCAGCGCCTGATTGGCGGAAAAGCACAGGGTGACGTTGACCATCGTGCCCTCGCCGGTCAGCGCCTTGCAGGTCTTCAGCCCGTCAATCGTGAGTGGCACCTTGATGCAGACATTGTCCGCGATCTTGCGCAGCACTTCCGCCTCTTTCATCATCGTCGCATGATCGAGCGCGACCACTTCGGCGCTCACCGGGCCGTCAACGATGGCGCAGATCTCGCGGGTGACTTCCATGAAATCGCGCCCTGATTTGGCGATCAGGCTGGGATTGGTGGTAACGCCATCGAGCAGGCCGGTAGCGGCCAGTTCCTTGATGTCGTCGATTTCGGCTGTGTCGGCAAAGAATTTCATGGGTTGGCTCCGGGATGTGCGATTCCCGAAAAGCTTTAGCGAGCCTGTGCCGCTGCCGCCACCCTTCCTCTTTGGATGCCGGCGCTAGGGTAAGTTCCCGGCCCCGAACACCCCGATAATCATCGGGTCGTTCGTGCTGCGCGGATCAGCGCGGATCGCCGCCTCCTCATTGCCGATCTCGTCCCAGATCGTATCGTTGACCCGGCCTGCCAGGCGACTTGCCACGCCGCTGGCATTGGTGCCGCTAAGCGCGTCGATCAACCGGCCTACCAGCGGGTCGGAAGCGATCTCGATTGCGCGGCCGAGCTCAGGCACCATTGCCTCGATCAGCCGACCGCCCATCTCGCCCTGGAGATATTGCGTGGCCGCGCGCGGCCCCCCGCGCACCAGCGCCACCGCATTTTCAATCCCAATCACCCGCACGGCATCCGCCACCAGCGGCGCAGCCCGGTAGGAGCCTTCGATTGCGACATCGGCAAAGGCATGTTCCAGCCGGCGCTTGAACAGCGCCGAGGTGAGAATGTCGCTTAGCACGTCACCGCGTGTGCCCAATAGATTGCCCAAACCCACCCGTGCCACCTGTTCGTCCCAGTATCCACCGGGTTCAGTCATCCGGGCGAAAGCGCGTTCGCTCGACAGCATCAGCATTCGGCGGATCGCCTCGGTCAGGCTGAAGCGGGGCGAAGTGGCGCAGCCAGGTAATACCAGCACGGCCGCGCCTGCCGCGGCCCCGCCCAGAAAGCCACGCCGGCCCAACGTAAGGTCAATTGAAGCGTTCATATCCTGATCCTTCATGCTTGTGGCGGGTGCGATGCAAGTCCCATATTGCCGCTTGTAACATGAACCGTATCCGACTCCTCGTATTCAACCGTGCACTTGAGGTGCTCGACTATCGCGTGCCTGACGGCATGGTCGCCGAACCGGGCGCGGTCGTGCTCGCACCGCTCGGCCCGCGCCAGATTACCGGCATCGTGTGGGAGCCCGAACGCCTCCCGGCGCAGGAGGTGCCGGCGGAAAAGCTGCGCCCGATCCTGGAGGTTTTGCCGGTCCCGCCGCTAAGCGCGCCTTTGCGGCGGCTGATCGAATGGACTGCGGATTATTACTGCGCACCAATGAGCGCGGTGGCGCGGATGGTGATTTCATCGGGCGGCGCGCTCAAAGGCCCCGCGACGATGACCGAATACCGGCTGACCGGCGAGCTGCCGGAAAGGATGACCCCGCAGCGCAAGCAGGCGCTAGAGCGGTTGGAGGGCGAACAGGGCACGATCCGCGAGCTGTCTTCCATCGCGGGCGTAACCGAAGGCGTTCTGCGCGGCATGGCGGGCGCTGGGTTGATCGAGCCGGTAACAGTCGCGATCGACCGCCCCTTCGCACCCGCCAGTCCCGATTTCGATCAGCCCGAGCTATCGCCCGACCAGCGCGAGGTGGCGGACGAACTCGTAGCTGCGGTGCGCGCGCGCACCTTTGCGCCCTTCCTGCTCGACGGAGTGACAGGCTCGGGCAAGACCGAAACCTATTTCGAGCCGATTGCAGAGGCGATCCGAATGGGCCGCCAGGTTCTGGTGATGCTGCCCGAAATCGCCCTGACGGAGAATTTCCTCAAGCGCTTCGAAGCCCGCTTCGGCGCCGAGCCGGTGCTGTGGCACTCATCGCTTAAATCGACAGAGCGGCGGCGTGCCTGGCGCGCCATAAGCGAAGGATCCGCGCAGGTGATCGTGGGCGCGCGCTCGGCACTGTTCCTGCCCTATCGCAATCTGGGCCTGATCGTGGTCGATGAAGCACATGAGGTGAGCTTCAAGCAGGATGACGGGGTGCGCTACAACGCGCGCGACGTGGCCGTGATGCGCGCGCAGTTCGAAGGTTTCCCGGTGGTACTCGCCAGCGCCACCCCTGCGCTTGAAAGCCTGCA
This sequence comes from Sphingomonadales bacterium BRH_c3, assembly GCA_001515985.1. GTDB lineage: Bacteria > Pseudomonadota > Alphaproteobacteria > Sphingomonadales > Sphingomonadaceae > Erythrobacter. The sequence continues at coordinate 453 of LOET01000117.1, read as the reverse complement.
CATGGCGGAAAGCGGCACTTACAAACGGTTGGAATTGCCGGGCCGTTTCGGCGGCGCGCAGCTGCCGCATATAGACACCATCGACCTTGGCGAGGAACCGCCCGAACGCGGGCACTGGCTCGCCCCGCGCCTGATCGCCGCGATCGAAGACCGCCTCGCCAGGCACGAACAATCCCTGCTGTTCCTCAACCGCCGCGGCTATGCCCCGCTCACGCTGTGCCGCAATTGCGGCTTTCGCTTCAAATGCCCCAATTGCAGCGCCTGGCTGGTCGAGCACCGGCTCTCCTCCCGGCTCGCCTGCCATCATTGCGGGCACGAAGAAGCGCCGCCCGCCACCTGCCCCGAATGCGGCGAGCCCGATTGCCTGGTCGCCTGCGGGCCGGGGGTGGAGCGGATCGCCGACGAAGTGGCCCGGCTGTTCCCCGAGGCACGAGTGGCACTCGCAACCTCGGA
>LOET01000116.1 GCA_001515985.1 Sphingomonadales bacterium BRH_c3 | reverse complement strand
CTGCGCGCGGCGATTGCCAATTTGCACCGGCCCGGTGCGCCCACCGGCGCGCTGGTGACTGCGCTCGGCTTTGGCCTCGCCGCCTTCGTACTGCTCGCCGCGATCCAGAGCGCGATCGACGGCAATATCGAAAGCCGTGTGCCGCGCGAGGCGCCCGACTATTTCGTGCTCGACATCCCGCGTGACGGCGAGGGTGATTTCCGCGAGCTGGTGACTGATCTTGATCCCGCTGCCGAAATACGCACCGTGCCTACGCTGCGCGGATCGGTGCTCGCCTTTGGCACCAGGGGCGCCATGGTGCGCGTGGCGGATCTGGAGGAGATCCCCGATGGCGCATGGGCACTGCGCGGCGAACGCGGGCTGACCTATACCGACACACTGCCGCCCGGAAACTCGCTGGTCGAGGGGGAATGGTGGAGCGAAGGCTATAGCGGCGAGCCACTGGTATCGGTGGACGCGGAATTCGCCCGTGCGATCGACCTGGAAATCGGCGATTACCTTACTATCGGCGTGCTCGGGATCGAGCGCGATGTGCGCGTGGCGAACCTGCGCGTGATCGACTGGGAAAGCATGGGGTTCAACTATGTGCTGGTGTTTTCCAGCAATGCGATATCCGATGCGCCGCATAATCTGGCCGCGACCATCGATCTCGCTGATGACGGCCAATCAGGCGAGTTGCTGCGCCAGATGGTGGCGCGCTTCCCCTCAAGCTCGGTGATCGAGATCGGCCAGGTGCTGGTCGAGGCGCGCGCCATTCTGGAGCAGGTCGGCGCAGCAACGCTGGCGGCGGCCTCTGTGGCGGTGCTGGCGGGGTTGGCGGTGCTGATGGGCGCGATTGCGGCCGCGCGTGCCTCGCGCACCTATGACACGGTGGTGCTGCGTGTGCTGGGCGCAAGCCGGCGGCAGGTGCTGGGTATGCAGCTGGCTGAATACGGCTTGCTTGCGCTGTTGCTGGCAGTGGTGGCGCTTGCGCTAGGCTCTGCGCTCGCATGGTTCGTAATCACCCAGCTGTTCGAATTCGACTGGCTGCCCAATTGGTCTGAGGTGCTTTCTGTGCTCGGCCTGGGCCTGCTGCTGGTGCTCGCCTTTGCGCTGGGCGGGTCGCTACCATTGCTGAATGCGAAACCCGCCCGCGCGCTGCGCGAACTTTAGGGGAAGCCCCCGGCCCTATTCGAAGGTCCGTTCAAGATGCTCGGCCTGGGTGCCCGATACCCCGGCATGGATCACCGCGATCATCACCGATGCGACCACCGTAACGATCACGCCGACCAGCGCGAACAGGCCAAACATTCCGAACATCGAACCGATGGCAGAGGCTGGATCGACTGCCCCCTCGCCCAGGCTTTCGATCGTGCCATAGAATAGCGCAAAGGGTATCGCGAACAGCACCAGCGAACCGGCAATCAGCACCAGCAGCGCAAGCAGGATGTTCACAACGTTGGCACCCGTAAGCTGCCACGCACGGGCAATGGCAGTGACAGGATTTCGCACCCCGTCAACCGCAACCACTGGTGCCAGGATTGACAGCCGGGCGGCCAGGTACAGCAGCGCCGCAATCAGCGCGACGGCAGAGATTACCGCGCCCACCGGCCCCAGCAATGACAGCACCCCTGCGACAAGCCCCAATACGATCGCACCGATGAAATAGCCGATCGCGAGCAACACAAAGGCTCCCATCAGGCTAATCCCGCTGATGAATCCGCCGGTCAAAGCCTCGCCGAAATTAGGGTTCAGTAGTGGGGAGGCGAGCCTGCTCATCGCAGCCGACTGTGCTGCGTAGAGGTAGAAATAGACGAGATATAATAGGAACATCATGAACATCATGCCGATGCCCATCCCCATGCCCATTGCACCCATGTCTTGCGGTTCGGCAGCCAAACCAAGCGCAGCCAGCGATGTGCCGAATGCGCCGAATGCAATCATCATGAAAATGATCTGCATGGCAAAAAATGTCAGCCACATTCCGATCAGGCCGCCCAGTCGCGATCCAGTGATTTCGGCTGTCTTCGAAAGTATTTGAGACACGCTGATCTGCATAATTCCCCCCTATATCAGTTATCTGGGGTAGTTCATCACAAGCTCGCCGATCTGGCAATAAAAAAGGGGCCGGTTCTCACCGGCCCCTTCGCAATTGGTTTTGAAGCGATTGACGTCAGAACTTGTAACGCACCACGCCGCCATAAGTGCGCGGCTGGCTGGGATAGCCAGACACCGTGCCGGCCTGCGCAACGCCATCAAACACCGTGATGATGTATTTGTCGTTAAGCAGGTTGCGCGCCCAGGCACCGATTTCGAACCCGTTTTCAAGCGCCAGGGTCATCGAAGCGTTGACCAGGTTCACTTCGCGCTGGAAATTGTTCGGCCCGAAGGTTGGCAACCCATTGTTGATCCGCGTGTTGCTCTCATGCGAATAATCGATGCGGCTGACCAGCCTGGTGCCCGCAGCAAACTCATAGGTATGTGTTGCCGAGGTAGCGAGATTCCACGATGGGATCCCGCCCGGACGCAGGCCCGACAGATCGCCCACCGGGCTTTCGGTAAAGCTGTCGAACAGCGGATCGAGATAGGTTGCGGCGAAGGTGAACACCAGGCTGTCTACCGGCTGGATACGGGTGTCGAGTTCGAAGCCCTTGACCGACTGTTTGCCCGCATTGTTGAGCTGGAAGCCAGTGCCGGTGAACAGGAAGCTCTGGAAACCCTTGAGCGTCTGGTCGAACAGCGCCAGGTTGATGCTCAGCCCCGTCCACTGGGCCTTTACACCCACTTCCCACACCTTGGCCTGTTCAGGTCCGGCAAAGCGCGAACCCGTGGTCAGGTTCGGCACCGCCAGCCCGGCATCGCGAATTGGCGAGGACGGCGCAAGGATGGTCGAACGTAGCGGTCCGGGGATGAAATCACCGAATACCGGGCGGCTATCGCGCGACAAATTGACCGAGCTCGCCTTGAAGCCGGTGGCATAGCTGACATAGGCGTTCACATTGCCGGACAATTCATAGGCCGCACGCAATGTGTAGCTGAAGTCATCATCACGGGTCTTGCCATCCTCAACTGAGTTGGGCGTGTTGAGGAAGGGCGGCTGGAACTGGAACGGTATCAGGCCCAGCAGTGGATTGGCAGCGGGGTTCTGCGCCAGCGTTGCGATCTGGTTGAAGATCGGCGCCGTTGCCTGCCCGGTGGCAAAGCTCTGGATCACCGCCGGAGTCACCTGGCTCGGCGGGATCATCAATGCCTGGGCAATGCCGCCGACAATGAAGGCATCGACCAGATTGATGTTGGCCAGTTCATCGAAGGCCTGGCCCGACAGGGCAAAATCCTTCTTGTCGTCGGTATAGTTGAAACCGGCAGTCAGCACGAGGCCGTCAAGCGGCTCGAAATCCACCGTGCCGAAGATCGACCACGATGTATTGTCCATCGAATAGCTCTCTGCGGTCAGCGCCCCGGCAGAGAAAATGCTGTTCTGCGGCAGACCGAGCGCGGCCTCGACACCGTTGAACACCAGCGGATTACCCGCCAGCAGCGAGAAGAACGGCCGCGCCGCCGCGCCGGTGTTCAGTTCGCTTTCCTGGTTGATCTTTTCATCGAAATAGAAGCCGCCAAGCAGGAAGTTGATGGGGCCATCGAAATCCGATGCGATACGCAGTTCCTGCGTAAAGGTCTTCACCTCCTGATCGCGAATTTCGCTGACAATGTCGGCGCTGGTGAAATCGACATCCTGGTCAACGAAGTTCTGCAATTCGCGATAGGCGGTGATCGAGGTTACCGAAAGCGGGCCGGTCTGCCAGTCGGCCTGGACCGAGCCGCCATAGTTGTCGACCTTGTTTTCCGGCACCTTGTTGAGGAAAACGTCATAGCTGAAGAAATCGGTGCTGAGCGCGCCGCCAACAGCGAAGATGGCCGGTGCGGTCGGGCCTGCAACCAGCGAACTGACCGTGCAGCACGCCTCGTTGATGCGTGAATAATCGCCGATCGCGCGAATGCGCAGGTCAGCCGTCGGTTCGAACAGCAACTGGCCGCGCGCGGTCCAGCGATCGCGATTAGAAAGTTCTTCATCAAGGTTGACGATCCGTGCGTAACCGTCACGCTTGTTGTAGCTGCCGTCGATCGAGAAGGCGATTGTTTCGCTGAGCGGGCCGGTAATGTCGCCTTTCACGCGGATATCATTGCGATTGCCGTAGCCGGCCTCCAGGCTGCCGCCGAAGGTGAACTGCGGCTCGCGCGTGACGACCGAAATCACACCGGCCGAAGCGTTCTTGCCGAACAGCGTCGACTGCGGGCCGTTGAGCACTTCGATGCGCTGGACATTGGCCAGATCGTTGAGCGACGATGCCGAGCGCGAGCGGAATACGCCGTCGATGAACACGCCAACCGAAGGCTCGATGCCGAAATTGTTATCGCCATTGCCGAAGCCGCGGATGATGAAGGTCGAGGACGAAGAGTTCTGCAGCTGGCTGACACGCAGCGATGGCGCCACCGTCTGCAGGTCGAGCACGTCGCGGATCTGCGCGGCCTCGAGCGTCTCGCCCGATGTCACCGAAACCGAAATCGGGGTTTCCTGCAGCGTCTGTTCGCGCTTGGTTGCGGTAACGATGATGACATTGTCACTGGCGAATTCGCCCTGTTCGCTCCCGGCCTCGTCATCGCCCGCGTCCTGCGCCTGGGCAGCCGCAGGCAAGGCCGATTGCTGCAACGCTGCAAAGCAGCGCACGGCGGCGCAATCCGGCAGCACCGCCGGTCAATTGATAACGCATGAAATCTCCTCTCTCATATGACCGGCGAGGGGTGGGTATGAGAGAAGCTGCAACGCAGCCTTTCCCACCGGTCAATGTATTCGTTTTAGAGAGATCGCTGAAACAGCACAAGAATCATCCGCTCGCGGCGCAATCGTCAGCTGCGCGTGTTGCCATGGCGACACAGTGAGGCAATCTCACACCGCTTGTAGCGAGCGCACGCATCGGCTAGGGGCGCGCAGCATTGTGCGGCGCAACATGCCGCCATCTTCAATCCGTTCGAAAGTTCACTATGTCCCGTTCGCTTCGCAATATTGCGATCATCGCCCACGTTGACCATGGCAAGACCACGCTGGTCGACCAGTTGTTCCGCCAGTCAGGCACCTTCCGCGACAACCAGCGGGTGGAAGAACGCGCGATGGATTCGGGCGATCTCGAAAAGGAACGCGGGATCACCATTCTTGCCAAATGCACCAGCGTCGAATGGGAGCATGAAGGCGAAAACATCCGCATCAACATCATCGACACGCCCGGCCACGCCGATTTCGGCGCCGAGGTTGAGCGCATCCTGTCCATGGTCGACGGCGTGATCCTGCTGGTCGATGCCGCCGAAGGCGCGATGCCGCAAACCAAGTTCGTTACCGGCAAGGCGCTGGCGCTGGGCCTCAGGCCGATCGTGGTGGTCAACAAGATCGACCGCCCCGATGGCCGCCCGCAGGAAGTGCTGGACGAAGTGTTCGACCTGTTCGTGTCGCTTGACGCCAATGACGATCAGCTCGATTTCCCCGTGCTCTATGCCTCGGGCCGCGACGGTTATGCCAGCGACGATCAGGACGCGCGCAGCGGCACGCTTGCCCCGCTGTTCGAGCGGATCGTGAACCATGTTTCGGCCCCGCAGCTGGACGAGAACGGCCCCTTCACTTTCCTCGCCACCCTGCTTGACCGTGACAATTTCATGGGCCGCGTGCTCACCGGCCGGGTGCAGTCCGGCAGGCTCAAGGTCAACGATCCGATCCATGCGCTCGACATAAACGGAAACGTGGTCGAAGCCGGGCGCGCAACCAAGCTGATGAGCTTCCGCGGGCTTGAGCGCGTGCCGGTTGAGAGCGCGCAGGCGGGTGACATCATCGCGCTGGCCGGGCTCGAAAAGGCCACCGTTGCCAACACCATCGCCGATCCTTCCGTGCGCGAACCGATTGCCGCGCAGCCGATCGATCCACCCACGCTGGCGATGCGCTTTGCCGTCAACAACAGCCCGCTGGCCGGGCGCGAGGGCGACAAGGTGACCAGCCGGTTGATCCGCGACCGTTTGCTGCGCGAAGCCGAAACCAATGTTGCCATCCGCGTTACCGAGGCCGATGACAAGGACAGCTTCGAAGTGGCGGGGCGCGGCGAACTGCAATTGGGCGTGCTGATCGAAACCATGCGCCGCGAAGGCTTCGAGCTGGGCATTTCGCGCCCGCGCGTGCTGTTCCGCGAGGAAGAGGGCAAGCGCTTCGAGCCATACGAAACCGTGGTGATCGACGTGGATGACGAACACAGCGGCACCGTGGTCGAGAAGATGCAGCGCCGCAAGGCCGACCTTACCGAGATGCGCCCCTCGGGCGTGGGCAAGACCCGCATCACCTTCTCCGCCCCCAGCCGCGGGCTGATCGGCTATCACGGCGAATTCCTGTCTGACACGCGCGGCACCGGCATCATGAACCGGCTGTTCGAGAAATACGGCCCTTACAAGGGCCCGATCGAAGGCCGCAACAACGGCGTGCTGATCTCCAACGGCGATGGCGACACGGTCAGCTATGCATTGAACATGCTGGAAGAACGCGGCGAGCTGTTCGTGGGCGCGCAGGTCAAGGTTTATGAAGGCATGATCATCGGCGAGAATGCCAAGCCTGACGATCTGGAAGTCAACCCGATGAAGGCCAAGCAGCTTTCCAATGTCCGCTCATCGGGCAAGGATGACGCGATCCGCCTCACCCCGCCCCGGCGGATGAGCCTGGAACAGGCGATCGCCTATATCGACGATGACGAGATGGTCGAGGTGACGCCCAAGAGCATCCGGCTGCGCAAGGCGATCCTTGATCCGCACGAACGCAAGAAGGCGCGAAGGAAGGGCTGAGGGTTAACCTTCACTAATGTCATCATAATTTACACATTAATTGACATGTAGGCCTTTTCGTACCTATATGAGGGCATATCTCCCCTGGCGCTTCGGGGCCAGGGTGCGCGGCGGCCCGAAAGGGCCGCCGCTGCTTTATTAGAAGGGTCGAATGAGGACACGCGTCTATATTGACGGCTTCAACCTCTATTACGGATGCCTCAAGGGTACACCGGCCAAATGGCTTAACCCTGCACTCCTTTGCGATAACCTCCTTCCGCGCAACACCATTGAACATGTACGCTATTTCAGCGCGACCGTCAGTTCACGACCGAATGATCCAGACCAAGCCAACCGGCAGCAAACGTACTTTCGCGCTTTGAGCACGGAGCCGCGAATCTCAATCCATCTCGGTCACTTTCTCACTCATGAAGTTCAAATGCCCGACGCAGCAGCATGGACAAGCGGCAGATATGTAGGACGCCGCGTAATCAAGACCGAGGAAAAGGGTTCGGACGTAAACCTTGCGACTTATCTGCTGGTCGACGCCTTCGACAACCTGTTTGATTGCGCAGTGATCGTGAGCAATGACAGCGACCTGAAAGAGCCGATTGCACAAGTCAAACAACGCTTCGGTAAAACGATTGGCATTCTCAATCCCCAACAAAGGGTTAGCCGAGCACTTGCACCCCTGGCCAATTTCATCAAACCTATCCGCAAGACTGCCTTGTCTAATGCACAATTCCCATCCCAATTGAAGGATGGGGGCGGACCGATCAGGAAACCGTCGCGATGGTGAAGTGAATCCGATGACCAACACGCTCTATTACGGTGACAATCTGCATGTCCTGCGCGAGCATATCGCGGATGAGAGCGTTGACCTGATCTATCTTGACCCGCCGTTCAATTCGAACGCCAATTACAACATATTGTTCAAATCGCCCGAAGGGCAGGACTCAGACGCGCAGATCGAGGCGTTCGAGGATACCTGGCACTGGAACGACACCGCTGAAGACGCCTTTGACGAAGTGATGCGCAGCGGGAACAACGACGCCTTCACTCTGCTGCGCGCGATGCGCGAGTTTCTGGGCGACAATGACATGATGGCCTATCTCGCCATGATGGCGGTGCGGCTGATTGAACTGCACCGTGTGCTGAAGCCGACCGGCTCGCTCTATCTGCACTGCGACCCGACCGCGAGCCATTACCTCAAGCTGTTGCTCGATGGGGTGTTTGGGGCGGTGAATTTTAGAAATGAAATTACTTGGCGGAGATACAGCAGGCCGAAAGGATCACAGTTTGATTCTCGGCGCTTCGGACGATCAACAGATATTATCCTATTTTACGTAAAGTCCGAAAACGCTTACTTTGACCTGAAGGCAGTCCGCGTTCCGCTCGAAGAAGCGGAGATTGCGAAGAGATACAATCTACAGGACGAAAAAGGGCGTTATTGCAGCGGCCCAATTTTACGATCTGAAGGAATGGGGCTTCGCCCTAACCTAGTTTACGAATACAAAGGCTTCTTACCCGGTCCTGCTGGGTGGCGTATGACGCGGGAAAAGCTACAAGAGTTGGATGAAGCTGGCGACCTTTATTGGAGTGGAACGGGAAATCCACGACGCAAAGTGCGACCCGGCGAGGAAGCATACGCTGTCATAGACAATTTGTGGTCTGATATTCCCGCGCTTGAGTCCCACTCAAAAGAACGCCTCGGCTACCCCACCCAAAAACCCCTCGCGCTGCTCGAACGCATTATCGCCGCTTCCTCCAACGAAGGCGACGTGGTGCTCGATCCGTTCTGCGGCTGCGGCACCGCCGTTCACGCCGCGCAGAAGCTGGGGCGGCAATGGCTGGGGATCGACGTGACGCACCTCGCCATCGGCCTGATCGAAAAGCGGATGCAGCAGGCCTTCCCCGCCATCACCTTCGAAGTGAAGGGCCGCCCGCAATCGCTCTCCGCCGCGCAAAACCTTGCCGAGCGCGACAAGCATCAGTTCGAGCTGTGGGCGCTCAGCGTGGTCGATGCCGTGCCGTGGAAAGGCGGGCGCAAGGGTGCCGATGGCGGGATTGACGGGATCATCTGGTTCAAGCCCGATGGCAAGAAAACCGAGAAAGCCATTGTCGAGGTCAAGGGCGGCGGCACCGGCGTGAAGGACATCGGCAGGTTGGCACAGGTGATGGAGCGTGAAAGCGCCAAGCTGGGCGTGTTCATCACCGCGCAGCCCCCCACCCGCGCGATGGAGCGGGATGCGGCGGCGGTCGGCGTGTGGGAAAACGAATATACCGGGCGCAAGCACCCGCGCCTGCAAATCCTCACCCTGGCCGAACTGTTCCAGAACAAGCGGCCCGATATTCCGTGGGTCGATGCCAGCGCGGTCAAGTCCGCCAAGCGCGAGGATACGGGCAAGCAGGGGAGCCTGCTGTGAAGGCGAATGTCAAAGAGCCCGCTGGCAACGCCTGAATTTTCCTACTCCCCTGCGCCCGCGCTATATCAGCGCCGGCTCTTTCCCCGCGTCGATCCCCCCTTCTCCCCGCCGTGCAAGCGCTCGCCCGCAGGCCGCAGCTTTTCTTCATCAAGACTGTGTTCCATGTGTTCCATCTTGCCGGAAAGCGCCCTGACCCGTGGCCGCCGCGTGACCGCCGCCTGATCGCCGCCTGATCGCCGCGCCGTTTTCCCTCAGCGGGTGGTCAAGCCCGCCCCGGCCTGTTACCCGCTGCCAACATGCATAGCGGAACACTGATAACACTCGCCCTTTATTTCATCCTCATGCTC
>LOET01000115.1 GCA_001515985.1 Sphingomonadales bacterium BRH_c3 | reverse complement strand
CGATCGAAGAACTGGTCGAGCGGGTCGAACGCAACATCGGCCCGATCGACTGCGCGCTCTACAACCTTGGCGCCCAGATCGGCACCCGCAGCCTGGAAGATACACCGCACCGCACCTTCGAACTTGGCTGGCGGCTGGCCTGCTTCGGCCTGTTCCGCCTCGCCCGTGCCATGTTCCCGGCAATGGCCGCGCGCGGCAAGGGCACGCTGCTGGTGACATCAGCCACCGCCGCCATGCGCGGCAATGCCGGGCAACACAGCCACGCTGCCGCGATGGGCGGGCGGCGGATGCTGTGCCAGACGCTCAATGCCGAATTCGCGCCCAAGGGCATCCATGTTGCGCATGTGGTGGTGGATGGCGCGGTCGATGCGCCCGACACTTTGGGCAAGATGTTGGGCGACAGATTCGACGCCTTCAAATCAGCCAAGGGAGAGGGCGGGGTGGTAGATCCTGCTGCGCTTGCGGAAACCTATTGGCACCTGGCGCACCAGCCGAAAAACTGCTGGACGCATGAGCTTGATGTCAGGCCATGGAAAGACGTTGCCTGGTGGAACGACAATCCTGACACGGCGATCAATGCAAATGGCAAGGGGGTAGCAGGGCTCAAAACCGAATGAAAACTGTGCGCTTTCCTACTCGCTGCGTCACTCGCTAAGGACAGAAAGGTTTTTTCTTTCGGTTGATCACCCCTTCCATTCGCGGCGTTCTTCCGCCGCCTTGAGCACTTCATAAGCGAGCTGAAATTTCTGGAATTCGGCGGCAGCGCCCTTGTCGCCCGGCTTCACATCGGGATGGACGGTCTTGGCCTTTTCGCGCCAGGCTTTCTTGATCGTCACGAAATCGGCATCGATCTCAAGCTCGAGCACATCAAGCGCACGTATTTCATCGGCGCTGCGCGAACCGTCACCCGCCCCGCCCCAGCTGTAATGCGCAGCCTCGGCATAGCCCGAATTGTCGCGCCGTTCGGCCTTGGCGCGAGCTTCCTTCTCGGCCTTGTCGAGCCCCTCGAAATAATCCCACTTCGAATTGTATTCGGCAGCGTGCGCCTGGCAGAAATACCATCGCTCGGGGCTATTGGGTGATTTGGGTGCTGGGCAATTGCCAGGCTCATCGCAACCATGCCGGTCGCAAATGCGCACATTGGTTGCCTCACGCGAACTGCCATAGCCGCGCCAGCGCGGGAAACCCCAGTCGTTGGATCGGCGGGCTTTAGGCATTTGTGCCCGTTTCGGTTGCAGTTGGTCTGGCCATAATCGCGGCTAGTCTAGGGCTGGTTGCAATCCAAGGGAAGATGCGGGAACCAGTTTCAGTGTGAAATGTTGCATTGCAATAGGTCCGTAACCATTTGAACCTAGAGACACCGTCCAGGACAATCCGATGAGCAAACAACTCGCCATTTCCAGCAGCTTTGCAACCTTCGCCATGGCGGCGATGGCGCTGTTCCTGACCCCTGACCAGCGCGGGCTGGATGGCGGCGTTGGCATGTTGGCGGTGCAGGCCGAAGCATCAGCCCCTGACCTGCCCCGCCCGTCGATTTTCCTCGACTAGTTGATCACCACACTCACGGCGCGGCGGTTCTTCGCCCAGGATTGTTCGTCCGAACCCAGCGCCACCGGGCGTTCCTTGCCGTAACTGACTGTCGCAACGCGGCCGGCGTCAACTCCCAGGCTGACGAGATAGTTTTTCGCGGCATTGGCGCGGCGTTCGCCCAGCGCAAGGTTGTATTCGCGCGTGCCGCGTTCGTCGGCATGGCCTTCCACGGTGACCAGGACCTGCGGATAGCGCGCGAGATATTGCGCCTGTGTCTGCAGCGCAGCCGCATCCTGGCTATCTATATTGAAACGGTCAGTGTCGAAATAGATCACGTTCTGGCCGTTCACCGCACTCACGAAATGCTCTTGGCTGCCAACCTGTGGGCCGGCCGGTGTTGGCGCGGGGGTTGGCGTGGACGGAGCAGTGGTGGTCGGCGGCGGCGGAGGTAATTGTTCGGGCGCTTTCTTGGCACAGGCACCCAGCGCGGTTGCCGAAGCAAGCAGCATTACAGTTGCAAATCGCGTGTTCATGATTCGGTATCCTCTCGGAAATGGGCCATCACAGACCTTGGGGGGGTATATCATAAAAGAAGGTAATCAGGGGAGTATCGGCCCCCAAGCCGGATCCGACGCGTCTACCGGCGTCGGCAGCCTTCTTTCATTGCGGCCAGTCAGGTCCACTTGCCACAGCGACGAACGGCCCGAATTGCGTTCGGTCCGGAAGAACTGGATGATGCGGCCGTTGGGCGCCCAGGTCGGCCCCTCATCCTGCCATCCATTTGTCAACACGCGAAGGTTACGCCCATTGGGGCTCATCACCGCGATATTGAAATCGCCCGCGATGCGGGTGAAGGCGATCTGGTCGCCGCGCGGGCTCCATTCCGGAGTGGCGCAGCGCCCGCCGCCAAAGCTGATCCGGCGCTGGTTCGTGCCGTCGGCGTTCATGATATAGCACTGCTGGCTACCCGAACGATCGCTTTCGAACACGATCTGGCGGCCATCGGGCGAATAGGACCCGCCAATGTCGATCCCGGGAGCATCGGTCAGCCGCACACTGCGCCCGCCGCTTGCAGGAACACGGTAGATATCGGTGTTCCCGGCAACCGCCATCGAATAGAGGATGGTCTGCCCGTCGGGGCTCCAGCGCGGGGCAAAGGTAGGGTTGGCGCTCTGCGTTACCAGCGTCTGGCGCCCGGTACCGATGTCATAGACATAGAGGCGCGGATTGCCATCGACATAGGAAAGGTAGAGCAGCTTCGAATAGTCGGGGGAGTAACGCGGAGTGAGAGCAGTGGCGCTGCCCAGCGTCAGGAAACGGTGATTCGCGCCATCCGAATCCATGATTGCCAGCCGCTTGACCCGCCTGTCCTTGGGGCCAGTTTCCGCGATGTAAGCGATGCGGCTGTCGAAGAACGGGCTTTCACCGGTCAGCCTGGCATAGATGATGTCCGAACATTTATGTGCTGCGCGCCGCCAGTCAGCCGGTGGAACTACCCAGCCTTCGCGCACCAGCTCGTCCTGCAGCGCCACATCGTAGAGATAGCAACCGATCACCAGTTTGCCGTCGCCGCGTGCACGGACATAGCCGTGCACCAGCATTTCCGCCCCACGCCCGCGCCAGTTGCCCCAGGCGGGCGCAGTGATCTCGGCGAAGCCGGGTTGCGGCAGCCCGTTGGGGCCGATCGGCTGGAACAGCCCGTTGTTCTGCAGATTGGCGGTGATGACACGTGCGATTTCGCGCCCCAGCGCGCCAGTGCCGTCGGCATTGGCAGGCGTGGGGACATCGCGGTCAGCTGCGAAGCCAGGAATGGCGATGCTGAGATCGGCCCAGTCGCTTTCATCGGTGACAGTGAAAGTCAGGCCGCCGTCGGCATCCTCTCCCGATGCTTCCACGCCGGTGGTTTCTACCTGCCCACCTTCGGGCACTGGTTGCCCCAGATCCTGGCTCTGCGCCGCGAGCGGACCGGTGAAGAACATGGCGACCAAGGCGAGTGCAAGAGTTTTCATTGAGAGAGATTCCTATCGAAACGTGCGCCCCGGATCGACTTCCAGGCGTTGTAATACTCGGCAGGCAGGTCGAACGGCGCGGCGAGTTGAACCGCACGGATCGCGCGTTCGGCATGCAGTGCCTTTTGCGGGCGATTGGCGGCGGTCTCGCCTGTCTGGCGCAGCACTCGCGGCCGGCCCTTCAGGCTGCCATCCTCATTAAGCTCAAACGCCAGCTCGGTCACCAGCAATTCGGCATCCACCCCCGAGGGCGCGTTCCAGTGCGGCTTGATCTGGCGCGAGATTGCCTGGACCAGGCTGGCTCTTGCGCTGGCACCGATCTGGTCGGCTGGAATGCGGGTGTCATCGCTGGCGCGATTCGAGCCCGCGCCTTCAAGGAAGTTTTCGCCCACCTGCGTACCAGTGGCCTGGCGCGGCGGGGTTTGGGCAGCCTGACGCGGTGTCTGCGTTACAGCATTGCGCGAATTGCTGGTTGTTGGCGGCGGCTGGCGGGTTGGCTGCGTTGTCGCCTGTTCCGGCGAAGCTTCGACCGCTGTCTGCACCTGTTCTGCCACTGTAGGCGCCAGCGCCGCTTGGCTATCGGCCGCGATCTGCGGCGCGGTGGAGCGCAGCGCAACGTCGGTAGTGAGGCTGACCGTCATGCGTTCGGGCACTTCAAGTCCTTCGCCCGGCCCTGGCTGGAACAGCAGCACTCCGGCCAGCGCAAGGTGCAGGCCCAGCGCAATCGCCAGTCCCACCTTCTCATCCTGCCTCAGAGCGGTTGTTTGCATCGCAGTCACACCGACTATGGCGGTGAAACTGAACTGTTGGTGACCAGCGAGATCGAATTGAAGCCCGCGCGGTTGAGCTCGCCCATCACCGCCATCACCCGGCCATATTGCAGGCTGCGATCTCCGCGCAGCACGATCACCGGGCCTTCGCCGTCGGCGCCGCGATCGATCGCCGCCAGTGCATCGGGCAAGCTGCCTGCCTCCACCCGTTCGTCTCCCACATAGATCGTGCCGGTGGGATCGATGCTGATCGTCACCTGGTCAGGAGTCTGGTCGATCGGGTTGGCGCGGCTGTCAGGCAGCTCGACCGGCACGCCCGAGGCGAGCAACGGCGCGGTGACCATGAAAATGATGAGCAGCACCAACATCACGTCGACGAAGGGCGTGACGTTGATTTCGGCCATCGGCGCGCGGCGCGAACGGCGCGCGCGCGAACCGGAAGAGGCCAGACCCATCCCCATCAGGCTTTATCCAGTTCGCGGCTCAGCGCGGAGTGGAACTTGTCCGCAAAGCGTTGCAAGCGCGCTTCATAACGGTTCACGCGGTGGCTGAAGCGGTTGTACGCAATTACCGCAGGAATGGCGGCGAACAGGCCGATGGCGGTGGCAAACAGCGCCTCGGCAATGCCGGGGGCGACCACGGCAAGCGAAGAGCTTTCCTGCATCCCGATCTGGAAAAAGCTGTTCATGATGCCCCAAACCGTGCCGAACAGGCCAACGAAGGGCGCGACAGAGCCGACCGTGGCGAGGAAGTTGAGCCGTTCGGATAGATCGTCAGCCTCCTTCGCCGCCTGGCTTTCCATCGCGCTGGCCAGCCGCTGGCGCGTGCCGTCGCGATCGACCGGTGGATGCTGTGTCGAACGTTTCCATTCGCCCAGTCCCGCTGCCGCGACCCGGGCAGAGGGCAGATCCTTGCGCGCACGCCCGGTGGTGAGGCTGTCAAATTCCTCGGCGTCCCAGAAATCGCCTTCGAATTCGCGGCTTCCGCGTTCGAGCTTGCCCATCCGCAGACTGAAGGAAACGATGATCGTCCACACCCATACGCTGGCGAGGAGCAAGCCGACCATTACCGCCTGCACGACGATATCAGCATCCAGAAACAGCTCGAGCGGATCAATCCGTGTGGGCGCGGCGGCAAGTAGGGAAAGCAGGCTGGCAGTCATGCGAGAGTATCTTCCATGAAATGCTTGAAGGCTGTGCGCCATTCATCGGGTTGGCGGCGCGGGCGGCCATCGGGCGAGATAAAGCCGACGCGCAATGTCGCTTCGCACAGCAGCTCGTCGCCGCGAAAGGCGCGCTGCTGCATGCGGCAGCTTGCCGCGCGCAGTTCGGTACAGGTGGTCTCGATCAGCACATCATCATCGAGCTTTGCCGGGCGCAGGTATTTGAGGCTGATCTCCGACACGGCATAGGCGCCCTCTCCCGCCTCGATCGCGGCGCGCTGGTCAATGTCGAGCATGCGCAGCAGGTCGCTGCGCGCGCGTTCGAACCAGCGCAGGTAATTGGCGTGATAGGTGATGCCCGAAAGATCGGTGTCTTCATAATAGACCCGTACGGCATAAAGGTGCCGCGCGCCGTCAAAACAGCCGCCGGGGGGATTGGGCAAAGTCATCTGCGTGGCGCCTTAGCCCAAGGGTGATTCACGCCGCAAGTATGGGATTCTTACCCTTGTCGATTAAACGACGGTTCGAGGCATTTTTGAGAGCATTGGCCCCAGCGGGTGCCCGCCGAAGATATGCACGTGCAGATGCGCCACTTCCTGATGTCCGTGCCCGCCGATATTGGCGAGCAGGCGGTATCCGGGCTCGACCAGCCCCTTCATTCGCGCCACTTCGCCCACCGCGCGCACGAAACCGGCGATCTCCTCGTCCGGCGCCTTGGCGGAAAAATCGTCCCAGCTGACATAGCTGCCCTTGGGGATCACCAGCGTGTGGATGGCCGCCTGCGGGTTGATATCCTCGAAAGCATAGGCCCACTCGTCTTCATAGACCTTGTTCGAAGGAATCTCGCCGCGCAGTATCCTGGCGAAGATATTGTTGTCGTCATAAGGCTCAGTCGCGTCGATCGGCATGTCTATTCGCTCCTGTTCGCTTTCTCCTCAAGGCCCGAAGTGCCCTCGCGCCGGTCAAGTTCAGCCAGCACATCGGCCAGCGCAATGTCCTTAGCGCCGAGCAGCACCAGCAGGTGGAACAGCACATCGGCCGCTTCGCCCACCAGATCTTCCCGAGTTCCGGCAAGGCTCGCAATCACCGCCTCGGTCGCCTCCTCGCCCAGCTTCTGCGCGATCTTGGGCAAACCGGCGGCGTTGAGCCGCGCGACATAGCTTGAATCGGGCGAGGCGCTGCGCCGGGCGGCGATTACTTGTTCTAGGCGTAAAAGCGTGTCCGTCACCATCTTCTCGTCATTGCGAGCGCCAAAGGCGCGCGGCAATCCCGAGTTTCAGAGTGCCGCTACTGGATCGTGTCGCTACGCGCGCAATGACGACAATTCAACGGCTAGATGCCGCGCGCGGGCAAGCCTGCAGCGCGGAGCCGCAATGACGACAATTCAACGGCTAGATGCCGCGCGCGGGCAAGCCTGCAGCGCGGAGTGCCGCATGTGCATCCGAAATCGAGTAGGTGCCGAAGTGAAAGATCGACGCCGCCAGCACCGCGCTGGCGTGGCCCTTGGTCACGCCTTCCACGAGGTGCTCGAGCGTGCCGACACCGCCGCTGGCGACCACCGGCACATTGACCGCGTCTGCAATCGTGCGGGTCAGCTCGAGATCGTAACCCGCCTGCGTGCCGTCGCCATCCATCGATGTGACGAGCAGTTCCCCTGCACCCAGCTGTGCCAAACGCACCGCATGTTCCACCGCGTCCACGCCGGTCGGCTTGCGTCCGCCATGGGTAAAGATTTCCCACCTGCGCTCACCGGTGCGCCGGGCATCGACGCTGGCGACCATGCACTGGCTGCCGAATTTCGCCGCAATGTCCGCTACCACCTCCGGCCGGGCGACCGCCGCGCTGTTCACAGCAACCTTGTCAGCCCCTGCAAGCAAAAGCGCGCGGGCGTCCGCTACCGTCCGCACCCCGCCGCCCACGGTCAGCGGCATAAAGCACACCGCGGCTGTGCGCCGCACGATATCGAGCAGCGTGCCGCGCCCTTCATGGCTGGCGGAAATATCCAGGAAGCACAGTTCGTCCGCGCCTGCCTCGTCATAAGCCTTGGCCTGTTCGACCGGATCGCCGGCATCCTTGAGGTCGACGAAATTCACGCCCTTGACCACGCGCCCATCGGCAACGTCGAGGCAAGGAATGACGCGGATACGGACGGTCATGATGCCCGCGCGCCCATCGCGATCGCCGCTGCGAGGTCGAGCCGCCCTTCGTAGAGCGCGCGGCCGGTAATCACGCCTTCAATGCCCTCATGCGCGTGGAGCGAAAGGACGTGAATGTCGTCCAGTCCCTTGACCCCACCGCTGGCGATCACCGGAATATCGACCCGGCGCGCAAGGTCCACTGTGGCGTCGATATTGCAGCCCTTGAGCATTCCGTCGCGGCCAATGTCCGTGAAGAGAAGCGACGCGACGCCTGCATCCTCGAACCTGCGCGCCAGATCAACCACCGGCACGTCCGACACTTCGGCCCAGCCTTCGGTCGCGACCATGCCGTCTTTCGCGTCGACCGCGACGACGATGCCGCCTTCGAACTCGCGTGCCATGTCCTTCACGAATTCGGGGTCTTTCAAGGCCGCGGAGCCCATCACCACCCGCGCCACGCCAAGGTCGAACCAGCCCTCCACCGCTTCGCGTGTGCGGATGCCGCCGCCAAGCTGGACATAGCCGGGGAAAGCCTCGACAATCGCCTCCACCGCCTCGCGGTTCTCGGCCCGGCCGGCGAAGCTGCCGTCGAGATCGACCACATGCAGGTGCTGCGCCCCCGCCTCGGCAAAGATCAGCGCCTGCGCGGCAGGGTTGTCACCATAGACGGTGGCGCGATCCATATCGCCTTCGGCAAGGCGGACGACTTCGCCGCCCTTGAGATCGATGGCCGGAAAGACGATCATGAATTTCTCTCGCGCTCGGTGCCAGCCCACTCCCCCGCCCAGCCACCCGATAGCTTGACTGTCACCATATCGGGTGGCTGGGCGGGGGAGTGGGCCGGTGCCGCGATCACAATCATGGCCGCCATTCGAGAAACCTTTCCAGCGTCGCCAGCCCATAGGCCTGACTCTTCTCGGGATGGAACTGCACCCCAATGATATTGTCGCGCGCAACCGCTGCAACCAGCCCCTCGCCGTGATCGGTCATCGCCGCCACGTCATGCCCCTCGCTTACCGCGAAGTGATAGGAATGGAGAAAATAGGCTTCGCCTTCCTCCAGCACTGGGTGATTGCGCGCATGGGGCAGCAGCGCAACATCGTTCCAGCCCATATGCGGCACCTTGATTGAGGGGTCGGCAGGCTCGATCAGTTCGACGTCGCCGCCGATCCAGCCGAGCCCGCGCGTGCTGCCGTGCTCAAGCCCGCGGGTGGCAAGCAGCTGCATCCCCACACAAATGCCCAGGAACGGAACGCCGTGCTGCAAAACCCGCTCTTCCAGCGCCTCCACCATGCCGGGAATGGAGCGCAGCCCCTTGGCGCAGGCCATGAAGCTGCCCACACCAGGCAGCACGATCCGCCGCGCGCCGCGCACCAGATCCGGATCGTCGGTGACCGCGACATGCTCTGCTCCCGCAGCCATCAGTGCGTTGTGCACCGAGTGGAGATTGCCCGCGCCGTAATCGATCAGGGCCAGAGCCTCGGCCATTCTACCCGCCCAGTTGGCCCTTCGTTGACGGAATCGCTCCACCCTTGCGCGGGTCAAGCTCGACCGCGGAACGCATCGCGCGAGCGAAGCCCTTGTAGATGCTTTCGCAGATATGGTGGTTGTTGGTGCCGTAAAGCAGCTCGATATGCAGCGTCAGGCCCGCACTCTGCGCCACCGAATGAAACCAGTGCTCGATCAGCTCGGTATCCCATTCACCGAGGCGTTCCTGGGTAAATCCCGCCTTCCATACGAAATAGGGGCGCCCGGAAATGTCGAGCGCGACCCGGCTAAGCGTTTCGTCCATCGGCGAATAGGCGCTGCCGTAACGCCCGATACCTGCCTTGTCGCCGAGCGCCTGGGTGATCGCCTGGCCCAGCGCCAGCGCGCTGTCTTCAGTGGTGTGATGCTGGTCGACGTGCAGATCGCCCGTCACCTTCATTCTGACATCGATCAGCGAGTGTTTGGAGAATTGTTCGACCATGTGATCGAGAAAGCCGATCCCGGTGGCAACGTCATAATTGCCTGTCCCGTCGAGGTTGACCTCGACAAGGATCCTGGTTTCGGCGGTATTGCGTTCGATCCTGCCAGTGCGCATGGGGGCGCTATAGGCGCTCTGCCGCCGCGTGCAAGCATTCGCGATCCACAACAAGTGTGTCGATTGCCGCTTGACCAGCGGCGCACACAGCGCCACGATTCACGCGATATGAGTGAAGAAACGCCTGATAGCCTGATCCCTTACGACGAAATCGTGCAGGAAGCCCTGCGCGCGGTGGTAGGCCGCGTTCTGGGCGAAATCGTGCAATCGGGCAGCGAATTGCCGGGCAATCACCATTTCTACATTACCTTCAAGACCGGCGCTGCCGGCGTTTCGATACCGCCGCAGCTGAGCGAACGTTTCCCCGATGAAATGACCATCGTGCTGCAGAACAAGTTCTGGGATCTGGAAGTTCGCGAAGATGGATTCTCCGTCGGGCTCAGCTTCAACCAGATTCCGGCCAAGCTCAACGTTCCGTTCAGCGCGATCACCGCTTTCGTCGATCCGGCAGTCGATTTCGGCCTGCAGTTTCAGGCCACAGCGCCCGACCTTGAGCCTGAAGCGCATGACAATGCCGAAAATGACGGGTCCGTTGACGGCGATGATGACAGCCCGCCCAGCGGCGATGACGGCTCAAACGTCGTGACGGTCGATTTCGGGCGCAAGAAATAGGTCGATTGCGCGCTGCAGCGCACTTGATTCCGCACCCCTCTTTGCGCCAACAGCACACATGGCCAACCAAGATGCTCTCCAACGCCGCGGACTGATGTTCATCCTTTCCTCGCCTTCGGGCGCAGGCAAGACCACGATCTCGCACATGCTGCTGATGGCAGATGAAGAGGTCAAGCTGTCGGTTTCAGCCACCACGCGCCCGCGCCGCCCGGGCGAAGTCGATGGGGTCGACTATCATTTCGTCAGCGACGAGAAGTTTGACCGGATGATCGCCGAAGACGAATTCTACGAATGGGCGACGGTGTTCGGCTACCGGTACGGCACGCCCAAGGGTTATATCCGCAAGGGGCTGAAAGAAGGGCAGGATTTCCTGTTCGATATCGACTGGCAGGGCACCCAGCAGCTCTACCAGAAAGACCAGCAGGATGTGGTCAGCGTGTTCATCCTGCCGCCCAGTCTGGCCGAATTGCGCCGCCGCCTCGAAAGCCGCGGGCAGGATAGCGGTGAAGTGATCGACACCCGGATGGAGCGCGCCCGCGGCGAGATCAGCCACTGGGCGGAATATGACTATGTCGTGGTCAATGACGATGTAGACCAATGCTTCGTCAAGGTGCGGGAAATCCTGCACGCCGAACGGATGCGCCGCACCCGCCAGACGGGGCTGATCCCGTTCGTGCGCACACTTATGGAGTAGCGGCGACGCTGCAAATAGCCAGTCGGCGGCCCTACCGTTTCTTGACGAACTCCGCGCGCAGCACCAGCCCCTTGATTCCAGGATACTTGCAGTCGATCTCTTGCGCGTCACCGGTGAGCCGGATGCTCTTGATCAGCGTGCCTTGCTTCAGCGTCTGACCCGCACCCTTGACCTCGAGATCCTTGATCAACGTCACCTGATCGCCATCAGCCAGCAGATTACCCACCGCGTCACGCACCTCAACTGCATCGGCTGCGGCCTGCGCGGCGGCGAATTCGGACGCAGGCATCCATTCACCGCTTACCTCGTCGTAGACATAGTCTTCGTTGCTATCGGCCATCCTTGAGCTCCTTCGCGGGGCGCCTTGGCACTTGCAGGCAGAACTTTCCAGTATCTTGCGCGAAAACAACCCTGGCAATTCAGCCAAAACACACACCGCCGAAAACTCTACCCGTTAGCAACAGGGGGGGTGACGCAACGGGCGCAATGGCTTAACTGCCACCTTCGAGACGGGGGAGGGGAATCGCTTCAATGGCAGGCACGAAGCCAATAACAGCTGCGGCTTTATTGCTGCTGGCAGGGTGTTCGCAAGGGGCCGACCCGGCGCCAGGCGATGTACCGCAGTTTGATGGCATAGGCGAAAATGAGACGATCACGGCGCTGGGCAACGAGCCGTTCTGGAGCGCCAAGGTTGCCGGTTCGACCATGACTTATTCGACGCCTGAGAACATCGAGGGGACAATCATCGAAGTCTCCCGGTTTGCCGGCAATGGCGGGCTGGGTTTCAACGGCACGCTGGATGGTGTGCCGCTGCTGATGGCGGTGACGCCGGGCGAATGCTCCGACAATATGAGCGATCGCAGCTATCCCTACACGGTCACGCTCACTATCGGCGAAACGCAGCTCAATGGCTGCGCCTATACTGACCAACAACCTTTCACGGGCGAAGGAGCACCTTGAACATGAGTTCACATGGAGATGCAGGGCGCGGCTGGCGGATGTTCTTCTGGATTGCCGCCGCATACAATTTTGCGATCGGGCTGGCGGGCATGCTGGTTCCCGAATCGACGATCGACGGCCGGACCATCGGCCTGCTCGTCTTTTCCTTCGGGCTGGTCTACCTGATCGTGGCGACCGATCCGCTGCGCTATGGCCGTGTGCTGTGGGCGGGCGTGCTGGGGAAGGTTGGCGTGGTTGCGCTGCTTGGCCCACGCGAATTTGCCGGTGAAGGCGGCTCGCTGATCGCGGCGGTGCTGGCTGGCGATGCGCTGTTCGCCTTCGGTTTCCTGGTGTTCCTATTCACGCGCACCGATGCGAGCGCGGATTAGCGTCAGAATAATCCTGGGACCTGATATTGCGCGGCATTTGGGCGCCGGGGTTGCAGCAAGAGCCGTTCTGCGCCCGCAGCCTGCGTGGTGCGAACACCCTCGGCCGCGATGGCGGTGCAGCTGCGACCGGCAAGAAAATCGAGCGCGGTGGCGATTGATGCCTCGGTCGGCTCGCCCAGCTGAGTGAAGATATCATCGTTGGCGCGGCAGGTGTTGGGCACGACATCGGCCAGCCCACCGAAATAGTCGCCTGCATCATCCGCATTCACGGTTTTGAAAGTGACTGCGCGCAAGCGGTCATCGCACTCGTCGCGGTCGAAGCCGAACTGGCCAACCGGCTTGCCGAATGTATTGGTGCCCACCAGCGCAACGTTGTTGCCAAGGTAAGGCAGCATGGAATTGATAACCAGCTCGCTGGCCGATGCGGTGCCGCCGCGCCCGATGAAAGCTACCCTGGTGGGCGTGATCGATTGCGGTTGTGCAGCGATATTGGTTGTCTCGTTGAATTGCGCCGCCTTCGAATCGCGCACAATGGTTTTCGACCAGACTTGCCCGATCCTGCCGGCATTCATCAGATCACCCATCAGATCGGCGATCCGCACCAAACCGCCGCCATTATAGCGGAAGTCAATGATCAGTTCGGTGACGCCCTGGTCCTTGAACTGCTGGAACGCGGCCCGCAGGTCAGCATCCGCACTGTCTACGATAAAGGTACGCAGGTTGAGATAGCCGACCTTCTTGCCTGCATCGTCGATGATCCGCACACCATAACGATCAGACACCGGGTCAAGCGAGAAGTTGGTCTTGGCGATGCTTCGCTCAAGCGTTGCCCCGGCTGCGGTGCGGAACTGGATGACGCGCGTTACCCCAGATTCTGATGGCCCCAAGGCATCGATCACAGCTTGCGGGCCACCCGCGGCCATCAGCGAGGAGACCGATTGCAGATTGCTGCTGCTGGTGCCGATCGCCAGCAGTTCCGTGCCCCGGTCGAGCCCTGCGGCCAGGCCGGGCGCATTCTCGAAAGCCTCGATCACGAATACCCGGTTGTTGACCGTGTCATAACCCAGCCGCACACCAAAACCCGCGCTGGCACCCGAATTTATCAGTGCCTCTTCCTCGCTTTTCGAGGTTATGAAGGTGAAGAAGCGGTCACGCCCCTGGTCACGCGCCGGCGCAACCAACGCATCAATATAATCCTGCACCGTGGCAAAACTTGCCGGATTGGCATTGCGGTTGAGCAGGGTCGGGAACAGATACCATTCATCGATGACCGCAAAGCTCCAGTCCTGGCGATCGCGCACCGAGCAAGCCGTGGGTGTGGGCGTAGGCGTGGGTGTAGGCGTAGCGCCACCGCCAGGAGGGCTGCTTCCGCCACCGCCGCAGGCTACGAGCGAAAATGCCAGCGTGGCGGTTAGGGTTGTACGACCGATACCCATTTTTTCCCTCTTCGATTGACCGGATCCGGCGACTGGAGGCTTGGATCGCGCACAGAATGCCGACATGTCGACAAGCGGGCAATCCCCGCACAAATGGCACTCTAGGGGGTAATTCGCCATTTCAGGCCGAATTACCCACAGATTCGGGCCCAAAACCGGTGTAAATTTGCCTTAATCACCTCGTCACGCCGGATGGAAACCCCTAGTTTTGGGTTCAAATATTGCGTGAGAGGGACTTCAGTAACGTGACCGACCTGCCTCAATGGCTCCAATCCGCCTTGCCGCCTGCCGCCCGCCACGGCGGGCTGGCCATTGCGCGCGTCGGGAATGAGCGTTCGCTGGGGCGCGGCGGATTCGAACTGACCAGCCCCGCCTTTCGCCCGGGCGCCGAACTCGATCCCTGCTTTACCGCAGACGAGGAAGATGCGGTTGCCCCACCGCTCGAATGGACGGCCCCTCCGCCAGGCGCGCAGGAACTGGTCGTAATAGTCGAAGATGCGACCACCGGCGGTTCAGAGCCGCGCTGCCATTGGCTGGTGTGGGGCCTTGCGGGCCAGCGCGGCAAGCTGCTCGAAGGCGAAGTTCCGCCGCGCACCGGCAAGAACTCGCTTGGCAATTCAGAATGGCTGCTGCCGGATCTGCCGGACGGTGAGACCCATTATTTCGTATTCCAGTTGTTTGCGCTCGAACTGCCGCTGACCCTCATGCCGGGGGCATCGCGGGAAGACCTGCTCGCAACGATGGAAGGGCAGGTTGTCGCCAGCGCGTTGCTGGTTGCCCAATACACCCGGTCGCAGGATGACGAGGAAGACCGGGAAGATGACGACGCCGAATTGTAACGGCCATAACAAGGAAAGGAATTGAACATGGCTGGAAACGCGCTGCAAAAGCCCGTGACCCTGTCGCCCGCTCTGGAGGCAGTGATCGGCAAGGGTCCTTTGACCCGCGCCCAAGTCACTTCGAAAGTGTGGGAATACATCAAGGCCAATGGCCTGCAGGACAAGACGGATAAGCGTCAGATCAATCCCGATGCCAAGCTTGGCGCGGTGATCGGCAACGCTCAGATCTCGATGTTCAAGATGACAGCTGCGGTTTCAAAGCACCTTAGCTGATAAGTTGATCGGGCGGTGCCTGCCCCATCAGGGAGGCGCCGCCCCTTCACCCCGTGTTGGCATGCCGCGCGTGCGGCAAGCGCCACTTCTGGCGCGCAGGGTCGTGTCTTCACTGTTGAAGCAATCTGCAGCCATCCGCGCTTTGCGCCTGAATTCCAGCGTGCCAGCATGCGTAATGGCGCGCCGGACATACATGTTTCGGAACATCATCTGCGGGAGTCCTTGATGAAACCGTTCACGCTATGCGTTGCCGCTGCCATGGCGGTCATCCCCACAGTCGCTGCCGCGCAAAATGCCGAGGAAGTGGCCTCGGCCGCGCTGGACGCCTCGCCGGTATGGGACGGGCACAATGACGTACCGATGCAGCTTCGCGCGCGGTTCAACAACGTCATCAACCAGTTTGACTTCCACGATACCGGCGAAACCGGCTCCACTCATCCGGAAGGAGCCACGATGCACACCGATCTTGCACGCCTGCGCCTTGGCAAAGTCGGCGCGCAATATTGGTCGGTTTATGTGCCAGCCTCACTCAAGGAACCCGAGGCGGTGCAGATGACGATCGAACAGATCGACGTCGCCAAGCGGCTGGTTGCAGGCAACCCCGATGATATGCAGCTGGCTTTGACGGCAGATGATGTCGAAGCGGCGCTGGCAGCGGGCAAGATCGCTTCGCTGCTGGGCATGGAAGGCGGGCATTCGATCGGCTCCAGCCTCGCCGTGCTGCGCCAGATGTATGATCTGGGTGCGCGCTACATGACGCTGACCCACTCGATGAACACGCCCTGGGCCGACAGCGCCACCGACACACCCGAGCATGATGGCTTGACCGATTTTGGACGCAATGTCGTGCGCGAGATGAACCGCATCGGCATGCAGGTCGATTTGAGCCATGTGAGCGAGAAGACCATGCACGATGTGCTTGATGTTGCGCAGGCTCCGGTGATCTTCAGCCATTCCGGCGCGCGGGCGGTGAACGGCCATGCCCGCAATGTGCCCGACAGTGTGCTGGCCCGCCTGCCTGAAAACGGCGGGGTGGTGATGGTGGTCGCCCTGCCATGGTTCATCACAGAGGAATTGCGCCAGCATCAGGCCGCGCAGAGGGCTGAAAACGCCCGGTTGGCGGCTCTGTTCCAGGGCCAGCCTGATCGTGTCGCTGCGGGAATGGAGGCCTGGAACAATGCCAATCCGGCGCCGCAATCGACCATTTCCGACATGGCCGACCATATAGATCACATTCGCGGCGTAGCCGGGATCGACCATATCGGGATCGGGGGCGATTATGACGGGATGCCGACCGGCCCGGTGGGCATGGAAGATGTATCAGGCTATCCGGCCTTGTTCGCAGAACTCGCGCGGCGCGGTTACAGCCAGGCCGATCTGGAAAAAATCTCGCTGCGCAACGCGCTCAAGGCGCTGCGTGGAGCTGAAGAATATGCAGCCCGCCAGCGCGGTGCGCCGGCTATCGAAACTCCCGCCAACGCCGGATAGCGTTCAGTCAGTCAACGCCGGAATAATCCAGACCAGCGTCATGGCGATGATTGCCAAAGTCAGGCCGATGCCCAGAACCCAGCGCAAACCCGTATTGCCCACGGCAGCGCGGGCTTCGTCATCCTCAATGTGGACTTTACCGTCTCTGTTTTCCATTGTCTTCTCCCACTTCCCGTAATTCGTACAAATGGCACGTTTGGTTACGGATGGTGAGCGGGATTGTTCCTGAGCTCTATCGTCTGGTTCAATCCCGCAGCAGTTCGTTGATCCCTGTTTTGGCGCGGGTTTGTGCGTCCACAGTCTTAACAATTACCGCACAATAAAGCGAGGGGCCGGGGCTGCCATCGGCCAGCGGCTTGCCCGGCAACGCACCCG
Organism: Sphingomonadales bacterium BRH_c3; assembly: GCA_001515985.1. Taxonomy (GTDB): domain Bacteria; phylum Pseudomonadota; class Alphaproteobacteria; order Sphingomonadales; family Sphingomonadaceae; genus Erythrobacter. Next base: position 15,489 of record LOET01000115.1, on the reverse strand, counting down.
GAACGACCACGGCATAAGGGGGTACTTCGCCGCGGTAAATCTTGCCGCTTTCACGATCGATGATCTTGGTTGATGCGCCGAGGTAAACCCCCATCGAAAGCACCGCGCCTTCGCCCACGCGCACGCCTTCGGCCACTTCCGCACGCGCCCCTATGAAGGCGCCGTCGCCGATCACCACCGGCCCTGCCTGCAAAGGTTCAAGCACGCCGCCGATCCCGGCACCACCCGAAATATGCACGTTCTTACCGATCTGCGCGCAGGAACCGACCGTGGCCCATGTATCGACCATTGTGCCTTCATCGACATAGGCGCCGATATTGACGAAGCTGGGCATCAGCACCACGCCCTTGCCGATGAAACTGCCGCGCCGCACCACCGCACCTGGCACAACCCGGAAACCGGCTTCGCTGAAGCGATTATCGCCCCAACCGGCAAATTTGTTCGGCACCTTGTCATAGGCGGCCTCGCCGGCAGAGCCGCCCTCCATGATGCGGTTATGGCTAAGCCGGAATGACAGCAGCACTGCCTGCTTGAGCCACTGATTTACTTTCCACCCGCCCTCGCCGTCAGGTTCGGCCACCCGGGCAGCACCGCTGTCGAGCATGCCGATCGCCTCTTCCACCACCTTGCGGAGATCCTGGTCCGCCGGGGTGACCTCGCTGCGGCGTTCCCACGCTTCTTCGATGGCATTGACGAGTTCGCTGGACATACTGGGGCACTCCACGGGCAGAATTGGGTTCGTCTCGCGCTGCTAGCGGGGGGCTCAGGTGGCGGCAAGTGCCGAGGCGCGTAGAATATCTTGCTCTCACGATAACCCAAGGCCTAAACTTGGCATTTGCAGGGGCAGGGTTAGGAAGGTCGCATAATGCCTGTGCTCGCTTCGTTTTGCCGTTTCGGTCCGCACCGATTGGGTGCAATTTCTGCTGCCGCGCTGCTGGCCGCGTGCGGTGGTGGCAGCAGCCCTGGTCCCATAAGCACACCCCCGCCGCTCACCCCCACACCGGCGCCCGCTCCGGCCCCCACGCCAACTCCCACGCCAACGCCAACGCCAACGCCAACCAGCTTCAATACCCAGGAATTGCGCGATTCCGACGGGCCCGCCTTTCACAATGCCATTACGGCATGGGAAGGCGGGATCACCGGCCAAGGGTCGATAATCGCAATCGTTGACAGCGGGATTGACAGTGACAGCCCCGAATTCGCCGGGCGCATTCACCCCGCCTCCACCGATGTAGCGGGCAATCGCGGCATTGATGGTATCGATGACCACGGCACCAATGTTGCCATGGTCGCAGCCGCCGCGCGTGATAATACAGGCATATTGGGCATCGCCTTCGATGCACAGGTACTGGCCCTTAGGGCCGACGAGCCGGGCAGCTGCACCGCCGACACGCCGCAGGACCCATCGCTGGGATGCCAGTTTGTCGACAGCGCGATTGCAGCAGGTGTCGATCTGGCAGTCGCTAATGGCGCCGCCGTGGTAAACCTCAGCCTTGGTGGCGGGGCCGCATCGCAAATCCTGCTCGATGCTATAGCGCGCGCCGCCAGTGCGGGAGTGGTGATTGTGGTTTCGGCGGGCAATTCCGGCGACGGGAGCGACCCTGCGATCGATCCTGACCAGCCAGATCCCTTTGCCGCCAGCCTGCTCCAGGCGGGCGGAGGGAATGTCATCATAGTCGGCTCGATTGACGCCAATGGCCAATTGTCCGATTTCAGCAATCGCGCGGGAATTGCGCAGGCCTCTTTTCTGACAGCGCGCGGAGAGCGGATTTGCTGCGTCTACCAGGACGGGCAGCTATTCGTCGAGAACATCAACGGCCAGCAATTCGTGACCCTGTTTTCAGGCACCAGCTTTTCCGCCCCGCAAGTGGCGGGCGCGGTTGCCCTGCTGGCGCAGGCATTCCCCAATCTTACCGGCGCCGAGATTGTGGAGATACTGCTCGATAGCGCGGTGGATGCCGGGGCGACCGGCACCGATGCGCTGTTCGGGCGGGGAATCCTGGATATTGCGCGCGCGATTGCACCGGCTGGCACAACCACGCTGGCGGGCCAGCAGACCGCCATGGGGCTGAGCGACCGGATTGCAATTGCCTCACCCGCGATGGGGGACGCGCTGGGCGGACAAAGCCTGGCAACGATCGTCACCGACAAATATGACCGGGCCTACGGCTTCGATCTGGCCGCAGGCATTGCCGGGTCGAGCGTGGTCCCGCGGCTGAGGGGAGCCGTAGAACGGCAGGGAAGGCATATCGTTGCGGGCAGCAGGGAAACTGTGCTGGCCTTCCATATCGGTGACGGTCCGCGTGCCGCCGGGCTCGAATGGTCCGGGCCGTTACAATTGACGGCTGACGAGGCTGAGCGCGCCAAGGTGCTGGCGGCGCGGGTGGCAACGCGCATCGCACCGGGCACCCAGCTGGGCATTGCCTTTGCCCAGGGTGCAGATGGGCTGGTGGCGCAGATACAGGGACGATCGGCAGCCGCGTTTCGTATCGCTCCCGGCACACGCAGCGATGCGGGCTTCTATCAGGCCGCAACGGCGGCGCTGGCGCTGCGTCATGAACTGGGGCCGTGGGGGGTGACTTTCCATGCCGAGAGCGGAGACGCGCGCCTTGGTTACGCGCCGAGGTTCGAGGAAGCGATCTACCGCCCGCGCGAGCGTTTCCCGACGCAAAACTTCGGGCTCGCGCTCGACCGTGATTTCGGTGCGCTGGCCGCGACCCTGGGGATGAGCTGGCTTCGCGAAGAGCGCAGCGTGCTGGGCGCAAGGTTCCATCCGGCAGTGGTGCAAGGCGGGGCAGACACGATCTTCATCGATAGTGGCGGACGCTGGCAAGTGGGCCCCGGCTGGACTTTGGGCGGCGAAACGAGGCTTGGCTTCACCCGGCCGCAGCATGGCGACGTAATTGCCCGCGGCTCTGGCTTTGCCAGCCGGGCCTGGGCGTTCGACCTAACGCGCAGCGGTGCGATCGCGCGCGGTGACACGCTGGGGTTACGGGTCAGCCAGCCGTTGCGGGTGGAGAGCGGCGGGCTCAGCCTCTACCTGCCCGCCAGCTACGACTATGCCAGTGAAACTGCCAGCTTTGCCCTGCAACGCCTGTCACTTGCGCCGCAAGGCCGCGAAATAGTGGGCGAGCTCGCCTGGCAAGGCCCGCTGCTATCGGGCAGAGGTGCTGCCAGCCTGTTCTATCGCCACGAACCGGGGCACTATGCCGATCATCCTGCCGATCTGGGCGCCATGATCAGCTTCAGCGCCGATTTCTGACGCCGAATTGCCGGGTTTATTCAGGCATGCCCGCTGCCAGCGCGAACTCGTATGCCCGCTCGATCAGCGGGGTCACTCGTTCGCTCATTTGCCTGGCATGCGCAGATGAGGCGGTGCCATCGATCACGCGTTTCTTGATCCCCTGCATGATCCCCGCCAGCCGGAACAGATTGTAGGCGAAATACCAGTCCATTGGCGGCACAGGGTAGCCGGTGCGCGCCACATAACGTTCCACCGCCTCCTCCTGCGAGGGGATGCCGAGTTCGTCGAGATCGAGGCCCAGCAGGCCCGCACGGCCATCGGCCGGGTTGTGCCAGTTGAGCATGAGATAGCTGAAATCGGCAATCGGATCGCCCAGCGTCGATAGCTCCCAGTCGAGCACCGCAATGACGCGGTTCTCTGTCTTGTGGAAGATCACATTGTCCAGCCGGTAATCGCCATGCACGACGCTGGAATTGTGCTGCGGCGGAATGGTTTCGGGCAACCATTCGATCAGCCGTTCCATCTTGGGTTGATGCTCGGTTTCGGAAAGCTTGTATTGCTTGGTCCAGCGGTTGATCTGGCGCGCGCAATAATCGGTCGGTTTGCCGTAATCGCCAAGACCGATCGCCTCAGGATCCTTGAGGTGAAGGTCGGCAATGGTGTCGATCAGCGAATGGTAGATCTCGCGTCGATCGTCCCGCGAGCAACTCGGCAGCGCACCGTTCCAGAGGCTTCGTCCATCGGCCATGCTCATCACGAAGAACTTGGAACCGATAACGTCCGGATCCTCGCACAGGCCGAAGGTGCGCGGCACCGGGAAACCCGTGGGATAAAGCCCGGTCATTGCCGCATATTCGCGGTCAACGGCATGAGCTGACGGCAGCAGCTTGCCGAATGGCTGGCGCCGCAACACGTAAGATGCGCCCGGTGTGTCGATCCGGTAGGTCGGGTTGGATTGCCCGCCCTTGAACTTGGTGTAACTCATCGGCCCTGCATAGCCATCGACATTGGCTTCGAACCAAGCGCTCAAACGCTCAAGATCAAGCTGATCCTGCTCCGGCACCTCGATGGTACCGACCATTTCCTTGTCAAAATCAATTGGCTGCTCGTCGGCCATCAGTCGAACACCACCACGCTGCGCGCCGAATGGCCGCCCTTCATCTTTTCAAATCCTTCGTTGATGCGTTCCAGCGGAATTCGTTCAGCGATGATCGTGTCGAGGTCCAGCAGCCCGCGCAGATAGAAATCGACCAGGCGAGGAAGATCGACCGGGAAATGGTTCATCCCCATGATCGCCCCCTGCAGTTTCTTGCCCGAAAGCAGGTCAAGCGCGCCAAGGCCCACCTTGCAGTCGAGCGGCATCATGCCGAGGATCGTGGCCGTGCCGCCGCGCCGCAGGCACGCCACCGATAGATCCGCAGAGGCCTGCCGTCCGACGGCTTCGATGGCATGGTGCACCCCGCCCTTCGAGATCGCGATGATTTGCTGCGCCGCATCGCTGGCCTTGGCATCGACGGTGTGGGTTGCACCCAGTACCATGGCAAGTTCGCGCTTTTCCGGCACCGGATCGACTGCAATGACCTGCCCTGCCCCGGCGATCTTGGCGGCATTGATTGCTGCAAGGCCGACACCGCCACAACCGATTACCGCCACGCTTTCACCCGGAACCACCGAACAGGCATTGAAGATCGTGCCCGCACCAGTCGTCACCGCGCAGCCGAGAATGGCGGCGCGATCCAGCGGCATATCCTTGTCGATTGAAACGCAGGCGTGCTCGTGGATCAGCATCTGTTCGCTGAAGGCCGAGAGGTTGAGCATCTGGTTGACGGTTGAGCCATCGGCGCGGGTAATGCGTGGTGCCCCATCGGCGCTGCGCCGCGTATCCGCGCCCAGGCACAGTGCCATGCGCCCGGTCACACAAAACTCGCAGTGTCCACAAAATGCGGAAAGACAGGAAACAACATGGTCGCCCGGCTTCACCGTTTTCACTTCGCTGCCCACCGCGCGCACCACGCCCGCTGCCTCATGGCCGGGAATGGCCGGAAGCGGGTGCGGATAGGTGCCTTCGATAAAGTGCAGGTCCGAATGGCACAGCCCGCAGGCCTTGGTGTCAATCAGCACTTCATGCGGCCCTGGATCGGCGATCTCGACTTCGCCGATGACCAGGCCCTTTCCGGGCGTTTCGAGAATGGCTGCCTTTGTCAAAGTCTCTCTCCCTGCCTGGCCTTAGCGCGCCACGCCCATATCGCCCGAACTGAGGCGATCGTCGCCGCCCATGCTCGGCCCCTTGCCATCGCGCAGCGCGTTGGCGGTCGGCCCCGGCTGGGGCATGTGCTTGGCGAATTCCATCCGCGCGATGGAACGTGCGTGCACCTCGTCCGGGCCATCAGCCAACCGCAGGGTGCGTTGGTGGGCATAGGCATTGGCCAGGCCATAATCATCCGACACGCCGCCGCCGCCATGGGCCTGGATCGCATCGTCGATGATCTTCAATGCCATGTTCGGGGCCTGCACCTTGATCATGGCAATTTCCTGCTTGGCGCTCTTGTTGCCGACCTTGTCCATCATGTCGGCAGCCTTGAGGCAGAGCAGGCGGGTCATGTCGATATCGATGCGCGCGCGCGCCACGCGCTCTTCCCACACCGAATGCTTGTAGATCGGCTTGCCGAAGGCTTCGCGCTCCTGCAGGCGGCGGCACATCTTGGCGAGTGCTTCCTCTGCCACGCCGATGGTGCGCATGCAGTGATGGATGCGGCCCGGGCCAAGCCGGCCCTGCGCGATCTCGAAGCCGCGCCCTTCTCCCAGCAGCATATTGGTGACCGGCACGCGCACGTCCTTCAGCTCGACTTCCATGTGCCCATGCGGCGCATCGTCATAGCCGAACACGGGCAAATGGCGCAGGATGTTCACGCCAGGAGTGTCGATCGGCATCAGCAGCATCGATTGCGCGGCATGGCGGCCGGCACTGAAATCGGTCTTGCCCATCACGATCGCGATCTTGCAGCGCGGATCGCCGAGGCCGGACGACCACCACTTGCGGCCGTTGATCACATATTCGTCACCATCGCGCTCGATACGGGTTTCGATATTGGTCGCGTCGGATGAAGCAGTGAAGGGTTCGGTCATGAGGAAGGCCGAACGGATTTCGCCGTTCATGATCGGCTTCAGCCATTCTTCCTTCTGTTCGCGCGTGCCATAGCGGTGGAACACTTCCATATTGCCGGTGTCAGGCGCGGAGCAATTGAACACTTCGCTGGCAAACCCGATACGGCCCATTTCCTCGGCACAAAGGGCATATTCGAGATTGGTCAGGCCCGGGCCTTCGAACTCGAAAGTATCATCGACGTGGTGGTGGCTGTCATTGCGCGGCGGCATGAACAGGTTCCAGATGCCGTCGGCCTTCGCTTTAGCCTTGAGCTCCTCCAGCACCGGGATCACCTTCCAGCGATCGCCCTCTGCATCCTGCGCCTTGTAGGTCGGAACTGCGGGGCGGACGTGGCTTTCAATGAAGTCGCGCACCCGGTCGCGCCAGTATTGCTGCCGTTCGGTAGGTTCGAAATCCATGGGTGCGTTCTCCTGTGTGTCAGATGATTCAGTGATCGAATCTTGTGGTTGATCGTGGCACGCCCTCGGGACCGCGCCAAGCTCTCATTTATGGCGGCTCACGGCATCAGGGCATGGGCATCGGGGTCTGCACGCGCAGCCGAATCCAGTGCGGCAAGCCTGGCCTCGTGATCCTCCCTGGCAATCGGGAAACGTGCCAACCAGAAGGCCGATATCAGCCCGGCGATAGTAACCACCAAGCAATATTGTACAATCAGGCTATCGATAATGGGGGCCGCGACCGCACCCGGTTGTGCGTTGCTTGGCAGGCCGGAAAGCGAAACGATCAGCCCGGCCGCCAGAATTCCCAGTCCGGTTGCACATTTCTGCATAAACCAGTTGCCTGAGTAGAATGACCCTTCGGCGCGCCGTCCGGTCTTCTCCTCGAACGCTTCGACGATTTCGGCGACCATCGACGATGCGGACACCATCACCATCACGCCAAAGGTGTTACTGACCAGCACGAATGCGAACAGCAAAGCGGTGGAAATATCGCTGCCGACTTCCGGCCAAAGCCCCAGCAGGCGCAGCCCGTAGGGCGTTAGCCAGGAAGCCATTGAAAGCATCGTGGTGACAGTGGCGACTTTTGCCTTGCCGAAGCGGCGGTGCAATCCGCTGAGCGTGAGGAATACAATCACCACGCTGGCGAACAGGATGAAGGGGTAGATTGCCAGGGCGGATTCGTCGAATTCCCAGACGAAGTAATAGAGATAGTTCGACAGCGCGAAGGTCATCCCCTGGCTGACATAGGCTGCCACGGCGCCGGCCGAGAGGATCAGGAAAGCGCGCTCGGCAAAGGCCTCCTTGATCTCGGCAAATGCGCCGCGCCACGAAAACGGGGGCGGCCGGCTGTCCGGGTAATGCGCCACGCGGCTGTGCTGCCCAACTGCGGAAACCAGCGTCGTGATAACGATCATGGCAGCGCCTACCACGCCGTAAAGCACATAGCCGTCACGGTTGAGCAATCCGTCGCGCAGGAACACGTTGTAGGCGAGGAACAGGATCGCCAGCCCGCCGGTCCAACCGAACAGATAGCGATAGCGAAACAGCGTTGTGCGCTCGTCATAGTCGCGCGTCAGCTCTGGCACGAGCGCGACCGACGGCACTTCGCAGGCTGACAGCAACAGCCGGATCAAGATTGCCATGCCCAGCAGGAGCCAGAAACTGGGCGGTCCGTCGACCGGCGGGGACCACAGGAAATACCAGGCAATGCCCAGTGGGATAGGTGCGATGTAAAGCCACGGCAGGCGCCGTCCCCAACGCGTGTAGGTGCGGTCGGAAAGATTGCCCAGCAAGGGATCAACGAAGGCGTCGACCAGCAAGGCGGTGACCAGCGCGACGCTGACCAGCCAGGCCTCCATCCCCAGGACCAGATTGTAGAAGGTGAGCAGGAATACGGAAAAACCGTTGTCCTTGACCCCGAAGGCGACCGAGCCGAACCCGTTGGCCAGCTTGATCCGCATGGGGAGTGGTTGGGCTGCCTTGTTCATACCGCGCTGTTCTGCCGGGCTTGCTCTTCCATGGTTTCGAGCGGGTCATAGACGCCCGGTTCCTCCGGGTCCCAGCTGTAGCGCGGGCCGAGCGTCAAACCGCCGTCAACCAGAAGCGAGGTGCCGTTCAGGAAGCTCCCTGCCTCGCTGGCGAGATAGGCGCATGCCTCGGCAATGTCGCGCGCCTCGCCGCTGCGCGAAACCGGCTGCGCGTTCGAACTCATCTGCCGCAACGCATCCTTGGCCAGTACTTTCTGTTCCTCAGACACTTCGAGATTGCGGGTGAAGATATTGGTCATGATGAAACCGGGCTGGATCGCGTTCACGCGAATTCCGAATTGCGCCAGATCGGCAGCCGCCATCTTGGTCAGGTGAAGCACGCCCGCCTTGGCCACCGAATAGGCAGTTGGGGCATAGCCCGGCCCAACTGCAGCAACGCTGGATACATTGACGATCGAGGCACCCGGCCGCCCCTTCATATGCGGCACGGCATAGCGGATGCCCATTGCGACCGAGCGCAATAACAGGTCCATGGTGCTGTCCCATTCGTCGGGCTCGATCTCGTGAATCGGCGGACGGGCCCCGCCTGCGCCAGCATTGTTGAACAGCACGTCGATCCCGCCAGTCTCGGCGGCAGCATCATCCATCAGCGCCTTGATCTCCGCAGGTTTGCACACATCACAGCGCCTGAAGCGCACGTCACCTTGAGCTGCATCTGCCACCCGCTGCCCGTTCGCTTCATCGATGTCGCTGGCGATCACGATAGCGCCTTCACGCGCGAAAAGCCTGGCCGCCTCCTCGCCAATGCCCGAGGCCGCGCCGGTAATCACCACGGTCTTGTTAGAGAATCGCATGCCACATCTCTCCCATTTCATTTTGAAACCAGCTTAGGCGCGGGCAAGCGCGCGTCAACGGCTCGCTTGCTGACGCTACGGCATGGCTGGCTATCATAAGTGTGCTTGCGGCCCCGACCCGAATCACCCTAACGTAAGCGTCAACCAATAGAGGTGAGAGGAGAGTCGGCCCCATGTCTGAAACCCCCGATCTGGAAGCTTTCCGCGCGGAAACCCGCGCCTGGCTTGAAGCGAATTGCCCCCCTGAAATGCGCCAGCCCGTGCGCGGCGATGAGGACATTTTCTGGGGCGGCCGGGGCGCCACTTTCAAGTGCGATGCGCAAAAGGCATGGTTCGAGGCCTGCCGTGACAAGGGCTATACCGTACCGGCCTGGCCCAAGGCATACGGCGGAGCCGGGCTCAATGCTGCCGAAGCCAAAATTCTGCGCGAGGAAATGAACCGCATCAATGCGCGTCCGCCGCTCTCCAGCTTCGGCATATGGATGCTTGGCCCGGCGCTGCTTCACTTCGGCACCGAAGGTCAGAAGCAGCGTTTCCTGAACGAAATCGCCCGCGGCGAAATCCGCTGGTGCCAGGGCTATTCCGAGCCCGGCAGCGGGTCAGACCTCGTCTCGATGCAGACCTTCGGCGAGGATAAGGGCGACTATTGGGTGGTCAATGGTCAGAAGATCTGGACCTCCTATGCTGACAAAGCTGACTGGATTTTCTGCCTCGTCCGCACCGACAAGGAGAACAAGTATCAGGGTATCACCTTCATGCTGTTCGATATGGCAAGCCAGGGTGTCACCACCAAACCGATCCTGCTGATCAGCGGCAATAGCCCGTTCTGCGAAACCTTCTTTGACGATGTCAGCGTGCCCAAGAGCTATGGCGAGGATTGCCCCGGCTACGTGGGCGAAATCAACCGCGGCTGGGACGTGGCGAAATACCTTCTCGGCCACGAGCGCGAGATGATCTCGGGCGCGGGCGGTGATGATCGCAGCGCTGCGATCGGCGCGGCGATGAAGCGCCATGCAGGCGAGCTCGATCCGATGCTGCGGGCGGAGCTGGCAATGTTCGATGTCGACGCCCTGGCCTATACCTGCATGGGCGAGAAGTTCCTTGACGAGATCAAGGTCGGCAAGGCGCATCCGGCGCAGCCCAACATGATGAAATATGCCGGGACCGAGCTCAACAAGCGCCGCCACGAACTGATGATGAGCGCGGGCGGTTCGCGCAGCCTTGAATGGGACAGCGAGGAAACGGGTGGCGGGAAGCCTTCACGCAACTGGCTGAGGACCAAGGCCAATTCGATCGAAGGCGGCACCAGCGAAGTCATGCTGAACGTCATTTCCAAACGCATTCTTGACCTTCCGGGAGCCTGAGCCATGCCGCTTTATCATGACGAAGATCAGGCGATGCTGGCCGAAACCGCCAGCCAGTTCATGGCCGAGGAAGGCGCGATTCCCAAGCAGCTGCGCCACTGGCGCGACAAGGGCTGCAAGGATGGCTTCGGCCACGAATTGTGGAAGCAGATGGCCGAGCTCGGCTTCACCGGAATTCTCGTTGGCGAGGAGGATGGCGGGCTGGGCATGGGCCATGTCGAAGCCGGCATCGTGCTGGAAGAAATCGGCCGCAATCTCACTCCGTCGCCTTTCCTGACCAGCTCCGTTCTGGCGGCAACCGCACTCAGCGAAGCGAGCGCGGATCTGCGCGCACGCTACCTGCCCGGCCTTATCTCTGGCGATAGCGTGTTTGCCGTCGCGATTGACGAAGGTGCCAAGCACCGGCCAGAGCGGGTTGCCTGCAAGGCGGAGAAATCGGGCAACGGTTTCAAGCTGTCGGGCAAGAAGGACTTCGTAATCCACGGGGCGAGCGCCGACATGATCGTGGTCGCCGCGCGCACATCGGGCAGCGATGCCGACGCCGATGGCATTACCCTGTTCGCGGTTCCCAGGGACGCGGCAGGCATGAGCCATGATGCCGTGCGGCTGGTCGACAGCTCGATGGCGACGCACACCACATTCGACAATGTCGATCTCGATGGCGATGCCGTGATCGGCGAAGTCGACGGCGGACGCGCGGTACTCAATAAGCTGCTGATGGCGGGCCGCGTCGGCGCGGCAGCCGAAGGTGTTGGCGTTGCTCGCGGCGCGATGGACATGACCATCGATTATCTCAAGCAACGCAAGCAATTCGGCAGGCTGATCGGCGAATTCCAGGCCCTGCAGCACCGCGCTGCGCATCTCTATTCCGAAGTCGAGATCGCGCGCGCCGCTGTGATCAAGGCCCAGCAATTGCTCGATGCGGGCAGCGAGCGGGCCGATCTGATGGCGTCGGTTGCCAAGGCCAAGGTGGCCAAGGCTGCTGGCCTGGCGGTGCGTGAAGGCGTGCAGATGCACGGCGGTATCGGCATGACCGACGAATATGACATCGGCCTGTACATGAAGCGCGACCGCGCGCTGCAGGAATTCCTGGGCGATGCCTATTACCACGCCAATCGCGTAGCGGAACTGAGCGGATACTGAAAAGGACACAAGACATGGATCTGAAATCGCTTTTTGGCCTTGATGGCCGCGTTGCCCTGGTCACGGGCGGATCGCGCGGGATCGGCAAGATGATCGTCGAAGGCCTGCTCGCGGCAGGCTGTGCGCGGGTCTATATCGTCGCGCGCAAGAAAGAGCAGGTTGACGCGACTTCTGCGGAACTGGGCGACAAGGTGATCGGCCTGGTGGGCGACCTGTCGCAAATGGACGGGATCCAGCAGCTTGCCGACGAAATCGCCGCGCGTGAGGACAAGCTCGACATACTGGTCAACAATGCCGGCGCGGCATGGGGTGAGCCTTTCGATGAATTCAGCGAGGCAGGCTGGCACCGCACGGTCGATCTCAATCTCAAGACACCGTTCTTCCTGACCCAGAAACTGCACGGGCTGCTCAAGGCGGCGGCCACGCCCGAGCGACCGGCGAAGGTGCTGATGATCGCCTCGATCGACGGGATGAAGACCAACCCCTGGCCGACCTATCCCTATCAGGCGTCGAAGGCCGGGCTGATCCACCTGACCCGGCGGATGGCGGCAGAGCTTGCCAGGGAGAACATCATCGTCAACGGCATCGGCCCGGGGGCCTTCCCGTCGGATATGAACCGCGCCGCGCGCGACAATGCCGATCTGGTCGAGAAGGGCATTCCTTCGGGCCGCATCGGTGTGACCGAGGATATGGCCGCTGGCGCGATCTACCTCCTCAGCCGCGCAGGCGATTATGTGGTGGGCACCACCATCCCGATCGACGGCGGCGTGGTCAATGCCAATATCGGAGCGGGCAATTTCGTTGACCCATCGGGCCAGTAGGCTGGCCCGTTCGATCGGCACGTAACAATTCCCTCAGTTCCGGCGAACCAGCCACTGGTGCCCGGCACCATGTAGCATGGGGGATTGATCATGGTGTGTCGTAAATCACTGGCTTTTGCTGCCTGCCTTGCATTGCTGGCGTCGGCGGCGCCCGCATTGAGCCAGGGCAATGCGCCAGCGCAAGACAGCGGCCCGCTCGATGACTTTTCGGACCTGGCACCGGACCAGAGCGAAGAGGCAGCGCCCCTAGCCCCGGCTGACATCGAGCCCGAGCGGCGCGCCGCGATTGAGCGGATCGCCGAGGTGATAGAAGCGCTCGATCCCGATGCGCAGCGCCAGGCGAACAACTGGCAATTTGCGATCGATGAGGTGCAGATCCTGGTGGTGACCGATCCGGTCAACGATCGCATGCGCATCCTCACCCCCGTCTCGCTGGCCGAAGCCCTGCCCGAAGAGGCACTGATGCGCCTGCTCCAGGCCAATTTCGATACCGCGCTCGATGCCCGCTATGCCGTGGCGCAAGAGCTGGTGTGGGGCACCTTCATTCACCCGCTCGAATCGCTCACCACGCGCGAGTTCGCCTCTGGTGTGCTGCAGACCAAATCGCTGGCCGACACGTTCGGCACCACTTTCTCCAGCGGGCTGCTGAGCTATGGCGGCGGCGACAGTTCGGCCATTATCGAGCAGCAGGTCGAAGAGCTGCTCGATCAGCTTGAGCAAAGCAACAAGATCTAGCTCCGGGGGAAGTCCCCGGGCGCCACGCGCGCTACATCACCTTGTCGGGCGAGGGATCGTGCTTGTGCCGTTCAGCCTTGCCGAAATGCCGCTCAAGCCGCTGGGCCAGTGTGCCCGCAGCCTGCCGCGCTGCAGTATCGACATCGGCGGCATGTGCAGTAACGCCGATCGGCTTGCTGCCGCGCGGGCGCGCCTCGATGGTGCAGGCCTTGTCATCCCCCCCGCCCTTGCGCCCGTTCTCGTCACTGACATGGACTTCGAGCCGGGTCAGGCGATCTTCGAACCGCTCTAGACGGTGGCGAACCGACGCCTCGATCCTTTCGGCGACATTTTCTGTGCCCATCACGCTGGAATCGGAATTGAACTGGAACTGCATGGGGGATGCTCCTCTCTTATCGTTTCTTCCTTGATTCAAGATGGGGATTGGCGCCGCCAAATCCAGCGAAATCGGACGCGGCGCAGCCAGATAATCCTACAGGATGGAACACATGGAACACGCTCCAAAGGAAAGAAAAGCCCCCGGCCAAACGCGCAACCAAAGGGCGCGGATAATGGGAGCACGTTGCGAACATTCCATGCCGCAGGTTAGGCCAGATTTCGCGCGCGTAGGAAAGCTTGGGTATCGGCCGCCAAAGGCGCTAGAACCTGCTGCAATGCCCGCGCCTGTCACCATTCTCGTCGACGCCGATGCCTGTCCGGTAAAGGAAGAAATCTACCGCGTGGCCACTCGCCACAAGGCGCAGGTGCGGATCGTCAGCAACAGCCCGTTCCGGATTCCTGATAACGAGCGGGTCAAGCGCGTGGTGGTGGATGGCGGCTTCGATGCTGCGGACAACTGGATCGCCGAACATGCCGACGCGCGCAGTGTGGTGATCACCGCCGATATCCTGCTGGCCGAACGGTGCCTGAAGGCGGGCGCAAGGGTGCTTGCGCACAATGGCAAACCGTTCGACGCCGCCAGCATTGGCGGCGCGATTGCGACGCGCGCGATCATGGAAGATTTGCGCGCCGGAATGGATGGTGCCGGTGGCGGTCCGCCGCCGTTCAGCAAAGCCGACCGGTCACGATTCCTGCAGGAACTGGACAAGGTGCTGGTAAAGCTGGGCCGCTGATGGAAATGGCTGATGGAAATGGTTGTTCGAAATCCGTTCAGCCAGCCATTGATTGCGCCTGGCGGTTCCGTTCGGATATCGCGTGGGACAGATCGGTATAGCGGTACGGCCCAACCGTGTATTCACGGACAAGCTTCGTGGTGATTCCTTCCGGCAGGGCACCCGCAAAGGCGCTCAACGCGCCTCCCTCGTCTTCCCAATCAGCGATGCTGGCGGCCTTGATGATGGTCACGGGGCAAGTTCCGATCGCGGCGTTTCGCCATCGAGAAAGGGGATGCTGGTATCGGGAACGCCGTTCGCCATACGGTGTTCGCGGATACGCTCCGCATAGCTTGCAATAATGCCAAACTGCGTCTGGCGCTCTGCCGCCTCAACCGCCTCGCTCGCACGCATGGCAGCGACTTGGTGGGCATGAAGCAGTTCGTTAAGGTCCATAATGCCGGCTCCGGTACTGGCGCATGAAAGAGGATTCACAGGGCAAGCCGGGGACGCTGATCACAGCGGCCCCGGCGAGCGTTGAACATTAGGCCCGCGGCGAGCTGGCCTGTTCCTTCTGACCCTGCTCCATCTGGAGGCTCACAGCATGCCTTACGCCGCCATCGACCTGCTTGGTTTCATAACCATAGCGCTGATCGATCTTGGGTTCCTGGCCCTGCTGCTGCAGGTCGGACTTCTTGAACGGCAGTGCATCGCCGCCCTTTTCAGGGGAGATCATGCCCGCACCCTTGCCGCTGTCATATGATTTGATCTTGCCAAAATGGGCCATGATAAAGTTCCTTTTGTCACATGCAGGCGACCAAAAGCGGCCGTTTGTGCACGGTGCTAAGAGGCGAAAAATAAAGGAGGTAATACTTTTCAATATTAAAAACCGTCGTTCACGACTGGTAGCACTTTAATATATAATCATTTATTTCTGATTTTCAACCAATTACTATTTATTATTTCTTTTCTCCTGAGTTTTGTTTGGACACAATTCTACACTGCATATATAGATGCGATGGGGCATGCCGCCCCGATTGGAAAATGCCATGGCCAAGGGTCAACGCAAGAAAAGCCGAGAAGTACGCAAGCCCAAAGCGGACAAGGGGCCTAAACAGAATGCCAGCCAGCCCAGCCTGAAACC
>LOET01000114.1 GCA_001515985.1 Sphingomonadales bacterium BRH_c3 | reverse complement strand
CGGACCTGGCGGCGGCGGCGGAGCCGGAGGCGGCGGTTTCAATCGCATGCCTGCACAGGTCGTCGGCACTGGCAAGGGAACGGTCAAGTTCTTCAATGGCCAGAAGGGCTTCGGCTTCATCCAGCAGGACACCGGCGGCGAAGATATCTTCGTCCATATCAGCGCGGTTGAGCGTGCGGGGCTAGAGAGTCTTGCCGAAGGCCAGGAGCTTGAATTCAACCTGGTGGACCGTGGCGGCAAGGTTTCCGCCCAGGATCTGCAGGTTGTCGGCGATGTGATCGCGGTAGAAAAGCGCCCTGCGGCGCCGCAGCGTGAGCTGACCGGCGAAAGGGCCACCGGTACCGTGAAGTTCTTCAATTCGATGAAGGGCTTCGGTTTCCTGGTGCGCGACGATGGCCAGCCCGATACTTTCGTGCACATCAGTGCTGTCGAACGTTCGGGGCTCCAGGGATTGAATGAGGGCGAACGTTACGAGTTCGATCTCGAAGTCGACCGACGAGGGAAGCACTCGGCGGTCAACCTCGCCCCCGTCCAGGGTTGATCACCTGCTTGGCGCGGTCAATTGACCGACCGTTTGCCAGCATTTAAACGACGCGGAATGGCGGTCCTTGGGGCCGCCATTTCTCTTTTGCCCGATTCGATAATTGCCTGAGGTTCCAACCATGTCGATCTCTCCCCTGATGCCTGTCTATCCCCGCTGCGGTGTGCGCCCGGTGCGCGGCGAGCACTGTCATCTGATTGATGAAAACGGCACGCGGTATCTCGATTTCGCCAGCGGTATCGCGGTAAACCTGCTTGGACATTCGCATCAGGGCCTGATCAAGGCGATCCAGCAACAGGCTGAAACCCTGATGCATGTTTCGAACCTTTACGGCAGCCCCCAAGGCGAGAAACTGGCGCAGACGCTGGTTGACAACACCTTTGCCGACACGGTCTTTTTCACCAATTCGGGTGCCGAAGCAGTTGAAACCGCGATCAAGACCGCGCGCGCCTATCACCAGCATGATGGTGATGAGACCCGGTTTGAACTGATCACATTCAAGAACGCCTTTCACGGGCGCACCATGGCCACAATCAGTGCATCCAATCAGGAAAAGATGCACCACGGCTTCTCACCGTTGCTCGCGGGCTTCAAATACGCCGAATTCGATGATCTGGAATCGGCCAAGGCATTGATGGGTCCACGTACGGCTGGGTTCCTGGTAGAGCCGATCCAGGGCGAAGGCGGTATTCGCCCGGCATCTGACAGCTTCATGAAGGGCCTGCGCGAACTGGCTGACCAGCACGATCTGATGCTGGTGCTTGATGAAGTGCAATGCGGGGTCGCGCGGACCGGCACGCTCTATGCCTATGAACAATACGGGATCGAGCCCGATATCCTGGCGACCGCCAAGGGAATCGGCGGCGGCTTTCCGCTTGGCGCATGCCTGGCGACGGAAAAGGCGGCGCGCGGTATGGTGTTTGGCACGCATGGCTCGACTTACGGCGGTAATCCGCTGGCGATGGCTGCTGGAAGTGCGGTGATGGAAGCTGTCGCCAATGATGAGTTTCTCGCGTCGGTGCGCGAGAAGGGTGAGCGCCTGCGCAGCCGGCTTGAGCAGTTCATCGGCAATTATCCTGAATTGTTCGAACTCGTGCGCGGCAGGGGTTTGATGCTGGGGATCAAGATGAAGGTCGAAAGCAGGCCGTTCTTTGCCCACCTGCGCGACAATCACCAATTGCTGACCGTAGCTGCCGGCGACAACACGCTGCGGGTGCTGCCGCCGCTGGTAATTGGCGACGCCGAAATTGAAGAATTCTTTGAAAAGCTTTCGGCGGGGACGGCGAGCTATTCGCCGGATGCGTGATGTCGCATCCGCGTCACTTCCTCAACCTCCGCGATGCGGGCGGAGATGCAATCGCTGCGATGCTGAATGACGCGATCGGTCGCAAGTCAGCTCGCAAGGCTTTGCCGAAAGGCGAACCCGATGCCGATCATCCGCTCTCGGGGCGGGTGCTGGGGATGGTGTTTGAAAAGAGTTCGACCCGGACAAGGGTGAGCTTCGATATCGCCATGCGCCAGCTTGGCGGCGGCACACTGGTCCTTGATGCGGCGTCAAGCCAGCTCGGTCGCGGCGAGACCATAGCCGATACTGCGCGCGTGCTCAGCCGAATGGTTGATGCGATCATGCTGCGAACTGACGACCATGCCAAGATCGAGGAAATGGCGCAGCACGCCAGTGTACCGGTGATCAACGGCCTCACCGATCGGTCGCATCCATGCCAGATCGTGGCAGACCTGCTGACAGTGATCGAGCACGGCAAGCCCCTGCCGGGGCTGGAGGTCGCATGGTTCGGCGATGGCAACAATGTGCTGCATTCGATTCTTGAAGCGGCTGCATTGATGAAGTTCAACGTAAGAGTGGCCACCCCGAAGGGTTATGAGCCGGAACCGGAATTTGTGGAGATGGCGCGGGCAAGCGGATCGATTGTCACGCTTACTCAGGACGCAGCCGCAGCGGCGCAAGGCGCGGATGTCATTGTGACCGACACCTGGATTTCTATGGGACAGGCACATGCTGAGGAAAAGCTCACCGCAATGGCGCCCTATCAGGTCAATGATGCGCTGATGGGCAGGGCAAAGCCTGATGCAATCTTCCTGCATTGCTTGCCGGCGCATGTCGGGGATGAGGTAACCCAAAGTGTGTTCGAAGGCCCGCAATCGGTTGCGTTCGACGAAGCGGAAAACCGCATCCACGCGCAAAAGGCGGTGCTGCGCTGGTGCTTTGGTCAACTCTGAACCTTTGGCGCGCCGGTCTCTTATCTTCTGATGCCCAAGGCCCATATTGCTGGCATGACTGACTTGCCTGAAACCTTTGCAGACCAGATTCTTGGCTTCAGTCTGCCGTCTCGCGATGCGCGCGGACGCGCAGTGAGGCTGGATCGTGTGCTCGACGAAATCCTCAGTGCGCATGATTACCCTGCGCCGGTAAAGCACCTTTTGGCGGAAGCCCTGGTGATTGCGGCCCTGATGGGAAGCCTGCTGAAAGAGGAAGGTGCACAGCTGACGATGCAGGCGCAAACGCAGCAGGGGCCGGTGCGTTTGCTCGTTTGCGACTATCGCGATGGCGAGTTGCGCGGTTATGCCGATTTTGACTCGGCCGCGCTCAAGGGGCTGGGCGCGAATACGTCGCTTGCGGCGCTGTTTGGGCAGGGTGCGCTTGCCATTACCTTCGAGACTGGCAAAGGTCAGCGATACCAGGGGATTGTGCCGCTGGAGGGGGCGTCCCTGGCTGCCGCTTGTGAGCGCTATTTCTATCAGTCGGAACAAGTTCCGACCTTGCTCAAGGTGGGGGCGCGGGCAACTGAAAGCGGCTGTGTAGCAGGTGGATTACTGCTTCAGCATTTGCCCGCAGGAGAGGAAGGGCGCGAGCGGCTGAACGCGCAACCGGATCATCCTGACTGGGAGCATGTCGCAATATTGGCGGGAACCCTGAGCCACGCCGAACTGGTCGATCCTGCGTTGTCGATGGAGGCTATCGCGTGGAGGTTGTTCCACGAGGAAGGCGAGATCAGGGCAGAGCCCGGCGCGCACCTATCCAAGGGCTGCCGCTGCACTGTGGCGCATTTCGAAAGTGTCATTGCCCGATTCCCGCATTCGGAGCGCGATGAAATGCGCAACGATGCCGGTGAAATCGTGGTGGACTGCGCTTTTTGTTCGCGAGAGTTCGTTCTTCGCCACTAATTCGGTTCGCCGCTGTTCAGGACCGGTTTATCGCTAGTTAGCTAGCGCAGAAGTCAATACACGCGGAAAAAATGGCTTGGACTTTGGAATGTTGAATGCTCGTAAATGGTTGGCTGTGATTGCCGGGGTGGCTTTGGCCACGGGGGCTGCTGTTGCCCATGGGCAGGCACAGCCAAAGCATCCAGTCGTGTTTGACAGCCTGCAGAAGGGCGAGTGGACCGTTCGCTTTCGTGACGGTTCGCCCGCACGCAAGATTTGCCTTCGATCGGGCGAAGAATTGATCCAGCTCCAGCACCAAGAGCGCAATTGCAGCCGTTTTGTGGTGGATGATGCGCCGGGACTGACGACGGTGCAGTATACCTGTCGCGGAAACGGCTACGGCCGAACAAGCGTCAGGCGCGAAACGGCCACATTGGCTCAGATCGAGAGCCAGGGTATCGCGGACGGCCTTCCCTTCCATTTGGTGGCCGAGGCACGGCGAACCGGCAGCTGCGAGTAGTCATCGGGCTGAACCCTACCCTTCCGCCAGGGACTTTGGGTTTGCATCCGTTGAACCAAACGCTAATCCGGATCGATGACTGATAGTGGGCATTTTGAGGCCGGGCCGGCTTTGGTCCTGCTTTCTGGCGGGCTTGATTCCATGGTTACCGCAGCAATTGCGAAGGAACGCGGGCATCCGCTCCACGCGCTGTCGATCGACTATGGTCAACGCCATCGGCGCGAGCTGGAAGCGGCGAAGCGGATCGCCGAGAAGCTGGGGGTAGAACGTCATATCGAACTGGAGCTCGACCTGCGCGCTTTTGGCGGGTCGGCTCTGACAGCGGATATCGATGTCCCCAAGACTGGAGTTGAGGCATCGATTCCGGTGACCTACGTTCCGGCCCGCAACCTCGTATTTCTTTCGCTGACTGTTGCCGCAGCAGAGGCGGCCAATGCGCGCGATATTTTCATTGGCGTCAATGCTCTCGACTATTCGGGTTATCCTGATTGTCGTCCGGAGTTCATTTCCAGCTTCGCGGAAACGGCACGGCTGGGCACCAGGGCCGGAGTAGAGGGCCAAGCTTTCCAGATTCACGCTCCGCTTCAATACATGACCAAAGCGGACATTGCGTCAGAGTGTTCCAGGTTGGGGTTGGATCCGGTCTGGAGTTGGTCGTGTTATGATCCCACGGAAGCGGGAACTGCATGTGGATTGTGCGATTCTTGTCGACTGCGAAAAAAGGGGTTTGCCCAAGCGGGCGTTCACGATAGCACCCGCTATGCGGCTTGACTGGCCGCCGCTTTCAGGAGAATTGCATGTCAGAACAGGCCGCTCGGCACGAGTCCGCCGAGATCGAAGCCCAAGGGGTGCCTGCCTATAGCTGGTATGCGCTAGGGGTTCTGGTTCTCGTCTATGTATTGAACTTCATCGACCGACAGATTCTCTCAATATTGGCCAATGACATCAAGGCTGACCTGGGCGTTGATGACGCTTATCTCGGCTTTCTCTACGGCACCGCTTTTGCCATTTTCTATGCCCTGTTCGGCATCCCGCTAGGGAAGCTGGCGGACAGCTGGAAACGTGTTCGGCTTATGGCCATCGGCCTGACGCTTTGGTCATCAATGACGGCTTTTTCAGGTTTCGCGCGGGATACAGCCACACTGACTGTGGCCAGGGTGGGGGTAGGGGTTGGCGAAGCAACTGCCAGCCCTTCGGCCTATTCACTGATCTCGGATTGGTTCCCTGCGCGACTTCGCGCCACCGCGCTCGCGATCTATAGTTCGGGGCTTTATATCGGAGGAGGTATCTCGCTCCTTATCGGCGGCTTGATCGTCGAGCGATGGAATGAAGCCTTCCCCGATGGCGGGCCGCTCAATCTCGCAGGATGGCAAGCAGCATTCATTGCAGTAGGGCTTCCGGGCCTGCTCTTGGCGCTTTGGGTATTGACGCTCAGGGAGCCGATCCGCGGAGCCATCGATGGCATAAAAACCCCGTCGGACCCGGCGCCGTTTCGTGGTTTTGTGACGGAGCTTCTGACGGTAATTCCGCCCTTCACAATTCTGGGTGCCGCACGGCGGGGCGGAGGTGCATTGGCGCTTAATGTCGCCGTTCTGGCAATTTCATTCGGCATTGCGAAACTGCTTACTGAATTGCTCGATTCGGGTGAGGGATTGATCTACGCGCCGATCACCGATCAGTGGACTCTGCTGGCTATCGGATATTATGCGGTATTCTGCTGGGCGAGTTCGCTGCGGAGCCGCGACTTGCCGACTTTCCGGCTGACCTGGGGGTCTGCGGCATTCATGTGCACGATTCTTGGATACGGCACGGTCGCATTTATGGCTTATGCGAGTGCGTATTGGACTGCACCTTATGCAGAACGCGTCTTTGATATTGACAAGGGGAGCCTGGGGTTCTGGATCGGTGGACCGAGCGCAGTAGCGGGATTTCTTGGGGTCACGCTAGGCGGGCGTGCAGCCGATTGGCTGTTCGAGCGCGATCCGGCCGGGCGCTTGTATGTGGTGATGTTCGGCCTGGTGAGCCCGGTGCCGGTGGCATACTGGCTGTTTACCACCGATGACCTGACACTTTTCTTCATCCTGGCGTTCTTTGCTCAATTCTTAACCGCCTCTGCGCTGGGTGCCGCTGCGGCGACGAGCCAGTCGCTTGTCTTGCCGCGGATGCGCGGCGTCGCAACGGCGACCTTTTTTCTGGCCACTACCTTGGTTGGCCTGGCCTTGGGGCCCTATCTCGCCGGCTATGTTTCATCGATCAACAACGAGGACCTTTCCAAGGGCGTAATCTCCACCCTGTGGATCATGCCAATCGGCGTTGCCCTGGTTACCGGAGCTATCAGGCTGGTCCCTCGTGCAAGTGCGACATTGCTTTCGCGAGCCAGGGCAGCCGGGGAAACAGGAATTTAGGCAAGGACGAACCCGTTAAGGCCCAGCCAGGCGCTCGATAAGTCTTGAGTCCAATTCAGAATTGCGGCCAATAGCTTGAGAGCTAGCTTGCGGGGTTGAGAACGGCACAGGCAATGCGTGGACCGGCATTCCCGGCCGGATCAGTCATATAGTCGTCCCGGTCGGCGTGAATCACGACTGAAGTTCCGTCTTCGTCGAATATTGCGGACTGGATCGAGGCCGGGTCGCCATCGATCACGATTTGCTGCGCAAGTGAGCCCGTGCCAGGGATTTCGATGTTGGGCAGATCGCCCAGATGCTTTCCACCTTCGCTCAGGCTGCCATGTGTCGCGCCTGATGGATTGAGGTGACCGCCTGCTGACACGAATTCAGGCGCTTCGCAAAGCCCGGTGGTATGAAGGTGGATTGCATGCTCACCTGATCGCAGCCCCGCGATTGAGAAATCGATGATTGCAGCACCTTTATCCTGGATGAAATGAACAGTTCCCAATTCCGCTCCATCCCGGTCCATGAATATTCCCTCTGCGAGGATCTGTCTTTCCGCCCCAGCTTCAGTCGGTTCTCCGCTGTTGCTGGGTACTCCACATCCGGCAGTCAGGCTGATGACGACGATCGCAAATGTTGAAATACTTCTTCGCATGTCACTTCCCTTATTACTCCCATGCCTTGCCTATAACGTAAAAGGGGCCGGATTGCTCCGGCCCCTTTCAGAGTTTTCAGCTTTCTGACGAGAGCCGATGCTTACATGCCCGAACCGGGGCCGTAGGTTATTTCAACCCGACGGTTCTGAAGTTCGCGCACACCATCTGCGGTCGGAACGCGAGGCTGCGATTCGCCAAAGGCTTCGCTGGCAATACGGTTGTCAGGAATGCCGCGCCCGCTCAGATATTCGCGGACCGAAGCATTGCGACGCCCTGCCAGCCCCATGTTGTAGGTCACCGTACCCGAACGGTCAGTGTGCCCTGCCAACATCACGCTTGCCGTGCCGCAATCGGCATAAGCGGTAACAGCGTTATCGAGCACCGTCGCGGCTTCCGGCGTGATGTCCGATTCGTCCCAGTTAAAGAAGACGATGTACGGGCCCGTGTTGCATACCGGAGCCGGGGGAGGCGGCGGCGGCGGGGGAGGAGGAGGCGGAGGAGGAGGCGGAGGCGGAGGTGGCGGCGGAGGCGGCGGAGGCGGAGCTTCGGCGCCAAAGTTGTAGATCAACGAACCCAGTATAGAGTGCGTGGTAATATTGGTTTCGAGTGCACTGCCAGTCACATCGACAATGTTCACGTCGGGAGCGTTGAAGTAACGATACTTCAGGCCAACATCCCAGTTCCCGCTCAGTGGTGCACGGATGCCAGCCAGAACCTGCCAAGCGAGGCCCGTGTCCGAGTCATTGTAAAGATCCGGGCCGCTGGAGTCGATCGTTCCCGTGAGATCCGAGCGCGCAACGCCAACACCCCCGCCGACAAAACCCTGAAGTCCGTCATCAGGCCCAAAGTCGAGCAAGCCATTGAGCATGAAGCTCAGGAAATTGCCCTTGCCCTGGCCTTCGAAAGTTCCTTGACCGGTGTCGATTGTATCAAGATCTGCCTCGCGATAGCTGGCTTCGGATTCAAGCCGGAAACCGCCAAAATCATAGCCGACCACGCCACCGAAATCGAAACCTTCGGTATGATCCACGGTGATAGAGGTATCTTTAACATTGGCATCTTCAACGAGCATCACGCCGCCATCAACGCCAACATACCATTGGCCATCGCGGGCAAGTGCAGGCGTGGCAAGCGCCGTTGACGCCATCGCCAGTCCCATGACAAGTCTGCGCATAGGTAAATTCCCTTTCTCACTTACAAACTAAAAGTCGTAGTTTCTTCTAGCCTCTTGGCGGGGCGGAGGCAAGCAAACATTAGTTTGGAACTGTTGCATTAAAGTTTCATAGGGAGAGATCATGTGATCCAGCGCCTATACAATCCCGCTAGGGTTGGAACGTCCCGATATCAGGTTTGGTTCCCTCAACTACTTGGCAAAATCCCTTGCGACTGTAGCGCTGAAAGGAGGCCTTCGATCGTTTGGCGCGCCTCAATATCCACGGTCGCACCGCCGGTCGGAATTGCGACCGCACCAGAAGCATTCCACTTACCGTCGAACAGGTGATATTGCCCTTGACTGATGTTGAATACCCGCATGCCTGGAACGGGATTGAGAAAGCTCCAGGCGCCGGCCGCAAAGAAGGCAATGGAATCAATGTGCCCCGCCCACTCCCCAACTGGCGTTGCATCGACCAGCCAGCATTCCCCCTCGGCTGGCGCCGACGGCGGAGTTGAAGCCAGCCCCTTGACTGACATGTGCATCAGGACATCGATCAGTACATGTGCTTCATTGACGAAAAACTCTTTTTGAGCCTGGCCCGCGAATAGTAACGGTAATGAGAAACGGGGTGTAGTGCTGTTGAAGACGCTTGGTTGGGTCATTGTATGCTCCGCTAAAATTCAAGTAATACTGGCAATGAAAGTTGCTGGAGATTTGCCGTAGGTACCGATTTGTCGAACCCACAGCGCTTCGGTGCCATGGATGGCGGCGAGTTGGGTGATCGTCGCAACGTCGATCAGCAGCTCGGCTGAGGTAACAGTCCATTCAACGAGCGGCGTTTCCACCGGGCCGAGCCCGATCTGGTATAGCTCGCTCTCTTCAACCAGCGGCGTGTCAACCAAATCAGGCCAGCGCCATTGGCCGCGCCCACGCCTGGCCCAGCGCAACTGCCAGTCGCCATTCGCTTGCAACGTCATGCGCGCATGGACCGGAGCGGGCGGATTGAGAGAGATGCCGCTTGGCTGCAATCGGCTAACTACGGGCTGATCGTCTCCAAGGCCGATCGCTGCGACTTGCGCGGCAGTACCTGCAATCAGGCCTGCGTCGAGCTGTATGAGCGTATCATCCAGCAGCACGACTTCGCGCCCGGCCGGATGTCCCGCAAGGGCATGGTGCTCGGTTCCGCCGCGGCCGCGAAGCAGGCCGGAAAGCTTCCAGCGTGTCTCGGTCAGTTGTTCGGCCTCAAGGAACTGGACAACTTCAGCTCCTACCAGGAGCCTGTTAGCGCCAGCTGCCAATCCGGCGGCGGTGCTGGACGCAAAACCCAGATCGCCTGCAATCAGCTCGGCCTCGATAGTCGAACCCTGTTCAAGGATTTGCGATTTTGACGCAGTAAGCGGCAAAGCCAGCGTTCCGGCTACACTGCGATTCCGGCTTGTGCCCACGAGCGGCAATAACGCTCCTGCTTGATCAAGATAAAGCGAGGCTCCTGTCCAGCCTGCGTTTTCTGCGGAAAGCGCCGCAAAATATGCTCCGTTCGCACCCGCGCCCGTTCCGTCAAGTGGCAGTTCGAAGGTCCATAGTTGGCTCGGAGCCAATGGAAGGTCTTTGGGGAGCATCGGCGTGCCCGGATCGCCAGACAAGCCGGTTGGATTGGTCGGCACAATGCGCTCCAGCGCCAACTCTACGCCGCGGTCGAGCCATTCCCAGCTCGAAATCACCCAATGGCCGGGCTGCCCCGGCAGCTTGACGATTTTTCCCGGTATCAGCTCAGGGTTCAGCTCAGCGATGCGCCAGGTCAGTTGTTCTCTGCGCCAGCGGGCATCCTGTGCCATCTTCAAGCTTAGAGACCGCGCATCCTCTGCTGCCAGTGTACCGGGGAATTCGACGGTGCGCTCCAGGCCTTTTCGCGGGTCGCCAAGCGCCCGTTGAATTCCGATCTGATAATCATGAGCCGGATCATAATACCTGAGTGCAGTAGGGCTGCCGACGATGCCGGTCGCACGCGTCCGTTCGCGACCATGGCTGGCAGTTGACGTCCGCGTTTCCGGGACCATAATCTCCTCTGGCAATTCGATAACCTGGACTTGATCAGCGGACACCCGCTTCAGCGAGAGGCCCTTTCCATCGGCAACGCTCGCAATATCGAAAACCTGATCGACGATGCTTAGCGTCCCTGCGAGATCTCCCCCTTCATCGGAAAAGCCAAGCAACTCCGGAAGGTCACCCAATGCGCCGACCGCAATCGTATCTGGCGCAATGTCCGATAGGGCGATTGGCCCTTGCTCATCGGCGAAGATTTCGAATGTCAGCGCCGGAATGCGGTTTCCGAAATCGCCGAGCGCCAGGTTCTCAAAGACAACATAGGCAAGGCCGCGAAAAGCCGGTGCCTGCAACCCCTGTGCAGCCGAAATCAGCGGGTCGGGCAGTTGGTCGCGATAGCCATTGTAAGTTCTCAGCAGACCTCCCGCTTTCAGGTCGCCTGCGCTGCCGCGCAGCAGATTGCCGTCAGCCCAGATCCTGCCGACCGAATATATCGGCCTGCTCGACAATGCCACTGCGAAAGAAATCGAGTAGCTGAAGCTGGTCGACTTTGGCTTGCCCTTTCCGCCGCCGCTGGTCTCGCTTGTTTCGACGAGCTCTGTGGCCCAGATCACCGTTCCTGAAGCCCGCACACGGCCGAAGTGGCGGGCGACCGGCTGACCATAGCTGGAAGTCGTCACGGAGAGCTCTTTCAGGCGCGGCCCGGCGCGGGCGGGGTTGCCTGCGATCGCGGCATCGATCTGGCGCCCGGCAAGTGCACCGATCGCCCCACCGAGCGGGCCGCCGGCAAAGGTGCCGGCAGCGGTCAGCAATATAGTTGCCATGACTGCAAATCCTCAGATGTCGGGCTTGATCCGCCAGCGCCTGGTAATCGGCCAGGGCAGCGGCGAGAAGGTTCTGACCACACTGCCAATCCCGGCATCGGCGTGGACATAGGAGTTAGGGGTTTCGGCGATCAGCAGGTGGTGCTGCGCGGGCCCGGGGATTGCCATCACCACGTCGCCGGGCAGCAAACAGCCTGAGACTTCCACCATGTCACCTGCCGCGACTGCCGCCAGCTGGCTTTCGATCGAATTGTTGCGCAAGCGGTAGCCCATTGGCAATTTGATCGGATGTCCGCTTGCCGCAAGCGCGCAGACAACCAGGCCGACGCAGTCGAGGCCGTGGCGCGGATGCCTGCCGTGAAGGCGAAAACGAGTGCCGATCATGGCCGCAGCCGCTTCGGCGACACGCGCGCCCGCCCTTGTCATTGCGGCTTGGGGTATCGTGCCAGCAGGTCGTTGCCGGGCAGGAAAGGTTCACCGCGAAAATTGACGCTGTTGGAAAAGCGATTGCTGCAGGTTTCGAAGCGATGATCGCAGCCTTCGCGGAGCTCGACCGGAACTTGCTGCGCGGTGCCGGTTGCCAGCGGCCGATCGAGCAGGAACCCCGATGCGTCGACAGCAATGATGCAGAATACCAGGCCGGTTTGCGGGCCGGTTCGAAAGCGGAGCTGTCCATCGAGAAATTTCGATGGGGTAATGTCGTTTACTTGCACGCGGTTCGCGTCAATATCGATGCTGCTGGTTGATCTCAGCTGTGTGAAGCGAGGAGCGGAAAGGCCGCAGCTCTTGTCGCAGAAACCCGCACGACATGTAGGGCTGGTGCGCGGGACAAGATCGCGTTCGAGCAGTGCTTTTGCTGACTTGAGTTCGGCAGTAAAGGCGCTGCGTCCTTCTTCCATGCGGCCAAGATTACCGGCGAAGATCACCTCGAAGGCCAGGCTCTCCCAATTCACCGCGCCGATCTCGATGGTCGCTTCGTCGAACAGCCCGGCTTCAAGGTCGAATTGGCTGATCGAATCATGCGAGATCGCACCTTGTACTTCGGCACTGTCCGGCGACAGGTCACGGGTGCGCCGGATGGCAGATGGGACCATGCCGGGAGCAGCACGGTGCATCAGCCCCGCGAAGAACAGGTCGCGGTCGTGGCTTGTAAAGCCAAGCGTCACACCGTCGCTGCGATAAATGCGCCAGAATGTTGCGACAGGCTCAAGCTCTTGCTTGAAGAAAACAGGCATCAGATGGCCTCGCGCACTTCAACCAGCGGGATGCTGGGGGCTTCCCCCGCCAGGAAATTGAAGCCCGAAACATCGATTCGGTCTTCGGCGAAGCGAACGGGAATGTCGAACAGGAAGCCAGCACGCACCTCCGCGCCGCTTGCTGGCGGTAAATCGAACTGGATCTTCCCGCCTTCCAGAAGCGACCAATTGAACACTTCGGCACCATCGACGCTTACCCGTATTGTGCTGCCTTGAGGGCGGGTGATGGGGCGGACTTGCGGGTCGCTTTCGCCATAACGCTTCACCAGTTGAAACTGCGATATGCTGCCGTCGCCCGTGCCAAGCAATTGGTCATTGGCCGTGACGCTGTCGGTCATGCCATTGCTGCTGAAATCGAATGGATCGCTGATCAGGAAGGCGCGCGCTGCACCGCGCCTGGCGCGGAAGAATTCGATAATCTGCGAAAGTTCCCTTTCGGACCGGATCCCGGGGCCGACGTCGAAATGGAGCCGGGCATCAGACCACAGTGTGTTGCGCCGTTCATGCCCTGATGCGGTGACCAATACCGAGGTGGAAAATTCGGGGCTGACGCTGGCAGCCCGCCCAAGCTCGAAGGGATAGAGCACATTGTCGAATGCTTGCATGGTTTCCTCTGCTGGTGGAGCAAGTCGGGTGTAGCCGTCGCGGGCAATTTGCGGCAGCGCCCAGACAAAGCGGCGCGCAATCCCACGCGCCCTGGCCTGATCGAGGCCGCGATCGATCCGTGGCCACATCAGCTCAGCATCTGCCGGGTCGAGCACGAACCCGGCGAGATAATCCTGCTTGGTGATCGGATAGCCCAGTCGCTCGTCTATTTCGGCAAAAGCTGCCTTGCGCAAGGCATCGGCGCCGCCGATCAACCAGTCATAATCTTCAAGCTGCAACCGGTCATATGCGGGGTAGGCCCAGCCGCCCGGCAAATTGGCGCGGCGCATTTCGGGCATCTGCGGATCGAGTATGGTGGGCGAGAAGATGAGCAGCCGGATTTCCGCCGTGCCTGACACGGCGCTCCGAACGGCCTGGGCCAGATCGGCGGTGGATTGGGCGAGCAGCGCGCCTGCCTGGTCGAGCAGCGCCTGCTGTGCCGTGTTGAGCGGCGCGCGCATGTCGGTAATGATCGGCGGCGTACCACCATAGGCGGTTGTGGCGGCGGCATCGTAAATGCATGGCCGTCCGTCGGCCATGACCCACCACCAGGGTTCGCCGATCTGGAATTTGGCAGGCTGGAGCGCTGCCTGCTGGAGCGCTGTGAACTCTGCTGCGGCTTGCTGCAACCAGGCCATCGCGGCGCCCGAGGCAGGCGAAAGCAGTGTCGAAGGCGGGACCCACCCGGTTTGCGCGGGTGTGCCGTCGTGCGCACGCTGTTTCCAGTCGTCGGGGCAATATTCATCGAACAGCTCGAAGGACAGCGAAGTGATCGTGTCAAAGCCGAACTCGCGACAAGTTGCGAAGTAGCTTTGATGCCATTGGGATGCGGGCGTGCAGAGCGCGGCGGGTTGAGCGACTTTGAGTGAAGCTGATCCTGCGCCATTGAGGCGGGGGAAGTGGCTCATTCCCACATAATGGATCACCTCCTCGCGGTAGCCGAGCCCGAACATGTTGCGCACCAGGCGTGCGGGGGTCTGGTTGAAAGCATCGTCATAGGCTGTCGCGAGCCCTTCGCCATGTTCGGGCAGAAACACGTCGCCGATCTCGAGCATGGCGTTGTGACCATCGCAATTGATCCCGCTAACGAGTGCATGACCGTTGGCGCGTTGGGGAAGCGGCTTGGTACTGGATGCGACATAACCGGGCGGGACGAGCGAGATGAACATGCGGTCTATCGCGGCTGCATTCACCGGGTCGCCCGGCAGGAACCAGCCCCCGCCCAGGTTGGAGAATGGCAGGCTGATTTGCGCATCGGTCGGCGTGCCAGTGGCATAATTCCACAGGCGCACGAACCACGTCCTGGCATTGCCCGCCTGGTCGCGCCCTTCGATCGTCAATGTCGGACCGTTGGCCTGATCGAGCGGGATCAAGCCCGTCGACTGCCACCTGAAAGACAGTGTGGTGCGCGAATAGTCCAGGCTGGTTTCATAGGCGAGCAGGGGGTGGTCGAGTTTATCGACGCTCTCCCAGATAAGGCCGGCCAATTCTCCCTCGTGATGGAACTCGCAATCGACGCGCATGCTGTCAGGCCCGGTGGTAATGACCGAAGCCATCGCCGGGCGCGGAAAGTCGACCGTCCAGAAGCGTGGATCGAATCTCTGGATGAACGAGCTGTGCTGTTCGCGGCGACCGCGCGCTAGCCAGAATGCCATCGCCCTTATTCCTCCTCAGACTTCCTGCAACGCACGGCGTACGGCGCTCGCGAGCTGGCGCGAGGATCGCTGCAGGGCTGTGGGTGCAGATGTTCCGGCAGGAGCGCCTAGCTGGATGGCAACCTTCACATCGCGCACAGGCGATTGGCCTGAGGACAAGGGTTCGACACGGCCTGCGCTTGTCGGCAGGAACAGTTCCGGTCCGCGTTCGCCAACCAGGTACCCACGCCCGGGCGAAACCGGCCCGCCGGTTGCACGCCCCGGCAAGCCGAACAGGCCGCCCAG
>LOET01000113.1 GCA_001515985.1 Sphingomonadales bacterium BRH_c3 | reverse complement strand
GACCGCGGCGGCTGTGCCATCGCGGGTCCGCGCGGCGGCGAGTTTCCACGGCGGCGGGCTGGTTCGCGAGGGCGATCCGCTGAGCCCGCACGCGCTGATCGGCCAGACGCAGGCGAGCTTCCTCGTTGCCATCGGGCAGAACGACGATGACAAGGCGCCCGAGGAAAAGACCGTGCTGGCCGAAGCGTTCAAGGCTGCCGGTCGTCCTGCGCAGGTCGAGGTGTTCGATGGCGACCATGGCTGGACCGTGCCTGACAGCCCCGTCTATGCCCAGGCAGCGGCGGAAAAGGCCTGGACCGATCTGCTGGCGCTTTACGGCAAGGCACTGTGACGCCGGGATCGGTCGCTCATCGCGCGCAAGCATGCAAATAAGCGTAACGGTCGCTGTTATCGATCCGCTTTTGCTTGGCCCGCGAGTGGATGGACGTTACTCTGCCACTCGGCCCCGGTTTCTGGAGTAGCATTGATGGAATATATTGCCCTCGCCGCGCTTGTGTTCTTGCTGATCGTGTTCTTGCTGATGGCGGTGCGGGTCGTGAGGCAGGGCTATGTCTACACGATCGAACGGCTCGGAAAATTCACCATGCCTGCCGAACCGGGCTTGCACATCATCATCCCTTTCGTCGACCGCGTTGGCCAGAAGGTAAACATGATGGAGCAGGTGCTCGACATTCCGGGGCAGGAAATCATCACCGCCGACAACGCCATGGTCGGCGTGGACGCAGTGGTGTTCTTCCAGGTACTTGATGCGGGCAAGGCAGCCTATGAAGTTTCCAGCCTCTATCAGGCGATCATGGCGCTCACGACCACCAATCTGCGCACAGTGATGGGCAGCATGGATCTGGACGAGACGCTGTCGAAGCGGGATGAGATCAACGCCCGGCTGCTGGCTGTGGTCGATCATGCAACTTCGCCCTGGGGCGTGAAGATCACCCGCGTCGAGATCAAGGATATCCGCCCGCCGCACGATATCTCCGAAGCCATGGCACGGCAGATGAAGGCAGAGCGGTTGAAGCGCGCGGAAATTCTCGAGGCTGAAGGTGACAAGACCAGCTCTATCCTGCGCGCCGAGGGGCGTAAACAATCAGCCATCCTCGAGGCTGAAGGCAAGCGCGAAGCGCAGTTCCGCGATGCCGAAGCACGCGAACGCGCGGCCGAGGCGGAAGCGCGCGCAACGCAGATGGTATCGGATGCAATTGCCGCTTCGGGCAATCAGGCGATCAACTATTTCATCGCACAGGAATACACCAAAGCGGTGGCCAAATTCGCCGAAAGCCCCAACGCCAAGACCATTCTTTTCCCGGTAGAGGCGACCCAGCTGATTGGATCGCTGGGCGGGATCGGCGAGCTGGTGCGCAGTGCAATCCAGCCAGCCGAAGGCGACGTCACAACCGCGATGGGCTCTCGCTCAGGCACGCAAATTGCACCGGGAAAGCCGCGTACCAGCGTGCCTCGCACAGGGGATAGTTGATGGACGGTCTCGAAGGCTTTGATGCGCATTGGATTTGGATTGCCATTGGGCTGATCCTTGCCGCGCTGGAAATGCTGGTGCCGGGGGTTTACCTGATCTGGCTTGCAGTTGCTGCGGTCATCACCGGCGTGCTCACTCTGGGCCTCGATCTCGGCTTTCCTTCGCAGATTGTGATCTTTGTCTTCCTGTCGCTGATCGCGGCTTTCAGCGCGCGGCGAATGCTGCGCGATTCGCCGATCGAAAGTTCGGATCCCCTGCTCAACCGGCGCGGCTCGCGCCTGGTGGGGGAGACCGCGATTGTTACCCAGGCGCTCGATGGTGGATCGGGCCGCATCAAATATGGCGATAGCGAATGGATCGCTCGGGGGCCGGACATGGGGATTGGCACAAGAGTGCGTATCATCGGCAGCGACGGGGCGGTCCTGCTGGTGGAGCGGGCAAACCTGCTAGGCACCGAAACCGGCACGGGGCCGGAAGCAGACGACAGCTGAACCGCTTCAGCCCGCGGCGGCTTGCCCCGTGCTGAACCGGCCATGCTTGCGATAGCGCAGCATCCACTTGTCGAGAAACAGCCCAAGCGGGCGCGGCTGGATTCCCAGCGCCGCAAATCCGGGATATTGGCCCGAAACGCTGTTCCCCTGCTTCAGCAAGCCCCATTGCGCGCGGCTCAGCGGCGTCAGCGGCATGGCGGCGAAACCTGCCGATGCAGCATCCGGCATTGGGATGAAATGGCGCTTGCGCCCCTGCGCGGCGGCAATCCTGCGATTGATTTCGAGCATGGTCAGCTTTTCGGGGCCTCCCAATTCATATGTCTCGCCGCCATGCTTGCCAGGATCGCCGATAGCCGCTGCGATCGCCTTGGCCACATCATCGACATAGACCGGCTGGAACACCGCATCGGGGCCGAAAACCGGCAGCACCGGCATCCACTGGATCAGCCCCGCGAACATGTTCACGAAATTATCGTCCTTGCCGAAAATCACCGAAGGGCGGATGATCGTCGCGTTGGGGAACCCTTCCGCCACTTCGCGCTCACCCAAAGCCTTTGCACTGGCATAGGCGATCGGGGAATCTGCATCGGCGCCGATGGCGCTGACGTGTACGAATGCCTTCACCCCGGCGGCTTTGGCCAATTTCGCCATCCGGCCGGGCGCCTTGCCCATAAGCTGTCGCAGGTCGCCGTCAAAGGCACCGACCAGATTGACCACCGCCTCGCTACCGGCAAGCGCGGCTTCAAGGCTGCGTCCATCGGTGATGTCGCAGCGCTGGAACTGCACCTGGCCAAGATTGGCCAGCGGCTTCAGCGCAAAAGCTCTTTCGGGATGGCGGCTTGCAATGCGCAGCCTTGCGCCGCAACTTAGCAGCGCCTGCGCCACATAATTTCCCAGGAAACCGCTGCCACCGAATATGGTGACGAGCTTGTCCTTCAGGGGGGCGGTGTTGGCCATGATCTATCTGTCCTGCCGAGCCGGTATGCACAATGGAGCGCGCCTTGCCGTAACGCGCTGCGCACTGCAAGCGTTCCTAAGCAAGATTGTGCTTTCTTGCGTTGACAGATGACGCCTGCAATCGCTATTGGCCCGCCCCTACCTGCGGCCCGGCTTACGATGACCGGACGCACTGTGTGCCCAGATGGCGGAATTGGTAGACGCACCGTCTTCAGGTGGCGGCGCTCGCAAGGGCGTGGAGGTTCGAGTCCTCTTCTGGGCACCATTTGTTCTTCTCACGTTCTCCCAAATAATCTATAGAACCCGCAGAAATCCTAGGGATTTGGCCCTTGGATCGTTCCGGATCGTCCCGCCTGTTCTCGGGGGTTCCAGACACTTTTGTGGGCCTTTTGAGGCCGTTTCGCAAAGGCCCAGATGAAAAGGCCCCCACATGCCGCTGACAGATACTCGCCTCCGCGCACTCAAGCCCAAGGAGAAGCCGTACAAGGTAACCGATGAGCGCGGCCTATATGTTGAGGTCACGCCGACCGGCGGCAAACTTTGGCGATTCCGATACCGGATCGGCGGCGCGCAAAAGAAGCTCTGCATCGGCAGCTATCCAGACATCAGTCTCAAGCAAGCGCGAGACGAAGCCTACGAGGCACGACGAACTGTTGCTTCAGGGGGCGACCCGGCCTTTGAGAAGCGGAAGCGGAAAATCCGCGCCGAGTTCCTTTCTGCACAGACGTTCGAGGCAGTCGCACGTGAGTATATTGAACAGATGATGGTCCAGAATGGCCGTGCCGATGGCACGATCGTCAAGGCCAATTATTTCCTCGACAAGCTTGCGCCTGCCATCGGGAACCGACCCATCAACGAGATCGAGCCGTTCGAAGTCCTGGCTCCCCTCAAACGACTGGAAGCCACTGGTAAGCACGAGACTGCGAAGAAATGCCGCTCGTTCGCAGGCCGCGTGTTTCGCTACGGTGTTGCTACCACCCGCTGCAAATCCGATCCGACCAGTATGCTGAAGGGCGCTCTCGTAACGCCGAGAGCCACGCATTATGCAGCAATCCTCGAGCCCACCGAGCTAGGCGGGCTGCTGCGCGCAATCGACGACTTCACTGGCTACATGGTGACGAAGTTAGCTTTGCAGATAGCGCCGCATGTGTTCGTACGCCCCGGCGAACTCCGGCACGCCGAATGGCATGAGATCGACCTCGTCGATGGGGTCTGGAAGATCCCTTCCGGTAAAATGAAAGCGCGCCGAGCGCATGCCGTCCCGCTTTCCAAGCAGGTTAGAGGCTATCTCACTGATCTGGCCGAGATGCTCGGCCGCGAAGGATATGTTTTCCCATCTGCGCGCAGCTCCAAGCGTCCCATGAGTGAAAACACGCTCAATGCCGCATTCCGTCGCATGGGATACTCGAAAGAAGAAGTCACCGCGCACGGACTCCGTGCGACAGCATCGACATTCCTGAACGAGTCGGGCCTTTGGAATCCCGATGCGATCGAGCGTGCCCTGGCACATGGCGACAGCAATGTTGTGCGTGGCATCTACCATCGCGGCAAGCATTGGGACGAGCGCGTGCGAATGGCTCAATGGTGGAGCGACTACCTCGATGAGCTGCGGACAGGAGGAAAGGTCATCATGGGGAAGTTTGCGAAGGGTTGATCGGGAGATCGAATTTCTTCTCAGCCAATGCAGGATTGAACGCTCAGGACCAGCCCTATAAGGGACACTGACGCGAGCAAGGCGAACTCAATTCTGATGCCCCAGACTTTAAGCCAATTCCGCATCGTGCCGAGCCTCAGTTCGTAGAGCTTTGGCAGCTAAGTTGATCGAAGCGCTCAGCAACAGTTTTCCACGTTGCTATGCCTGCCTCGTCCCCTTCGATGGATAGCCGCTGGATTTGCTGCGCGATATAAGCGGTTCCCTCCTCGCCATGGTTCTTTTCGACCCAGAGTGCGACGGCCCACAATTCCTGATCGCGGTTCAGCACCATGGCTCACGTCTTCCGGTCCAGGTTCGCGCCAGGCCTTCGCTGACCAGCTGATCGCCAAGCGAGCGGCCGCCGCGCGTTACAACCCGCAATTTGCGACCGTACTGATCCTCGTCTCTGCTACCGATGGTCCTAAGTTCAAAGGGCCCGCCATTCAGCAATTCGACAAGGCGGTGCGTCGCGCGCATGCCGAGCTGGTATTCATAGTCGCAACGAGGCCCGCTGATCTCGGGAGTGTCGATGTCGGCAATCCGGATCTTCACGCCATCAAGCCAGAAAGTATCTCCATCCACGACGCATGTGCGCCGGGTGGATCCGCAGATGTCGAATTGCGGGGAGCTTGCTTGCTGGAATAAAGTCTGAGGCTGCTGATCGTCGTTAGCAAGGCTGGCATCATGGACTGGCCAGTTGAGTGCCAGCATCCCTCCAGCAAATACGATCGCGAATGCTCCCAAACCCAACGCGATCTCCTTTCTCAGCTTCCGGCGCTTCTGTGCCTTCAACGCCTTGCGAAAGTCGAACGGCTCACCGGGGGTCTCATTCACTGGCGTTGTCCGTCTTCATTCCGGCACATGATTTCAGACAATAGCCGGAAATCAGGTAGTTTCGTCAATTGTACGTACCAATTGCTTGCCAACGTCCCAACACAGACCGGACATATTGCGGCGTTTCACCATTGTTGGGAATGCCGCGTGATCGGGAGACGGCACCTGGGCCAGCATTGTAAGCAGCCAAGGCCAGGTGGACTGCGTCGAACCGGTCCAACATATCGCGAAGGTACCTGGCGCCACCGTCGATCGATGCAAGAGGGTCATGACGGTTCCGGACGCCCAGTTCTCTCGCCGTGGCCGGCATAAGCTGAGCCAGCCCGGCAGCACCGGCTGGACTAACAGCCATCGGATTGAAGCGGGACTCAGCCCAGATAAGAGCACGAAGCA
Organism: Sphingomonadales bacterium BRH_c3; assembly: GCA_001515985.1. GTDB lineage: Bacteria > Pseudomonadota > Alphaproteobacteria > Sphingomonadales > Sphingomonadaceae > Erythrobacter. The sequence goes on along the minus strand of LOET01000113.1, from coordinate 704 downwards.
GGTTGGTCGGAAGCCCGTACCGGCGTTCAGCCTCGGCTATCGCCGCCATATACAAGCCTTCCCGGTAGGATACGTTTGCTGGCTCGGCCTGGTAGATTGCAGGAAGATATTCCCTTGCCGGCTGCTGGTCCGTCTTCGGCGGAACGATCGCGTGCTCGAACAAGGTGAAATCCTGGGCGCGAACTTGCTGTGAGGAGGTCGCGATCATCCCCAGACAGGCGACCGCTAGCGCGGTCAGACAATTGAGGCAGTTCATCTCGACTTGTGCTCCATTGATTCGAATCGAAAGAGAACATAAAAAGAACATGTGCCTGTAGGAAATCGGGAACTGGATTTTAGAGCTGTCGGCCAAGCAAAAAGCGACATCGGAAGGTGCCGCAGGCCGGGCTTCGCGCAGGTTGATCGCGCAGAAGCGCCGACTGTGCCGGCTTTCGCGCGAATCGTGCCGCGATCTGCGCTGGTGCGGACGGAATTCGCGCGAATCACCGAAGGAAGGCGATTCGTTCCTTCCTCTATGTTCTCTTAATGTTCTTTTCGTTTTCCTACAGGCTTCCTTCGCGGTTAGCGGTGAGTCGATCACTTCTAGAGATAAGGATTCGTCGATGACCAACATGGCGCTTTTTGCCGAACAACAGGTTCGCGCCGACCTCGCCCGGCTTCTCTTGGCCGCCGTCGAAGCCAGCGGCCGCGCCCGCTGCGACATC
>LOET01000112.1 GCA_001515985.1 Sphingomonadales bacterium BRH_c3 | reverse complement strand
AGGTCATGGCGCGGCGTGCCGAGTTCGATTGCGGCCCCGACAAGATGGCGAAAGCCACCTATACGCTGTGGATCGCGGCCGATATCGGCGCGGCGGATGAGGGCCTGGGTGATCCGGTGCTGCGCGTGCGCACCTCGCGCCACGGCGCCTTCACGCTGACCCGCCAATTCGCCGATGGGCGGCTGATTACCACCGATCACTCGCTGGCCGATCAGACCGCGCGGTGGCGGGCGCCCTACGCCGTCTCGCTGCCCTATACGGACGAGGCCGGGGTGCGCCCCACCGCCATTCTGCTCAAGATCGATAACCCGTTCGATCCGACCAACTGGTATGACATCGAGCTGGCTGAACGGGCGCACGATATCGCGCTCCACCACAGTGGCCGCATAACCAGCGCGCTGGTGATGGGCCTGCTGTTCGCCCCGCTGCTGCTCAACGGCGTGTTTTTCCTTGCTCTGCGGGAGAGGTTCATCCTGTTCCACACGATGATGGTGACGGGGCTGATCGCCAACCACATCGCCTGGTCGGGGATCATCTTCGATCTGTTTCCGCAGGCGACGATGGCGCACCGTTCGATCACCGTCTATCTCGCGCTCGGCTGGGTGGCCATGTCGGCCTGCCTGCTGATCGGCAGGCTGTGCAGCCGGGAACTGATGGGCGCGGCATGGCTGCGCGCGCTCCACATCGCCGGGTTCGGCTGCTGCGCGGTTACTTTCGCGATCATACTGGCATCGCCGTGGCTGCCGTTCGTGGGCGCGCAGATCATCCATCTCGCATTTGGCGCGATGGTGCTCACCGCCATTTCCGTGCTGGTGCGCAATGCGATCAAGGGTGACCGGATGGCAATGCTGCAACTGCTGGGGCTGTCGGGCGTAGGGCTGGTCGCGGTCAGCCGGGTGCTGCGCGCCAACGGCGTGATTGCCGACCTGCCAATCTTCGATCTCGGCTTCTATACCGCAGTGCTGATCGAGGCGTTCACCACCAGCGTCGTAGTGGCATTGCGCGCGCTATCGCTGCGCCGCGAGCGTGACAGGATCGAGCAGGAACGCGACCAGGTGATGCACCTGGCGCAGACCGACGAGTTGACCGGCATCCCCAATCGCCGCGCCTTCATCACCCGGTTTGACAGCATCTTCGCCAGGTCGGATCGCAGGCAGGGCATGCACGCGCTGATGATCCTCGACATCGATCATTTCAAGCAGGTCAACGACAATTTCGGCCATGCTCTTGGCGACGAGATACTTCAGCAATTCGCGGGCAGGCTGCGCGATGCCTGCCGCGCCGAGGACCTTGTCGCGCGCTTCGGCGGAGAGGAGTTTCTGCTGCTTGCGCGTTTTCAGGGCGAAGCGCGCATCCGCGATTTTGCCGAACGGCTATGCCACAACCACTTGCGCTGGTCCGAGACTGCCCCTGGCGGGTGCTGTCAGTCCGACGCGAACTCGTCTCCACCTGACGCAGCCACCCCTACCCCGTTCGTTCTTCAGGCCATGAGAGTTTGCCACTCAGCCAATGCGGCAGAGCGGCGGGCCTTGTAGGTTTGGCGATCGACGAGATGACGTTCTGCGTTGAAATGGTTGTACACATTCGCGTGGACCGACGCGAACTTCTGCAAGGTCTTCATTCGTCGGAAGCGGAGCATCACCCGCTCTCGTCTGCGCAGGGGCAGGTGTGAATTCTCGGCACGGTTGTTGAGCCAGCGTCCCATTTCGCGTCGTTCGAGATTGCCAAGCTCTCGCATCGCCGCTGGGTAGGATCTTAACCCATCGGTGACGATCGCTTCCGGCTTTCCGTACCGCTTCAGGGTCTTCTTGAAAAAGCGGAGCGCGGCCTTTTTATCCCGCTTTTTGGTAACATAGCTCTCCAGGATCTCACCTTCATGATCGACGGCGCGCCATAGGTAATGGGTCTCGCCGTTGATCTTCACGAAGACCTCATCGACATGCCAGCGCCACTGGGTGAAGCCCTTCATCCGGTTGATCCGCTGCCGCTTGATGTCCGCTGCGAACGCCGGACCGAACCTATTCCACCACAGCCGCACCGTTTCATGACATATGTCTACCCCGTGCTCGAAGAGCAGGTCTTCCACATTCCGCAGCGAAAGTGGAAACCGGACGTAAAGCATCACGACCATCCGGATGACTTCGGGCGAAGAGTGGAAGTAGGCGAACGGGTTCTTCGGCTTGTTCATCCGTTTCGACTAGCAGCCTGATCGCGAGCTCGCCATCCTCCTGACAAGACCTTCGCTCGGGTTAGCAAGCCGGCCGTTAGGTCGCCATCCTTTTGACAACACCCTAGCAAGGGCTTCTACTCGGACGCGCGGGCCATGTTCGATTAAACATGTAATTTCTGGGACGTGCAGTTGGCCGGGACCCTTGAGACGATCTAAGGCGCCTACGCGCACAGGGAACCGCGTCGATACTGCATTACCCTACGACAGGGTGCTCGCGAGAAGGAGATGCCATGGCCAATCGTCAGATCGTGCTCGACCAGCATCCGCAGGGGCCGCTCTCGCCCGAGCACTTCCGTCTGACCGAAGTGGAACGGCCATGCCCCGGCGATGGCGAGGTACTCCTGAAGGCGCGCTACTTCTCAGTTGACGCCGGTATGCGCGCCCGAATGCAAGGGGGGACGTACCTCGCCCCGCTGACTCCCGGTCAGGTGATACCAGGGGTTGGGCTGGCCGAGGTGGTTGAATCACGCGCCGCAGTCCTCAGGCCGGGTGACCTTGTGATCGCACCAATGGGGTGGCAGGAGTACGCCGCCCTGCCCGCCGAAGGGGTTTCCCGGCCGCCAAGTCTGACGCCCGAAACCCATCTCTTGAGTGTCTTCGGCGTGCCCGGGCTCACAGCCTACTTCGGCATGCTCGAATGTGGCCAACCGAACCCGGGTGAGACCGTAGTAGTATCGGCCGCCGCCGGGGCTGTCGGCTCCATCGTCAGTCAGATCGCCAAGCTAAAAGGCTGTCGGGTCGTAGGCGTCGCCGGCGGCCCAGACAAGGTCGCCTGGCTCACCGGCGAGCTCGGACTTGACGCTGCGGTTGACTACAAGTCCCCAGAGTTCATGGGACAACTCGCAGCCGCCGTGCCGAAGGGTATCGACCTCTACTTCGACAATGTCGGCGGCGAAGTCTTCGAGGCTTGCCTTGCCCAGATGGGAAGTTTGGGCCGCATCGTCTGCTGCGGCTCCGTCTCCCAATACGACCGGGACGCCCCGGGCCCCGGGCCCCGCGGCGTTCCCCGCCTGTTCGTCACCAAACAGCTCACAATGCGAGGTTTCGTCGTGTACGCCTTCGAAGATCGGTACGCCGAGGCTCTGGCCGAGCTCCAAGCCTGGGTCGCAAGCGGCAAGATCAAGGTGCAGGAGGAGGTCATCGACGGGCTCGAGAACCTGCCCAAGGCCCTGGTTAGCGTGCTACGCGGCAAGAGCCGCGGTAAGTGGATGGTGCGCGTCTGATGCTTTGCCTGCGCAATTCCGCCCTTCAGCGCGTGCGGAATGCCGCAGGCGAACTCGATCACTTCAAGCCCGTGCTGGATATCCCCATGCGCATCTTCGATCACCTTGCCGTGCTCGCTCGACAGCAGCTCGGCCAGGGCCTGCTTGTTGGCTTCGACCAGCCGCTTGAACTCGAACATCATGCGTCCACACATACGTGATGTCACCGGCCCACTTCCGGTTGGGCATATCGGCCACAAAATCCCCGTCCAGCCAGTTCGCTGCAACGCCAAGCCGGAGGTTGCTGTCAGTGGTTGCCTTGTGTCTGCGAGTGCGAACCGGCTTGATCCCGTTGATCCGCATCAATCGGCCAACCCGGCGCTCGCCGACATCGAGACCTATCTCTTTGAGCTCCATTGTCATGCGAGGACGACCATAGCTGTCCAGGCTCAGACTATATTGCTCCCGGATACCCAGGGGCGCTTCGGCCGGTCTTGATCGATGATGTGCAATTGGCAGTCGATGATTTCCATAGCTTGACCTCAAGGGTTTGGCCGGATTCTCGCATCCGGCGGGGTCAGCGGGCGGCAAAGAGGTAGCGGCAAGATAGAGGGGACGTGGTACCCGCCACGGATGGGGTTCAGCTGACCGCGTATTTGGGCGCGGCGAACCGGGTGAGATGGCCGCCATCGCAGGCGATATGGGCGCCGGTGATGAAGCTGGCCTCATCGGATGCGAGGAACAGCACCACATTGGCGACTTCGCGAGGAAGTCCGTGACGCCCCAGCGTGTTCATGTTGCGGCGGGCCTCGGCGTTGTCCGGGTGTTCCGCGCGCAGGCGCTGTCGCGCCTGCCCGTTGTTGATGCCGCCCAGCATCACGCCATTACAGCGGATCCCCAGCTTGCCCGTGTCGACGGCAACCTGCCTGGTGAAAGCGTCCATGGCGCCCTTGGTCATGGCGTAGGCGGGAGTTCCTTCCATGCCCTGGGACGCCGCGATGGTGGAAATGTTGACGATGGCGCCCCCTCCCGCCTCCAGCATGTGCGGGATGGCATATTTCGTCGCCCAGAAAACCGAATACTGCCCTCCCTTCACGATCTCGTCATAGTCTTCCGTGCTCTGTTCCCAGACCCTTCGGTCCTTACCGTTCTGCAGCACGTCCATGGGGAAGCCGTTGTTGACCAGGATGTGTAGCGCCCCGAATTCGTCAATGGCCGTCTGAATTATCCGCTTCATGTCTTCTTCGGAGCTGAGTTCAGCGGCGACGAAAACGGCTTGACCGCCGGCTTTCTGGATGTCGGCGACCACTGCTGCGCCCCGCTCTGCCGATCGCCCGGTCACCACGACACGAGCACCTTCCTCAGCCAGGCGTCGCGCCGTGGCAGCGCCCACGCCGCTGGTTGAGCCCGTCACAACCGCGACCTTGCCGCCAACTCGCATCATGCCTCTCCATCACAAGCAACCAGATCGACTAAAGAAGCCCGGCGGATAGCAGAGGTCCTGCCCGACGTAAACGCGTACTCCGAGCGGGATCCGCCAGCTTCTCCTGAAGGTGCGAGCCGGTGCGGCTCAACTACCGCGCGCTTGCTCGGTTGCCCGCAGGCTCGTCGCTTCATCGCTCATCGGAGTGCTTACGCCGCTGAGCGTTCGAGCTTTGGCCATATTTCGCCAACGGGTAGTCCACATTGATTGGCCGCCGTCGACCGGCAAGGCAACCCCGGTGATGTACGTCGATGCATCGCTGGCCAGAAATGCGCTGGTCATCGCAATTTCGTCCGGCAATCCTAGACGGTGCAAAGGATTGAGGGTCTTGAGGTGCTCAATTCTTCCCGGTGCTTGCTTGGCCGCCCACCCGTGCAACAAAGGCGCGATGGTGCCCGGAACGATCACGTTCGCCCTGATGCCTTGTGGTCCATACTCGAGCGCAGTCGTCTTTGTCAGCGCGATAAGGCCAGCCTCGGCGGAGGAATACCCCTGACGGCCGACTTCGAGGGGCCTGCCCTCATCTTCCGCACAGCTCGGCTTCCACCTTACGGTGGCAGCCTTCGCGGCACACCCTCATCGACATGCCAGAGCCACTGAGTGAAGCCTTTCATCCTGCTGAGCCGCTGCCGCCGGATGTCGACCGCAAAAAATTAGTCCAAGGCGATTCTACTAAAGCCGGACGGTTTCATGACAAATGTCGATGCCCGTTCGAGCAGCAGGTCTTCGACGTTCCGCAGCTACAAAGGAAACTGATCATACATCAGCACCGCCAGCCGAATGATTTCGGGCGAAGAGTGGAAATACCGAAAGGGATCGGCGGGCTTTCGAGGGCGCGGCATCACCGCAGCCTACCGTCAGTGGGGTCGGCAGGCTAGCCGGTGCAGTTGCTTTGGCACTACCTCCATTCTGCCTCTTTCCACCAAGGATACCACTCTGGCATGTCGGTGGACACGCGGTTGCAGTAAAGGGGGTACGTTTCTCAAGGAAGCTTGCCACCCCTTCGCGCGCGTCGTCGCTCCGCCCAAGCGCGAATACCCCACGGCTTTCGACTTGGTGCGCCTCCATAGGCTCGGCCATGGAAAGCGCCTTCCACAGCATCTTGCGCGTGAGCGTGACGGAGACCGGGGCAGATCCGGCGATTTCCTGCGCGAGCGTCAGCGCCATGGGCATAAGTTCGTTAGCCGCGTGCTTCGACCGAAATAAGCCAGCCGCCATACCTTCGTCGGGCAGAAAGACCCGTCCGGTCGTGCACCATTCTACCGCCCGGCTTATACCCACGAGCCGGGGCAGGAACCAGCTCGACGCCGATTCCGGTACGATCCCGCGCCGAGCGAATACGAAGCCAATCTTCGCACCCTCCGCTACCAGACAGATGTCCATCGGTAGGGTGAGGGTTATGCCAACGCCAACGGCGGGGCCATTGATCGCGGCGATTACGGGCTTGAGCGAATTGTAGATGCGCAACGAAGCGATACCGCCAGTGTCGCGCACGCTCTCATGCTTCCAGTCGACGCTGCCATCCGCTCGTAGCGCGTTAGCTCGCGGACCCTTGGCATAGTCGAAGGTGTCGCCGCCAGAATGCAGGTCAGCGCCTGCGCAGAAAGCTCGCCCCGCACCGGTCACGATGACGCAGCGAACGCCATCGTCACCGTCGCTGAGGTCGAACGCAGCGATTAGGTCCCGCATCACTTGCGTGTTGAAAGCGTTTAGGCGGTCCGGGCGGTTGAGTGTGATTGTCGCTACGCGGTCAGCCACGTAATAAGTCAGAGTTTCGAACTAAGTCAGAGTTTCGAACGTTGCCATGCTATGCTCTTTCTATTGAAATTGCCTCACGCGTCCGTTTGTGACCGGAACAGGAGAGTAGGTGACTGCTGATCAGGGTGTGAGAATGTTGAATCCAGCACTGAAGGAGGTTAGTGCAATTCTCAGCCTGTCGATTGCCAGCCGCCAAACTGTCCAAGAAGGCGGGAGCACCTCACTATTCCGGTTTACGCGGTCTGCCCACCCTCAACCGGAAGCACGGTGCCGGTAATGAACGGCGACGCATCGCTCGCATAGAAATAGATTGCCTGCGCAATTTCCTCAGGCTTGCCGAGCCTGTGCAAAGGCACACCCGCGATGATCTTCTCTTTGGACGCAGGATTGGCCTCGACCGCGGCCAGCAGCATCGGGGTTTCGTGCGGTCCGGGGCAGATCGTGTTCACGCGGATGTTGTGCTCAGCAAACTCCACGGCAGCACCGCGCGAGAGCGCCACCAGTCCTGCCTTAGAGCCACCATAGGGGACCAGCGTCGGATAGCCCTTCAGCGCTGCCGTCGATGCAACGTTGACAATGGAACCTCCGCCCCGTGCAATCATGTAGGGAATCGCCGCCTTCATGGTCATGAACGGCCCCCGGAAGTTGACAGCCACCATCTTATCGAAGTTTTCGTCACTGCAATCGACCAGTGTCCCGCGGCTATTGCCGGGATAGCCGGCAATATTGCAGAGGATGTCGACGCCGCCGAATTTCGATACGGCGAGGTCGATGATCGCCCGCGCATCCGTGCTCTCGCTGACATCGCCGACGATCGCCACCGCATTCTCACCAAGCTCCGCGGCGAGATCGGTCACGCCCTTCGAAAGGTCTGCCATCACTAAGCGTGCGCCGTGCGCGTGAAACAGGTGAGCAACCGCCGCTCCGATTCCAGACGCCGCTCCCGTGATAATCGCGATCTTTCCCTCTATCTGTCCAGTCACAGAAATCTCCTAATGTGGTTCGTGCAGCACAGGTCGCTGCCAAGATGGCGCACCTGCAATTCGGGTACCTTCAGTTAGTAATTGGCCCGATGGCGGGAACCAATGGCTGCCGGGCTCTGCGCCGACTTATAGTGTATGTAATACAGTAGGGATCTCTGCCGGGATTTAGAAAGGAAACCCTGCAGGATGTATTCGATTACATCCGGTTGTTATATAGACTGGTGCGCAAGCCCGTCAGAAACGGGATTCTGTCACGCATCGAGTTCGACGGCGGTAGTTCCTGAAAGCGAAAGGCGTCTAGAAGACTAGGGGCTATTCAGTCCCATATTTGCTGCTGGCATTCCCCGCCAGCGGGTGAGCGCGCTTTCGATCACCAAGTCGTTTTGATAACGTGTCCGCGAAGGCGCTTATCCGGGTACTTTCGCAACATGGATTTTCGCAGGTAAGGATGGCGCAATGGCCGACTTTAACGAGCAGCATGTTTTCATCACCGGCGGCGCCAGCGGCATCGGTTTTGCGATGGGCCAGGCGTTTGGGCGGCGTGGCGCGTTCGTGACCATTGCCGATATCAATGTCGACCGCCTTGATGAGGCAGTCGGCAAGTTGTCCGGGGAAGGCATCGCGTGCGGCGCGAAAGTGCTCGACGTGACCAAGGCCGGGGATTGGGCTGCTGCCGTATCCGCGGTAGAGTCTGAATCCAGACCGATCGATATCCTTTGCAACAATGCCGGTATCAGCCAGGGGAGCCGCAAGGATGGCAATGCCATCATGCTGGCCGACATGTCCGAAGACCTGTTCCGGCTTGTGCTGGATATCAACGTGGTTGGCCTGTTCCTCGGCATTCGGGCGGTCGTTCCGGGCATGATTGAGCGGGGACGCGGACATGTCGTCAATACCGCATCTCTTGCGGGCCTGATCGCGCCTAGAGGATTTAGTGCTTACAGCGCGTCGAAATTTGCTGCGGTAGGGCTGTCGGAGTCGCTGCGCGCCGAATTGTCCGAAAAGGGTATCGGCGTATCCGTGCTGTGCCCCGGAGGCGTGCAGAGCTCACTCGTCAACAGTTCTTCGGAGCGGCGCGAGGATACAATCGGGCAAGGGTCGGATCAGGCCGCAGGATTCCTTTCGGAACGCCCCGCCAATCCGGACACGATGCTGGCGATCAGCGTGGGGGAGCGCGTTGTTGAGGCTGTTGCGGCGAACGACTTTTATATCCTGACCCACCCCGAATACGCACCGCTGATCGAAGAGCGGTTTGCGGCAATCCATAAGGCAATCGGCACGTCCGCGCAGCCCGGCTACCGCGATCCGCAGCGGCTGCTGGATGCGTCCCGCAATCTTGCTTACCTGGATTGACCGGTGCGCAGGCGACGAGTGTCGCCCCGGACTCCAACGGATCAGCGGAAACGAAGAGGAATCGAACCATCGGTCCGCGCAAGATCCTGACGCGGGACAATCCCGACTTCGAGCCGATCTGCGAGCACGCTGCCGCACAGGTAGACCCTGCAGCACCTCCAGCAGTCTGGACTTGTAGGTCGCGGAGTGCGGCCTTGTACGATGCCATGCCACCGGGAATGCCGCCCTGCGCTTAAGGTCAAGGGACACATCGCGCTCTTCGATCCACTTGAGAACCCTACGGATGGCCATTCGTTTAGGTCCGCCCTACCTTCACCGGCTCACTTTTCAATCAGGTGCGTTTGCTTTGACAACGCCATTTGGTCGAATTAGCGGACCAATTTCAAACCGGCCATCCCTTTGACAGTGGCATGTGGTACAAATTACCCTGGCTCCGATATATCGGAACCAGGGCGTAATTTATATGATGATATAATGAATTCTATTCAGAGAAAATAGATGCCTGTGCAATCCTTAAAACTAAAATTCAACGCGCAGATCAACGCCATACATCCTAGGCTCTCCATAAACACCATGGATATAGCCAATGGAACCTTTGAGGCCAGCACCTCCGACCAGATACGTATCGTTCGTTAGATTTTTAGCGAAGGCGCCAATGTCTACGTTTGAGCCAAATATGCCCTTCACATCGGCTCTTACATTGAGCAATGTCTGCCCGCCTGCAATTGCCTCTTCTTCAGTCGACTGATCAATTGCGAAGAAATACTTAGCTTCGTGATATATATTAGCCGAAAGTGACGCAGTGCCAATATCATCCGACACTGGAATTTTAATGGTTGCAGAAGCTCCCAGATGGTATTTGGGAGTATAAGTAAACGCGTTATTGCTAAGGTCCGTAAATCCCGTTGTTACAATATTACAAGAAGGGCGGGTAGAAGGATCAAGGCAAGTGGGATCGTTTGGATCCAGTGCCAAATTGGGAGTTTCGAATTTCCTGTAGCTGGCTTTTACATAGTCGCCAAAGGCACTCAGATCAAGCCAATCGACCGGATTGATCTTGAATTCAGCCTCAATGCCATAGGCCGTCGCAGACTGTACCGGGAAGATAACTCCGTTGCTATTATTTGACCTTGGGTCAAGGATAGCCGCGCTTCTGTGCGCATCTTTCATCCATTGATAAAAAGCCGCCCCTGTGAACTGCCAGGGAGCCGATCCACCAAGCGCGCCTTGAGCCTTTACTCCCAATTCGATATCGGTAACCGATGACTTCGGAGTGACAAGTATGCTCTCAATGCTCGCGGTGGTGTTAACCAACGCGGCTTGATACCCCCGGCGACTGGCGGCATAAATCATAGTGTCCGGGGATAGTTGGTAGCTTAATGTTGCATCCCAATTGTAACCCTTGTCATCGAAATCACTGGGCGGCCCCTGACAGGCGGGATCATCTAGATCAAATGGGCGTGTGGTATTTTTACCACACACAGCTGGCCCGATTGGTATTCCGCGACTATTTGCGGCTGCAGCAAGCACATACTGTTCAGTCTTGGTCGAATCCCATGTTACGCGCCCACCTAAGGCAAAATTCAATCGGTCAGTAATATCCCAATCTGCACGGCCATAGAGCGCCTTGCTCACAAGATCTCGATCCGTATTCGTCTTTCGAACAAATCCAAATGCAAATGGGAGGAACGCGGAGGCAACGGATGCGCCCGGCCTGACGTCCCAGTTCTTCTGGTAGTAAAACCCGGTCTGCCAGTTCACCTGGCCATTGAATGCCTCGCCGCTGATCTGAAACTCCTCGCTGAATTGCCGATAATCTTGTTGAAATGCCTTAGGCTCTCCTGGAATTGTTGCCGCCATAAGAACTGGAATCGGAGACGAGTCTGAATTGAAAGCGTAAGCGAGATAAAAAGTTTGATAGGCAACCAAATTTTTGAGTGTAACCGATCCAAGGTCCAAAGTTGTAGTGTTACTAATTGACTTCACTCGATCCTGGAATATCAGGTCACTAGGGTCGTTGTTAAGATATTGCTGCCGTGGACCCAGTTCTTTCGCAGTTTCCAGATATGCCAAAAACCCGTCTGACACTCTTGGCAAGGCAGCTAGATCCGGGTTCTCCGCTAAAAACGTTTGATACGCCGGGTTCGAAGGATTTGCGAGAAGATCAGCCAGACTGCCAGGTCGAACTGCAATCAAACTATACGATCCAGAATTCTGATCGACGTCATGGTAGTCATATACGGTGAGACTCTCAATATTTTCGCTTGGCCTAACAATAAGCGATACACGAAAAGCATCAGAGCGCCGGTTATCAAGATCCAGATTATTAAGGTTCAAAACCTTTGTGTAACCATCTCTTCGTATTACGTTGCCGGCAACTCGAAGTGCAACCTTATCATTGATAATTGGCACATTGACAGCAAATTCCAGTTCTCTGTTGTTGTAGTTTCCTATGGTGGCGCGCATGAAACCGCCAAACTCATCGTCGGGCTGGCGGGTTCTATAAAGCACCGCGCCACCGATCGCCGATCGACCAAAAAGCGTGCCCTGGGGACCCCTCAGCACTTCAACTGCGGAAAGATCAAACAGCGCCGAAGCAGACGCAAAAATCGGCGCAAACTCATTGATGTAGGTTTGGACAGTTGGGTCGGTGAAGCCGGATGTATTGGCGTTAGGAACGTTACCACGCATCGAGAATGATAGAAAAGAACTCGTGAAGTTCGAACCAACCACTAGCGAAGGCGTTGCGATTGCTAGCTCACGCGTTGTTTGAATTCCCTTCGCCTGCAGTTCATCGGCGGTAATGGCCGTAATCGCAGTCGGCACCTCTAGCAATCTCTCATCCTGACGACGGGCCCTAACGATGATCTCAGAATATTGAGCGGGCATATCCTCCGCATCGCTAGTTGTCATACCAGTATTAGCAGCGCTCGGCGTGTCATTTTCCTGCGCAACATCTTCGGCTGCGTAGATTGGTTGGGCGCTTAAGCCTGCAATCATCGAGGCGAGAACCCAACAACTTGCGCCACGATTCAACTTACTCTGTTGCATAAATTTTTCCCCTCATCCAAAACAGCTATGTTCAGTGATGGTTCTACGCCCAAGGTAAGGAGATTTGCTAGTTTGGTGACGGCCGTATCTCATCTGCAATACTGTTATTGCAGATGTAATTTTGCGAGAATTGAGGCACCGTACAGCCATCTATCGGTCGTCAGAGGATCTGGTGCAGATCGCCTTGCAAATTAGCGGAACGCGAGGCTCGTTTGGGGGTTGATTTTGGGTGACTGCCGGTGCCCACTTCGCTAGGGCCCCTGCCTTCATCAGACGACGAGAAACGTTCAACCGAGAGCGCAACGAACATCGGCGCTTGCAACACCGCAAGCTCGCCGCCTAAAATACAACAACCAGATGAGGCCCGCCCTCCCCTAACCTACGCCGCAAGTTGCGCCAAACGTTCTCACAACGGACACCTCATTGCAGAGATTCAAGTCATTTAGAGCAACTTGCATCTCTGAAATTAAATAATAAAAGAAAGATAAATGCGCCAGTGAATGAAGCAATTGACGTCGCGATTATGAAAGGGGTCAGACTATCATAAAAATGGTAACTGAAACCAGCGCAGATAGCTTCAAAAGATGATATACCAATTACGAATGATGTTATTAAACCTGTCCCGGTTCCGAAGTATTCTGTCCCAACGTAACGTGCGACAGTGAAGGCCCCGATATCGGCCTCCGCGCCTTGCGAGACGCCGATTAACATGGTCGCCAGATATACCACAACATATTGGTCAAAAGGACTTGCCATGAGAGCCAAGCCTATCGAGGGCAGGCCCATCATGGCTGCAGATACAATTGGCGTTGAAAACGATCTAAAAGCGAAGCCGCTGAGAAGCCTGCCTCCAAGAACCCCAGAAGCAAAAGCAGGCATGATTGTAGCTGCCTGAGACGATGAAAGATCTTGCTCAAGTAACATAGGTTTCAATTGAAGTGTATTTAATGCAGATCCTAGGTTACAAAGCAGCATTGCTGTCGCGATCACCCAAAATGATTTTGACCGAAGAATGAAACCAAACGCTCTTCCATCAATTGGCGAATTCACCCCACGAATAGAGGTGGATTCTTGAGGCATGATGCGCAGGGCAAGGAGGCCTAGCAGAAGGACCGCCACGGCGAGCGTTCTGAACCCAGCACGCCATCCTTCAGTCGCGATCACTAATTCCAATAGGGAGACCGTAGCCAATGCCAAGAACGGCGCACTTGATAACATTAATGCAAAAGCAAGTCCGCGAGTCTCTTCAAAACGAGTAGCGATTATTCGGCCGTAAACAGAAATCGACGTAGTAGAGCCTAGAACCAAAATAAGAGCATAAATTATGTAGAAACTATTTATTTCGCCATCCATTATACTCAACAATAAATAGCAGATTGGGAGGCCAATCACACCGATCAATGCTGTCCTCCGCGTCCCAAATCGATCCGCAAAGCGCCCTGCAATCACGAATGCAATTGCCCCGAATGCGCCCATTGCTCCAGTAACGGCAACTTGCGATTTAGCCCACCCGAACTCATCAATAAGAGGAGGGATAAAGAGAGTCAGAATATAGTAACTAAATTGTATCGAAGCTCCTGCGGCAATCATTGTAGATAATAAGGCTCGGCGTCCTCCATACAACTCATGGATTTCCTGCATGATTTTCGACAAAAAATCAGCTCCACTTCATCACATGAAATCTATTATGAGAGATTATATGCCAAGAGATCAATCATAGCACTTTTTACTATTTGCAAGTTCGAAGAGGTTTGATTTTTAACACAGGAGGCATGAGCGATCGCCAATCGACGCCCATAATTTCGGCAAGTTGGGGCGCCATGGGTGGGGTCACCGCAATGGACATCTGAAGCCATACGAACCGTCAACTCCTTGGCTCTCATGTTTCAATCAGTGACTGTTGAATGGAGCGAGGCCGCTTTATTAGACCCGAGAGATGACCTCTGGAAATCCTGCACGCGCTGCCAGCTTAAAATCCGCGCGGACCCATAAGAGAAATAGTGAGGATATGCCGGCTAGTAACGAGCATACTAACGCTAGCGCGACACTAAGCCCTAAGCCAATTAGCTCGGCAACTGTTGGCACAACCACCGGCGCGACACCTGCACCGAAGATTGACATTCCCATGAATAGGATCGCCACGAACGTCGCACGCATGCGAGATGGAGCCACCACTTGCATCGATATCACTATGTTCATGCTGCTGCCTAACGTTGCAAATATGCCTAATCCGACCATCGCAAGCCGAATGCCAGGATCGTCTAGCAAAAAGCCCAATCCAAGCGAAAACGTGCAAAGCAAAGCAAGAGCAAAGCTTACCAAGACAACTGCGTCCTCTCGTCCCCGTTCTCGAAGGTGCTGGCTTAACCTAGGAGCAAAGAGAACGCCCGAGACTGCAGCAACCAATGCCAGAGGGCCAAATATGCTACCTGATTCCACCGCAGACCACCCGAAATCGCGAATGAGGCTCTCAGTAGTCCAATTATACACTGCATAACTGCAACCCGACGCCAGCGAAGCACTGAAGAATAACCCAGAGTAAAGCTTCGAATTGCCTTTAATCTGATTTATGACATCACCATTTGAAGCGAGAGCATTTGCTTGGTTCCTTTTATCCCGGGCTGGCTCTTTTACCAAGATTGCGAAGATGCAAACCAGCAACAAACCCGGAGCACCAACAGCAAACAGAACAAGCTGCCAGACATCGAATGATTCCAATAACCATTTATTATTCGCATTTTCGAGCGTCAGGATCAAAAGTGCGCCACCCGAGAAAGCTAGGGGTGCGCCAATGAAACCAGCTGCACTAAACAAACTTGCAGCGAGCGTGCGTTTGTGTGGCGGGAAGAGGTCTCCGATCAACGAGTGCGCTGCTGGGGTGAGAACTGCCTCACCAGCAGCCAAACCCAATCTCAGCAAAATCAGGACCATAAAGGTCGGAGCAAAGCCAGAAGCAATCGTGGAGAAACACCAAACTACGGCCCCGGCAATAACGAGATGCTTCCGGTTTCCACGGTCAGCGATTCTGCCAGCTGGCAAACCAAGAATTGAATAGACAACAGCAAAGGCCGTGCCAATCAACAAACCAATTTGCACATCATCGATTTGGAATTCCGCTTTTATCGGTCCGATCAAGAGAACAAGAATTTGACGATCTACTAGCGAAACTACATACAGCAAAGACAATAAACCGACAGTAAGCCAAGCCCTTCGCATATTATATTGACCGCTAGAATAGCAGACATTTTGGATCGATTGCATCTACCGAAACCTCCCAAATATCGAAATCCCTTAGAATATTATATGTTGGATTTCCGTTATTTTTGTCTTGTCCCTAGAGACACCTTCGTAATTGCAATAAATCGTTCCAATCGGCGCTCCTCATCATTCAGGCGGTTTGGCCACCCTCGACAGGGAGCACCGCGCCGGTTATGTGCGGGATCGCCGCCCGCATGGTTAGGAATGGCCCGCGCAAGTTAACACGATCATCAGTTCGAAGTTTTTGTCGGTGCACTAGGCCATGGGGCCGCGCCGGTGATGACTGCAATCTTGCCTTCAAGCTGACCTCGCATCCGAGATCCTTTTTCGTGAAGATCACCCCGTGAAACCGGGGCAGGGGTTTAGAGGGCCTTCTTACGGAAGGTGACGGGAAGGGCTTGCAGGCCGTGCACCATGCCGGCGTCGTTGTATTCTATCGGAGTCTTGCCCGGATCGATGCGGATGTCTTCGAGCCGGTCGAGCAAGCGAGCCAGACTGATGCGAATTTCAGCACGAGAAAGGTGGACGCCGACGCAGTAGTGGATGCCATAGCCGAAGCCGAGGTGGTTGCGGATTCCGCTGCGATCCAGATCGACGCACGAGGCATGGTCGTATTGCTGTTCATCGCGGTTGCCGGCGGCCAGGCGAACATGGACCGCGCTGCCCTTGGGAATAGGAGTCTCCCCGATCATCGCGTCTTCGCTGGCCCAGCGAATAGTAGCGGCGATCGGGCTGTCCTGGCGGATGACTTCTTCGGTAAACTTGGGAATGAGGTCGCGGTTCTCGTTCAGGCGCGCCAGAATTTCCGGGTCGCGGACGGCAGCATACAGCGTGTTGCCAATGCCGTTCGTGGTGGTCTCATTTCCGCCCGTGTTCAATGTAGCGCACATCGAGATGATTTCCTGATCGCTCAGCCTGTCGCCGTCGCGGGTCTCGTGGTGGATCATGTGGCTCAGCAGGCTGTCGTCGGGATCACGGCGAAGCCGGTCTATGTGTTTCTGGATGAACTTGCTGTATTCGATCAGCTTCATATGCGCCGCCACGCGGCCTTCTTCATCCAGCAGCGCGCCTGTGACCAATGAGATCGACGCCGCGCCAGCATCTTGCATCATCCGGATGTTGGTGCGGGGCACGCCCAATGTGTCGCAAAAGAAAAACAGCGGAACCAGCAGCGCGAATTCTGAATAGAGATCGACCGAGCCGGTCCCGTTTGCGCCGCGCTCGATGAAGGTATCGATCAGCCCGTCGACAACCGCGACAAGTCGATCCTCCATGCGCTTCACGGCGCTGGCTGTGAAGCGCGGATTGATCAGGTCGCGGTAGCGCCGGTGCAGGTCGCCGTCAGTCATTGCCAAGACCGGGACCCGGCGGGGCAGGCCTGCGTCATCATACAGTTTGTAGTACCGCTCGGCGTAATGGGCGTGGGCCGACGCCTGGCTGGACGGCGGTGTATTGACGAAAAGCGCCGGGTTCTGGAGGACCTGTTCAATGTCCGAGAATCGGCAAACCACGAAGGCATTCAGCGATTCCGAAAAGAAGACTTTTTTCTCTTCCCGCAATCTTGAGTAATACTCGTAGGGGTTCCTGAGCATTTCTGCATCGCCGAACCGGTCCGTCAAGGTCTGGTCATTCATCGTAGCTCTCCAAAGTCGGCGCTGTTAGCCGATGTCACCGATACTGAACCCGTCCGGTGATATTTGTAGTGGGCTGAACAATAGATTCATTCGCGGTCGGTTGCCACCAACCAGCCTTCAGATCGTCGGATATTGCAGATGCAATTACGCTCGGCGCCCGATGCACGGGGCGATCCGCTTGCTGCTCACCCGATTAGCTCGCTGAGCACTTCCAGGCTCCGCTCTACCATTGTCGGCACCGATCGGCTTACATCCGTCCACATCGGATCCGGCTTCTTGCCGCGGCGGTGCAGCATCTCGTTAAACAGGGTGATGACTGCGAACCGGTAGCCTCCAAACGCTCTGTGCCAGGCGATACTCGCAGCAGGAAGGTGGGTCTGCCACGCCGCGCGGTAGGTATCAATCATCTCGCCGGGCGAAATAATCCAACGCTCCGCGCGGTAGCGGTGTTCCGGCAGACCAGCTTCGGGATCAGCATAAAACGTTAGCATGCCCAGATCGAGCAGGGTTGAGCCGCAGAACGCGATTTCCCAGTCGATCACTGCCCGTACACCGTCCGGGCCAAAGATCATGTTGCCGAAATGCATGTCACCGTGAACGCAGCCCGAATTGAAATCTGCGGGCGCGGCGGACAGCAGCCGCTCGCGCAGCAATGTCATCCGCCCGGACCGTCCCGCATCGATCGTCGGTCGGTCGAACAGCTTGTGCAGGCGTGCAAATTCGTTCGTGAGCGCCTGAGGGGCGCCCCAGGCATCGGCCATGTCGGCGCAGTCCACCTTGTGAAGCTGCGCCATCACCTCGATTCCGCTTCGCGCCAATCTTGCGTGCACTGCTGTCTGATTCGCGCGGGCCGCCGGCAGCGCCGTGCCCTCGACGAATTCGGAGATAAAATAGGGCCGCCCAAAAACAGAGCTGCCATCACCGAAGGCCAGAATTTCGGGCACGGGGACGCGGCTTCCCGCCAGCGACTGCATAATCCGTGCTTGGCGCACCACGTCCGCTGGCCCGGTGGCGGGGACATTGGCGGGAATCGTGCGCACCACCAACTTGCGTTCCGCCCGGCCATCGTCGGCAAGGAAGCTGAAGCCCATGCCGGCGTGACCAGGCAGCGGGCAGACTTGGGTAACGTTGACGTCAGAACCTGATTGCTGCGCGAGCACGGCCGACAGCCGCTCCGAAAGTTCGACGCCGGACACGGCTGCCGGGGCGACCTGCTGTTCGCGTTCTGGATCGGACGCGGTCATCGGCTTAGATGGCTCGCGTTAACACTGAGCCGAACTTGGCCTTCGCATCGGCAATCTTGCCATCGCGCATATAGTCCGGGAACATCCCTTCGGCCGGCTGTAACTCCTTCAGCACTTCGCGAGCGACGGTGACCTTGTGAACCTCCGTCGGACCATCGGCCAAACCCATGTGGTACGAGGTGATCAGCATGCTGGTGAACGGCATTTCGTCAGTCAGTCCCAGCGATCCGTGGATCTGCAGCGCCCGCGAAGCGACGTCATGGAGCACTTGCGGCATCAGGAACTTGACTGCGGCAACGTTGCGGCGAAGATCCTTCCAGCTATGCCCGTTGTCGGCCAGCCAGGCGGTTTCAAGCACCAGCAGGCGGAACTGTCGAAGCTGGGCCCAAGAATCCGCAACCTGCGCCTGGACCATCTGCTTTCGGGCGAGATGCTCGCCTTTGGTCATGCGTGATACGGCGCGTTCGCACATCTTCTCGAACGCGCTCTGGGCCAATGCGATCGTCCGCATGGCATGATGCATGCGGCCGCCGCCGAGGCGCTCCTGCGCCACGATGAAGCCTTCGCCGCGGGCACCCAGCAAATTCTCTCGCGGTATCCGTACGTTGCTCCAGCGCATGTGGGCGTGGGTCGGAATTTGGCCCGAGACGCCGTAATCCTTAATGATTTCAATGCCGGGCGTCTCGGCGGGCACGATGAACATTGAGCTACGGCGATGTGGGCGCTCATCCGGATCGGTCTTGGCCATGATCAAGAAAAAGCTGGCGAACGAGGCGTTAGAGGCGAACCATTTTTCGCCGTTAAGCACCCATTCGTCCCCATCCAGAACTGCAGTCGTGTCAACCATCGTCGGATCGGCGCCGCCCTGCGGTTCGGTCAGGGCAAAGCATGAGACCACTTCGTTGGCGAGTAGCGGTTCGAGATAGCGCTTCTTCTGTTCTGGCGTGCCATAGGCGGCCAGTACGTCGGCATTGCCGCTGTCGGGCGCCTGAGCCCCGAAGACGATCGGGCCAAAGCGCGAACGGCCAATCAGTTCATTAATCAGGGCCAGCTTCAACTGTCCGAAACCCTTGCCGCCCAACTCCGGGCCTAGATGGCAGGCCCACAGGCCGCGAGCTTTGACCTGCGCCTGCAGCGGGCGAACCAGCTGTTCGAAACCGGGCGCGCGTATGTCGTGCGGAGCGCCAAGCACCAGGTCCAGCGGCTCGACCTCTGCGCGCACGAATTGGTCAATCCAATCAAGCTCCAGCTGGAATTCGGGTTCGGTATTGAAGCTCCAGGCCATTGGTCATCTTCCTAAACATGCTGAACCAGCGGGCGTGCCCGGCGGGCTGCGTGGGGTGTATTGCTGGCGTGATCTGAATGCCTGACCCGTCCGAGCCAAGCAAAATTGGCCCTGGAACCACGTCAAATTGCAATCGTAATGGAATCCCATGCATGCCGGATGCGCGTTGCACCTTATGCAATAGCTCCAATATACCTCCAGAGGATAGAGGACCGCGTTGAAGCTACCCAATGGTCAGCTTCCTCGATCGGGCACACAGGACCGGGGCAACAGGAGCTTGAATCGATGCACGGCAACGCAGGTTTCGGCGCTCTGTCGGATATCCAGATTATCGATCTCACCCAGATGCTCGCGGGGCCTTATGGAACGATGATGCTGGCTGATCACGGGGCTACCGTTATTAAGGTTGAACCTCCGCATGGCGACCTGACCCGTCCCGGCGGTCCTTTCCGCGCTGACGATACGCAGCGCGTCCTAGGCGGCTATTTCCAGAGCATCGATCGCAACAAGCTCAGCGTCGTACTGGACCTCAAGACCGAAGAAGGTCGCGAGGCGTTGAAGGCGCTGGTGCGGGATGCGGACGCTGTGGTAGAGAATTTCCGCGCAGGCGTTATGGATCGGCTCGGGCTTGGTTATGAAACCCTGAAAGAGCTCAATCCGCGCTTGGTCTATGGCGCGCTGCGCGGCTTCGGCGATGTCCGGACCGGAGCCTCGCCTTATCTCGAATGGCCCGCGTTCGATGTTGTCGCCCAAGCAATGGGCGGCATAATGGCGATTACTGGCCCTGATGCCGAGACCCCGACCAAGGTGGGGCCAGGCGTTGGCGATATCATCCCGGGCATGATGCTGGGGTTCGGCGTGCTCGCGGCAATCCATCACGCCAGGCGTACGGGCGAAGGCCAGTTTGTCGACGTTGCTATGACCGATGCGGTGCTGGCAGTCTGCGAGCGGATGGTGTGGCAAAACTCGGTCCAAGGCGCTGTTCCCGGGCCGGAGGGCAACCACCACCCGTTCCTGTGCCCGTTCGGCATGTTTCCGGCCAAGGATGGCTTCATTACCGTAGCTGCTCAGCAAGATTCGTTCTTCGCCATCCTGTGCAATGAACTTGATGCACCTGAATTGATGGCCGACCCGCGCTACTCCAGCCGGGAAGGCCGCACGACGAATCGGTTGCAGCTGATCCGCGAGGTTGGCGCGCGTTCGAAGCAGTTTACAAAGTCGGAACTGATGAATCGATTGGGCGGAAAGATCCCATTTGGTCCGGTCATGAATATCGACGATATAAGTGCCGATGCGCATTTTTCAGCTCGCCAGATGTTGGTCCAGGTCGAAAATCCCGGCACCGCCCCGGTGACGATCGCCGGGGTGCCTATCAAAATGACGTTGACGCCAGGTCAGGTTGCTCGCCGAGCACCGCTCCTCGGAGAACATACGCGCCAATTGCTGATTGAGGCCGGGCTGTCCAAGGCACAGGTTGATGTAATCATCAAGGAAGACGATCAGGAGACGGCCGACCAAGCGACATGACTGCGGCTCGCGGCCCAGATTCTTCAATCAACAAAGCAGGAGAAACGAAGTGGCTAATGAACTGGACAATCTTCCTAAGGTCGTGCGCGATCTGGTTGAAAAACAGAACATCTATGAGAATCTAATGCGTTATGTTCGTGGCCAGGACCGCAAGGATCTTGCCATGATGCAGTCGGCCTATTGGCCCGACGGTACGGACGATCACGCCGCATTCGTAGGCAATGGGCGCGAATTCTGCCAGTGGGCCTATGACGGGCAAAAGGTTTCAGGCCATTCGGCGCTTCACCACTGCTCCAACGTCCTGATTGAGCTGGACGGAGAAAATCAGGCCAAGTGCGAGTCTGTTTTCCTTTATGTCATGATCTTCGCTGACAAGAATGTGACCAAGGTTACTGGCGGGCGCTATCGCGACTTGTGTGAGAAGCGGGACGGCGAATGGAAGATCCTGCGCCGAGTGTGCATCTTTGACTATGCCCACGAACTGGAGGGTGCCAAGGACTTCTTCGGCATATTCAACATGCCCGCCACGACAGTATTCGGCGATCTTTACCCGAACGACCCGATATACCAAGAATGGTGAGTTAGCATCAGAGTGCCGGGCGGGTGTTCGTCTGAGTGACATGATGGGTGGACAGCCCCGCACCGGTATATAGGTTGCGGTTTCTGGGATCCACGTCCGGTGCTGAAAAAAATCCCATGATAAGAGTTGGATAGCGGCCTGAAGAGGATCAGAGTCGGTTTGTTACCAACCGACCTGAAATTACTTGCCATGCCATCAGCCACCGTTTCGCAACCCGCAGCCATCCAAATTGAACTTGGCGCGAATTTCGTTTCCCTGGAACCTTTGAAATCGATTTGGCTGGAAGCGTCGCTATCACCTGATAGCTATAAAAAGTTTCGTCACACGGTATCAGGCGGCTATATCCCGTCTTTGCTGGCTCGCCTTGAGGCGTTGCGAGACAAAGCGCAAACGCGCGTTGGCGAACGCTACCCGGTGATCATCATCTAGGAAGCGGGGCTTGACGGTTTCTGGATTCATAGAATTCTCGGTTCGCAAGATTGGATTACTAGTCATGTGATTGAGGCTGCTTCGATTGCTCGCGGCCGACAACCGACAGCAGCGGATCAGCGGGATGCGAGGCTTCAGGCGATGGCACTGGCACACGGATGAGGTTCTCGTAAAGATCAATGGCGAGACGCATTACCTGTGGCGCGCGGTCGATCAGGAAGGCGATATCCTGGAGAGCTATGTCACGAAAAACGTGATAAATGGGCTGCGCTCCGCTTCCTTAGGAAAGCATTGAAACGCCATGGCAGCCCGGTCGAGATCGTCACCGACGCCCGTGCCATGGGACTTAATCCGCAGCTTTACCTTGAAGTCGATCACGCGCTTCACGCATACTAGGGCCTTCATAGTGTTCACTCCTTTAAATTCGCTCGATGATGATCGCCGGGGCCATGCCGCCAAAGGCGCACATGGTGATCAGCGCGTATCGCCCGCCCGATCGCTCCAGCTCGTCCAATGCCGTGCCGATCAGGATCGATCCTGTCGCCCCGATCGGGTGCCCCAGCGCGATCGCGCCGCCATTGATGTTGACGCGTGCTCGGTCGATCCCGAGATCGCGGATCGCCTTCTCGGTGACCACTGCGAAAGCCTCGTTGATTTCCCAGACGTCGATGTCGGCCACCCCCAAGCCGGCGCGCTCCAGCGCCTTCTTCGCCGCCGGGACCGGGGCGTTGAGGATCAAGGTCGGGCAATCGCCCGCGTTGACCGCAGTGACGATCCGCGCGCGCGGCTTCCAGCCATTAGCCTTGAGGCCGGCTTTAGAGGCGAGCAGCAACGCGGCAGATCCATCGACCACGCCAGAGGAGGTGCCGACGTGGTGGGTCGGCTCCCACTTAAGGTCGGGATACTTGCGCTCGATCATCTGGCGCATAGTCGTGCCGTCGGGCGCAGCGGCGACCTGCTCCATCGCCACGAAGGCGGGCTTGAGGCCGGCCAGTGTCTGGGCGGTGGTTTCCGGGCGGGGGTATTCGTCGTGATCCAGCGCGAGGGTGCCATCGCGGTTGTAGACCGGGATCAGGCTCTTCGCGAAGCGGCCATCGTCGATAGCCATCTTGGCCTTGCGCTGGCTTTCGACGCCCAACGCCTCGAGTTCCGTGCGGCTGATGCCTTCGATCGCAGCGATGGCGTCGGCAGCGACGCCGACGGCGGAAATCGGCTGATCTTCGTAGAGTTCAAAGTTCCCGCGCGCTCGGCCCAGTTTGCCGAGCTCGGTCTGGCTTTCCAGCGCGTCGAGTTCGCTGTGGTAGCTCATCATCTCGGTCCCGCCGGCGATGACCACGTCCTCGAAGCCCGCCATGATCTGACCCGCCGCAAAGCCGACACTTGATATGCCGCCGCCGCAGAAACGGTCGAGCGTCACGCCGCTGGCGGCATTGTCATAACCCGCCCACAGCGCCGAGAGGCGGCCGATGTCGCCGCCCTGCTTGCCGCGCTGCTGGCTGCACGACCAGATAATGTCGTCGACCTTGCTGGTGTCGATGGCGTTGCGATCGCGCAGGGCGCGCAGCACTGCGGCACCGAGGTCATGCGGGTGGAGGTGCGCCAGCGCGCCCTTGCCCTGCTTGCCAATCCCGCGCGGGGTGCGGACGGCATCGACAATATGGGCTTCGGTCATGGAAATATCCTTTTAGGTTAGCGGGGCACCATGCAGATCGCACCGTCGAGGCGGACCGACTGGGGCGTAAAAATGCGAATTGCGGACCAGTACCATCACCAGGCTGGCGAATACCTCGGGCTTGCCCATTCGCTTAGGGAATGGAACCGAGGCGTTGAGCCCGTCGAGTATCTTCTGCGAATTGCGGGCGAGCAGAGGGGTGTTGAAGATCCCCGGTTTGATCGCGTTGACCCGGATGCCCATGTCCATCAGGTCGCGCGCCTGGCAGGACTATGCCGCTGACTCCGGCCTTCAGCGAGCCATGGGCAACCTGCCCCGACCTGCACATGCTGTGCGACGTCGGATGAGGTCAGCACGATAGTGCCCCGCTCTCTGCCTTCCAGCGGATCAGCCCCGGCCATTTTCAGCGCGGTGAGCGAGGCAAATCGGTAGGTCGAAGCCAGGATACCATGGGCGGGAAATTCGCAGTCCTCGATCAAGAAGCAGGTCAGTTCACTCGTCTCGCGGATTCGGCCAACGGTCTTGCGCTTACGGTTGACCATCGCGGAGTGGACGAGGATCCTCTCCTGACCGTGGGCAGCGCAGGCCTTTTCGAGCCTGGCGAGGACCGATACCTTGCTCAAGATGTCGACCTTGCAGACCTATCCGCCTTGGCCCTGGCCCCTCCGTCGCCCAGTTCCTCGTTGAGGTCGCAAATGGCAACTTTCACGCTGTCGGCGGCCAACGCCTCGGCGCTCGCCCGGCCGAGGCCCGAAACGCCGCCGGTAACTTCGGCGGCTGTGGTGGAATCGATCCTCATGGCGCGGTTCCTATCAGGCGATCTGGCCGATAAGACGACCCCTGATGATCGCTTCGGCGTCGGCGACGATACGATTGATCAGCGCTTCGCAGGTCGGGATGTCGTGGACCAGGCCCTGGACCATGCCGGCCCAGAAGATGCCCTTAGACAGATCGCCCGTTTTCAGCATCTCGAGTCCGACCGCGCCGGCGACCAGTTCCTTGACGTCGCCGAAGGTCGCCCCCGGCACGGCGAGGCGGCGGGCGACTTCCTCCGAAACCGCGCTGCGACCGACGCGACCGGTATTCTTCAGGCTACGGAAGATCAGCACCGAGCCGCGCTCGTCGTTGTCGAGGTAGGCCTGTTTGATGTTGTCGTGGATCGGCGCCTCGATCGTCGCGCAGAACCGGGTGCCCATGTTGATCCCTTCCGCGCCCAACGCAAGCGCGGCGGCAAGGCCGCGCCCGTCGCCGAAGCCTCCGCTCGCAATCAGCGGAACCTGCACCTTGTCGGCGGCGGCGGGAATCAGGATCAGTCCCGGAATATCGTCCTCACCCGGGTGGCCCGCGCATTCGAAGCCGTCGATCGAGATGATGTCGCAGCCTGCCTTTTCCGCCGAAACCGCGTGGCGGACCGCGGTGCACTTGTGTAGGATGGTGATGCCGTGTGGCTTAAGCATTTCCCAGATTCCACGGACTGCTGACCCGCCCGCCGTTTCCACAATCTTCACGCCGGAATCGATGATCGCCAGCGCATAGGCCTTGTAATCGGGCGCGTTGCTTGTCGGGAACACAGTCATGTTTACGCCGAAGGGCTTGCCGGTCATCGAACGGCAACGCTCGATCTCCGCGCGCAGCGCGTCGGGACTCCGCTGGGTTAGTGCGGTCAGGATACCAAGCCCGCCTGCGTTGGACACTGCGCTGGCGAGGTCTGCTGTTCCGACACCCTGCATGCCGCCCTGGATGATGGGGTGCTCGATGCCGAGCATTTCGGTGATCCGAGTCTTAAAAGACATAAACAAAAGCCGTTTATTTCAGATGTTTATAATATAATTAAACTTGTGTAATAGTATTGGACTATTGCTTGATCAAGTTAGTATATAATAAACTAATAATGCAATTTGGAACGAAATATAGTTCCTCAATCAAATACGCCGCCGTAAAGTCTAAAATCAAGCCCTGACATGCATCATTACAAATACAGTTTGCGCCGGCCATTAATTAAGGTGCTGGCGACTGGCTAAGGATAAATCTGATTGATCGGAGCCCAAAGCAGGCGGTTGCGGCTATTACATAAAGGTCTGTGCGCATCGGACATTCGATGCGTCGACTCAATCAATTGGTGCCATGGAGTTGGCAAATGCGGCGAATGTGCCTGCTCACACCGCGTGGTGGCTTGCTTTGTCATCGACGGCTATAATGAGATCATCACGGTTCGAGACAATCTCAAGAACTCCGACCTGCCAATCTGGTGCTTGAGCGATGCACCGACTTCGGTCTAGCTCAAAGTCATGCAGGATTTCGTCTAGGTCACGATGGGCCGCTGGATTATCACATGCGGGAGCGGGTCATCGACGCCTGCCCATGGATGAGAACTAAGGAACAGGCCCGTCCAAGGTCGCCTAGCGTTCCCGTCAGCCTGAAGGCTTCGGCGGTCTCCCTGGCTTTTACGAGACGCTGGGAGCAAAACCGACGTGACCCGTCCCGCTCCTGCTGAGATAAGCCATGGGTTCGACGGTAACGCACCGGAGAAATTGGAACTCTTCGCGGCCGAGGTTGCGCTAGGCGGAATTGCAGCTCGCTGCATAACGCATCATCATATTGCGACTTGCTGATACGCGCGCCTGTGGCCTTCACAGGACAATTACTGAGCGTCATACGAAGTCACCACACGTTGAGGCAGAGCATATTTACAACTAACCACTTAGCCGCTTTCCATTGCCCGAAGATCCTCAAGGTCCCGATTTTCAAAGTGGCTGGACGCTAGTGCCCTGTGCGGGATCGATCAGCATTGGGGTCCAGTAGATTGTATACTTTTGCTGCCGTCCCACTAAACAGTTTCGTGCGTTCCTCTGCAGTATATTGCCCGGCTAGAATTTTGTGCGCGTTCCAGAGTACGCCGTAAGAGATAGTTAGTCGGTCGCGAGGGAAGTTGCTGGAAAACATGCAGCGGTCGGGCCCGAAAAGGTCGATCGCGGCGATGTAGTGGTCGTGCATGACATCTGCAGCCTGCTGCGAAGTTGGAGGCATCGGCTTGTCATCAAAGGCCATGCCCGAAAAGTTCATGAGCAGGCCAGACACTTTGACATAGACGTTCGGAAAGCTGGCGAGATCCGTCATCATGGCCAGCCAATTTTGGTAGGTTTCCTGAAATTTGTCCTTGAAACGCCCAGTGTAGATAGGAATCCCGACATGATTTAGCACGATCGGGAGATCAGGCACTTGCCCGGCCAATGTTGCTACATGGGGAAGCTGCGGGTGAAAAGCGCAGGCATCCCACGTCAGCTTGTGTTCGGCCAACCGCTTTGCCCCCGCGATGAATTCGGGCGCAGCCATACAATCGGCGCTGGATGCGTAAGGCAAAGCAACTTCAGGGTCACTCATCGTCCAGGCGCGGACGCCGCGCAGGCGTCCCTTGGCGGCTTCGCGGTGGGCGGCAATTACTGCGTCAAGTCCGTCGCCTAGAGCCATGTTGGCGTAGCATATGATGCCCTCCGACAGACGCGGACCTGCGGGATCGCGGGCCTGCGCCTCCTCCCCGACGCGGGTCGCCGCCCGGGTTTCGGCCACCGCCTGGAACTCCGGTGGCGCATCCTCGTCGACGAAAGTGCGGTAGGCCTCGCAGTGCACCGTTGAGACGATGTTGTGACCCGAGGTCGCGATAGTGTCGAGAAACTCTTCTGTCATGAATCCGCCCATCGTCGCGCGACGGACCGGATCGTCGTAGAGGTGGCAGTGAGGGTCAATAATCGGCAAATCAGGGTCGATCGGTTCCTCTTTGACAAGATCGAGCCATTCCGGTTTGTACTGTGCCACATTCATCTCCTTTCGCCGCTCCCATCGCACTTATGCTGCCGCTG
Organism: Sphingomonadales bacterium BRH_c3; assembly: GCA_001515985.1. Taxonomy (GTDB): domain Bacteria; phylum Pseudomonadota; class Alphaproteobacteria; order Sphingomonadales; family Sphingomonadaceae; genus Erythrobacter. Next base: position 35,273 of record LOET01000112.1, on the reverse strand, counting down.
CGCCTAGTTCACCAGCCGCGAGCGGGGCAATTCACGAGGCTGGCCAACCAAAGATCCTGCGTAGCGAACCGCCGAGCAGGGCTTGCTTCTCAACCTCGTCCAACTCGGGCGATTCAGTGATGAAGCGCACTGTATCTCGATACGAATAAAGGTGGACCACCCGCGTCCAGTCAGTGCCCCACATTAGGCGCTCGACCCCGAAGGCGTCGATGATCTGGCGCAACGGCTTCTCCAGGTCGCGGAATGGAAAAGGCTCGAGCGAGAGCGATGGCAGACCGCTTAGCTTGACCGCGACGTTGGGCAGGCTGGCCATGGCTAGCAGTTGCGGCAGGTCGTGCAGTGGCTGCGGCCCCGGATCGTGCATCGGCGGCTGGTGCATGCCGACGTGGTCGATCACCAATTGCACGGTCGGATGGCGGCGAGCCATCCGCTCCATCGCCGGCAAAATGCCGCTGCAATGGACGCAGACTGGCATTAGGTTTTCCGCTGCGCTGGCTAGGATGCGATCATAGCTTGAGCCATCAGCCTCAGCTTCCGTCTTGAGTAGAAGGCGGATTCCGACTGCCATCGGTTCAGCGGCCCAAGCCTGCATCCGCGCCTCGACGTCATCGGCGAAGGGCTCGACCCGTCCGACCACGCGGAAACGCTCGGGCCACTTTCGCGCGGCTTCCACCGAATAGCTGTTATCCCAGCCGTAGTGGCTGGTTGGCACCAGCAGCGCGCCATCCACTCCGGCGCGGTCCATGGCAGCCACCATCTCTTCGTCGGTGATGATGGCCGAGCCTGTGGTGAAGATCTCACCCGCAAGCGTGCCCGCGAGCGATTCCGCAAAACCAGGCACCCATGGCCGTTCCGGCCGGTTCCGATCGATGATGTGGACCTGACAATCAATGACTTCCATGTTTTGGCATCCGTGCAAGAGACAAATCAGTGGCTAACTGGCAAATTGCAGCCCGGATGACGGCAGTCACCCGGCCTCACTCTCGCCAATGGCCCGTGCTGTAAACCAGGCGGATAGTGAGCAAGGCTCGAGCTAAAATCCAGCGCCAACTGCACCGCAAGGCCGCTGCGAAGTCCACTGGCGCCACTTATTACATGGGCATTCAATCCCAGGTGACGCGCCTGCCGAGGCTGAACGCCCGATAGGGCTCAAATGCCGCCAAATACTGCGCGCGCGACCTAAGTGTGGAAAGTGACGCTCTCACCGATGTCCGCTCGTGCCCGGGGCCGCCGGTAGCTGGGAGCAGCCTCGTCTGGATAGCCAAACGCGATTCCAAACAACATCTTAAATTTGGCGGAAATCCCCAAAACTTCGCGGATGGTCTCAGCAAACTGCCCGAGCGAGGTCAGGGGAATCCCACCCACGCCGCGAGCGGCAAGCGACAACAGGAAAGTTTGACCGTACATTCCGATATCACCGGCAGTTCGCACATTGTCTCCAAAAGAAGGCATGAACAGCAGCGCCACGTGCGGCGCATTGAAAAACGTATAGTTGCGGGAAGCCACGCGTCTGCGGCCCTCAGCGTCATCGCGCATGACGTTCTCAATCTCGTAGTAGGCCTTACTGTGCGCATCCTTCCGCTCGCCGTAGCAACCGTAGAATTCACTCATGTCGAATGAGAAGTCAGGCGAGGTTTGGCCCGCCTCGCTCTTCGCCATGAGAATCCGCGAAAGCTCGTCTCGCTTTGCGCCGGAGACGATATGCACGTTCCAGGGCTGAGTATTGCAATTGGAAGGAGCGAGCTGGGCATCCTGAAGCACTTCGGCAATCAGCGCGTCGGGTAACGGCTGGCTGAGAAATCCCCTATAGGAGCGTCGCGCTCGCACGGTTTCCTGGAATGATAGAGTGTTGTCAGCCGCATCTGCGCGCGTGTCGCGATGGGTTGTCATATCAGCCATTTTTGCCATCCCTTGTCTGCCGAGAGTAATCTAGCGAGCCGAGCCAGCGGCGGGCGTTGCCATTCTTCAGGCTCGATCGGGAATTCTAGGCTTGCATCACTGCTCCATCCAGACGTCGCCGTAGATATCGCATACAGAATGAAAGTGCACGGCAGCACCAATGAATGGCCCAACGCGTCCGCTGGGCTGGCGGATGGTAACAGCAATCAGGCAAAGATCTCTGCCCTTACCCAATCGACTGAAGTCGCCGGACAGCTTAGCCTGCTCGCCCCCAGCAGCCCGCTCCAGTATCCTTCCGATCCGTCGGCCATCCTCCATTCGTGCAGACGACGAGTCAGGAGTTGCAAATCGTATTCCTCGCTGATCCCGATGGCCCCATGGAGCGCATGCGCTGAATTTGCGATTAGTGCTGCAGCCCTTGAACTGACCGATTTAGCCGTTGCCGCTGCAGCCAGTGACGGAGCCAATCCGCCAGCCGCGCCGAGCTGGGCTGCGATCCGCGCCGCAATCGCATTTTCGGCCATCACGGCCAGATTGTGTTGAAGCGATTGCTGCCGCCCAATAGGCTTGCCAAACTGTACGCGCTCATTGGCGAAGACCGTGGACTGCTCGACCAGCTGGTTTGCAGCACCAGCGATCAGGATCGACCTCAAGATTGCCGCAATCGAGAGCAGTCCCCCTGCAGGGCGCGGCAGAATTTGCCCTCGAATTCTTGAAAGATCGGCTCGCGCCGCCAGTGAGAATTCGATGCCCGTGGCCCGCAAGCTGCAATCTGCCGCAGCCAGCAGCACCAATTCGGCGCCGTTGTCATAGAGGATCTGCTGCGCGACGCGGGCGCAGGTAACTACCTGTCCATCTACCTGCCCCGTCGCCAGGGCGATCGGTCCATCCGAAAGCGTGATGCCGGCTTCTGCCGCAAGCGCGCGGGCGATCATCGTCTCTCCCACCGGTGCAGGCACCCCCTTGGCACCGACCAAGGCGAGCAGTGGAAACACATCGGCCAGGCCAAAACCGGCGCCGCCGCGATCTTCTGCAATCAGTGCATCGAGGTAGCCAGACGAAGACAGGCTATCCCAGATTGCGCCGAGTGAGTTACTCCGCTCTGCCTCGCGCACTTCGGCCGGGCCCACAGCGGCATTGAGCATCCGGGCAAAAGGTTCGATGATTTCCTGGCTGTCCATCGGGTCGATCTCCACTTCAGCGCAGGCCCATCCCGCGCGCGGTGATGCCTCGCAGGATTTCACGGGTGCCGCCACGCAGCGAAAAGCTTGGGGCAATATGGGTGACGTACATCAGGGTTTGGTACAGTTCGTCGCTGACTGGCTCGTCAGGATGAGCCGCAAGATCATCACCGATGACCAGTGGCAGCTCCTGTTCGAACGAGGTGCCCAGGTCCTTAACCAGGCTTGCTTCGACCACAGGGCTTTCGCCCATTGCGAGCCGGCTGGTGCAGGCGATCGACATGGCGCGCAGTGTGGCAAGTTCTGCGGTCAGCCGTCCCACCAGCGTTGCAGCATCACGCCTCCCGCAAGCCTGCAGATGCTGGATCCACGCATCCAACAGGACGACACTTGAGTAGATCCGTTCAGGTCCGCTGCGCTCGAACGCAAGTTCGGCAGTGCACTGTTTCCAGCCCTCACCCTCCTGCCCGATCAGTGCGTCTCCATCGAGCCGCACATCTTCGAAAAACACCTCGGCAAAGTGTGCATCGCCGGTCAGGTCCACGATCGGGCGAATGGTCACACCCGGAGCCTTGAGATCTATGATCAACTGCGAAAGCCCCGCGTGACGATCGGCCGGGGTGCCAGAGGTTCGCACCAGCGCGATCATGTAGTCCGAATGCATCGCGTTAGTGGTCCAGACCTTCTGGCCATTGACCACCCAGCCACCATCGACCATTTCCGCGCGGGTGCGGACGCTCGCCAGGTCTGAACCGGAACCCGGCTCACTCATGCCGATGCAGAACAGGATCTCGCCACGACAAATGCCTGGAATATAGCGTTCACGCTGCGCTTCGGTCCCGCAACTCATGATCAACGGCGCGCTCTGTCGGTCAGCTATCCAGTGAGCAGCTACCGGTGCCCCGGCGGACAACAATTCCTCGACCACCACGAAACGCGCGAATGGCCCGCGCTCGTGTCCGCCCAGCGCCTTGGGAATGGTCAGCCCGAGAAGTCCGGCGCGGCCCAGAGCCTTACTGAAATCAGCGCTGAATCCTTGCCAAGAACGAGCTCTTCGCCACAACGGCATGCTTTTAATGTGGTTAACAATCAGATCGCGGACCATCAAACGCAGATCGTCATCCTCTGCAGGCAGTGATGCCAGGGTAAGGGAATCAAACAATTCTTCTAAGCTCCGCCTTGTGAATGGGCGATCCCCAACTCGATCGCCATATCCCCGTCCAATTCGACAAATTCCACGCTGTTGGGAGCAAAGCCTCCGGTCTTCCAGGGAACCCGCGCAACGCCTAGGCCCGCAAGGACCAAGCATAAGATTGTTTGGAGCTGCAAGGCTTCCTGCGCAGTGCCGAGACCTTTCACCAGCTTGCGGATAGCAACGCCAAGTGGGGGCTGAGCCATGTTCAGGCGCGCAGCAGCCCGATTGAAATTCAGTGTCTCAGCCAGAACGGAGGAACACCGCAACTGTCTCAGGTCCATGCCGTTAATCCGCTATGGAATCGAAGAACACCCGTCAGGTCTTCCTTATATGTCGCAGTGTTACCAAGGAGCCTGGCCGGTAACCACCGCCTACAGATTTTGATTGTATCTGTGATAGTGCAGTGGAGCGCTACTCCTGCCATCGGTAGTGATTGTCCGGGGGGATGTAATATGGCAGCACTGACGTCGACAAAGTAGACTGCGGCACCGGCCACCGGCCACCGGGGGGGCATGGCTCAAACAGCAGACGATATCTTCAACCGTAATATTCCCCCGAACAAGGCGTGGTGGACTCTTGGCCTGCTATGCACGCTATATATCTTGTCACTGTTTGACCGGACCATCCTGGCCCTGATGATCGGGCCAATCAAGGCCGCCTTTTCACTCAGCGACGTGCAGATCGGCTTGTTGCTGGGTATCGCCTTCAGCGTAGCCTATTCACTGCTCAGCCTGCCAATGGCGCGGCTTGCGGATCATGGGAATCGCAAGCTGCTGATCATCGGCGGCGTCACATTGTGGTGCGTTTGCACGATGGCATCGGGCGCCTCAGCTTCGTTCTCCATGCTGCTCGTACTGCGGCTGGGGTTGGCCGTCGGCGAAGCTGTACTGACGCCTGCGGCCTACTCCTTAATTGGCGATCTTTTTCCGCTACAGCACCGCAGCATGGCGGCCAGCATCTACAGCGCATCGGCCTACGTAGGGATGCCGATCGCCTATTTCGGCGGCGGTGCAATGATCCACTACATCGAACTCAATGGCCTGGGCGCTGCGCTCGAGTCCATTCCGACTTGGCGCATAATTCTGTTGCTGGCGGGCCTGCCAGGCATTGTTCTGGTCGCCCTTTATGCGCTGACCACGCGGGAGCCCCAGCGCGAAGGCCGCTCGGATGGGATAACCGCTGCACCCTTGAAGGTTGTTCTCGCACAGCTATCGCATCGCAGAAAGCTCTACCCTGGCCTGTTCATGGGCTCTGCGATCGCCGGAGTAGCGGGAAACGCGGTCAGCAACTGGTTTGTCGAACTGCTCAAGCGAGACTTCGAATGGGATGTGGGGCAAGCTGGCTGGATCGTCGGGCTTGTCACTTTCGTCGCCGGTATCACAGGTTCGCTGGGCGCCCCGTTGCTGACGCGCCGCCTTCGCGCAAGAGGACGGGATGACGCGGTCGTGCTGGTAAGCATCGGCTGCTTCCTGTTGGCTCTTGTTTGCTTGGGGGCGGGACCCATACAGCCAAATCCGGAGTTCCGCCTGGCCCTGATGTGTGCTGGAATGATTGGTGCGCTGGGCGGGAGCACCAACATCATGGTATCTATGCAAGAAGTGGCGCCGATGCAGATGCGAGCAACCTTTGTGGCCATCTTTTTCCTGACCATCGGCATCGTCGGCCAAAGCGTCGGCCCCATCGCCGTGCCGCTGTTCGAGCGATGGTTCTTTGCTGGGGACGGCCATCTCGGCCTGTCCATCTCACTGGTGTGCGCGGCGACTCTGTGCCCTGGGTTGCTGCTGCTATTCTGGATCCGCACCGCCTTCGCCGCAGAAGCGCGTGCCGGATTTCCCGCCGTAAGCGAGGGCTAGTCAAATGCCTTCGCCATTACCCGTGTGGCGCGAGCCCGCTCACTCTGAGTGCTGAGAAGGATACCGACATGCATGCCTGGCAGAACACCCTTGAATGGGGGCTCGAACACCTTGAAATGGTCGAGCTCCCCGACCCTCCGTTGCCCGGCCCTGGCCAGGCCTTGGTGCAGGTCCACGCAGCTGCATCGAACTACCGCGATGTCACAACAGTCACCAACGCCTTTCCGCTGGGCCGCCTTCCGCAGATTCCCCTTTCGGACTGCGCCGGTGAAGTAATCGCCATTGGCGTCGACACCATCCGAGTGGGTCCCGGTGATCGGGTGTGCCCTACGTTCTTCCGCGACTGGCTGACTGGTCCGCCAACCAACGAAAACCGGTTGAAGGCGCGCGGATCAGCTTCGACCCCAGGCGTCCTCCAAGAGCGCCTGCTGATCAATGCTGAGGAACTGGTGAAGATCCCGGATCATCTGAGCTATGTCGAAGCAGCTACTCTACCCTGCGCAGCGGTGACAGCCTGGCGCGCACTAGTGACTTGCGCGCGGGTACGTGCAGGGATGACAGTGGTAGTCCAGGGTACCGGCGGAGTCTCTCTGTTCGCGCTGCAATTTGCTAAATTGCATGGAGCAACGGTGATTCTGACCTCAAGCAGCGACGCCAAGCTCGAGCGCGGCCGTACATTGGGCGCGGATCACCTGATCAACTACCGCGATTGCCCTGAATGGGGCCAGCGCGTCCTGGAACAGACAGGCGGGCGCGGCGCGGATATCGTGGTGGAAGTCGGCGGAGCCGGTACCATCAACCAGTCACTTACTGCGGCCCGGGTAGGCGGCCAGATTTGCATCATCGGCGTACTCGGCGGACGGACGCAGGAACTGGCGATGTCGGCTATCTTTGGCCGCAACCTGCATCTGCACGGGATTTCGGTTGGTAGCCGCGATGATTTCGAGGCAATGAACCGGGCCATCGCCGCCAGCGGAATGCGCCCTGTAATCGACGAGGTTGTGCCTTTCCACAAGGCCCCCGACGCCTTGCACATACAGCGGGGCGGCACTCAGTTCGGCAAGATCTGCATCGCGTTCAACTGAATGCCGCCCCGTTAAGCAAAAGCGGCGCGCCGCCGCAGGGCGAGATGAAGCACCTCGCCGGCAGCTCCACCCTCTCCCCACTTAATCTGTGAGCCGGTCACCGGCCTCCGATTTGCGAACGAGCAGTTCAGCGGGTTCGAATTGCGAACCGAACCGCTCCGCCATGGCACGGAGTCCAGTCACGATCTGCGCCAGCCCGATACTGTCGGCCCAGAACATCGGGCCGCCCGTGTATACCGGCCAGCCGTAACCAAGGATGCAGGCGACATCAATGTCCGATGCGCGCTGGGCAATACCTTCCTGAAGAATCCGCGCGCCTTCATTTACGACTGGGTAGAGCAATCGGCAGACCAACTCTTCCTGATTAAGTGGCGGATGCTGGACAATGCCGCGCTCAGCTGCCACCTCGGCGATGATCTTCGCAACCAGTTCCGAAGGTGAGGGGCGACGGCTTTCGTCATAGTCGTAATAACCGGCTCCCGACTTCTGCCCGCGCCGCCCAGCCTTCAGCAAATCCGCCTTCACGGTGCGATAAGGTTCACTCCGGTCAATTACATCCAGCCCGACCAGATCCATGGTCGCAAACGGCCCCATTGTGAAGCCGAAGTCATAAAGTGCCTTGTCGACATCCTGAGGCGTAGTCCCTTCAAGGATGACAGCCTCTGCCTGTTCACGACGCGGGGTCATTATTCGGTTGGCAATGAAGCCATCACACACCCCGCTCACTACAGCTACCTTTCCGATCCGCGACGACAGTGCCATTGAGGCTGCCAGCACCGACTCCGAAGTCCTGGCAGCGCGCACGACCTCCAGCAGCCGCATCACGTTGGCGGGTGAAAAGAAGTGCAGCCCAAGCACGGATTCAGGACGGCTGGTCGCGGCGGCAATCTCGTCGACATTCAGGAATGAGGTGTTGGTGGCGAGAATCGCATGGGGTTTGGCAATCTTGTCGAGCTTGGCAAAAATATCCTGTTTGACGTCCATGCGCTCGAATACAGCCTCGATCACCACATCCACTTCGCCCAGATCGCCCATGTCTAGCGACGGTGTGATCAGGTCCATGCACCTTTCGACCTCAACATCGGATATCCTGCCACGCCTGGCGCTGTTCTCGTAGTTGCGGCGGATCACGCCAATCCCCCGGTCAAGCGCTTCTTGGCTCATTTCCAACAGGGTCACGGGAATACCAGCACTGAGAAAATTCATCGAGATGCCGCCGCCCATCGTACCGGCACCGATTACGCCGACCCGCTCGATCTTAAGGTCGGCAGGGGCTGTCGGCAGACCCGGCACCTTGCCGGCCTTGCGCTCGGCGAAGAAATAGTAGCGCTGAGCTGCACTCTGGGTCGAATCGCGAAGTTCAACAAACAGCTCGCGCTCGCGCTGCATGCCTTCATCAAACGGGAGCGACACCGCCGCCTCGACGGCCTTGATGATGTTTTCGGGTGCCAGAAACCCGCGGGCGGTCTTGGCCGCTCGGGCGCGGGCAGCGGCGAAGATCTCCGGATGATCCCTGCTCTGTGCGATCTGATCCTCACGGTCTCGCACACGGGTCAGCGGTTTGCCCTGCGCCACCATTTCGGCGGCGAAGGCGATCGCCTCATCGAGCAGCGCACCCTCGCTTACAACCTTGTCGATCACCCCTAACCGCAAGGCTTCCGCTGCATCAATTGAGCGGCCGAACAGGATCAAGTCGAGCGCCAATTCCGGGCCAATTAGCCGGGGCAAGCGCTGGGTGCCGCCCGCACCGGGCAGCAGGCCCAGCTTGACCTCGGGTAGGCCGATCCGGGCGCTAGGGACTGCCACGCGGTAATTGCAGACCAGTGCCAGTTCGCAGCCGCCGCCAAGCGCCGTGCAGTGGATCGCGGCGATGACAGGCTTGCCCAAATTCTCGATCAAGGCGAAGACATCGCCCAGCAGCGGCGCCTGCGGCTCTTTGCCGAACTCGGAGATGTCCGCTCCGGCAAAGAACGTCCGGCCCGCACAGATCAGGACGATCGCCTTGACGGCGGGATCATCCCTCAACGCGCGAAATGCGCTGTCCAGACCGCGTCTGACGTTGATACCCAAGGCGTTGACCGGCGGGGAATCGATTGTGATCACGCCGATCTCGCCGCGCTTTTCCTGATGTGCTGCTGAGGTCATTTGAATATTCCAAATCTCATCCGGATCAAGCCGATTGGCTGTCGCTGTCATTCCAAAATTCTGAAGGTCCATTCGACGGCAACCCTCGCTTGAGCAATAGGAGCGAGAGATCACCGCGGAGATATTCCATCTGTTATGAAGCAGGCGTGCCTGCCAGCTATCGGACGGATGCCAGCAACGCCTCCACCGATGTGCAATTCTCAATGTCGAGCACGCCGGCCATCAACACCTCCGCAGCAGCGCTCCCGATCACCGGCTCTGCCAGGCTCTTGAACTTTGCCGATATCCTTGCTCCCTGCCGCGCGATGTCCGTGTCAACGATGCCAGTGTTGTGAACGATCTCGTGAACCTCGCCGGTAACAGCGCGCAGCGCGATCCGCACTTCACCGCCCACCGGCATGTCGCCGTGAACTGTCACACGCTGGCGGATATCGACCAGGCGGGGATCAATGCTCAGCGCATCCGTGTACGATGCGAGCGCTGCGGTATCGACCCCGCACATCACCATGGCCAGAGTCTGGCGTAGGCTGAACTTGGCTTCCAGGCCGTTAACGGGATCGGAGATATTGCACACCGACAGGTGCCCGGGCGGGACATGGACATCCACAGCGGCAACGTCGTCAGCCGACAGCCCGCGCGACGCCATCAGCTCACTCAGGGCATCAATGGACGAATGGGTCCCGTAACAGGCAGCGTGGTACTTGAAGAGCGTATTGACGACATGCGATCCCGGTGGTGCAATCATTGGCGCGCGGAGAGGTTCGCTACTTAGGGTCGATATAAACCCCTGATGGGCCTCCAGACCGCCAGGCTGCGCGGTGAAGCCACGCGCTGCAAGCCGCGCAGCCAGCACACCGTTAGCCCCGGCCTTGCCCGCGTGTAGCGGCTTAGCCATGCTGCCAAACATCGCCTTCAGACCCGCGCTCTGGGTTGCCCCCAGTCCAATGGCATGCTCCATCTGCGTTTCGTCGAGCCCCATCAATAGTCCTGCGGCAACCGCCGAGCCAATTGCACCCAGCGTCGCGGTGGCATGGAAGCCAGCGGCATAATGCGACGGGGCCACCAGTTCGCCTAAAATGCAGGCAATCTCGTAGCCGGCAACAAACGCGGCCAGCGCGTCGCGGCCGCTGCGCCCTTCAGCCTCGGCAACGGCCAGGACAGCTGGCAAGACCACAACAGTTGGATGGCCTGCGATGGCCTTGTTCACGTCATCATAGTCAAGCGCATGCGATGCCGTGCCGTTGACCAACGCCGCATCATGGGCCGACAGGCGTGTCGGCCGTCCAATAACGCTACACGGGCCCGAGCCGGTCGAAGCCAGCTCATCGTGCAGGATCGCGGCGCAATCCTCGTGCACACCAGCCAACGTCACGGCGAACCAGTCAAGCATGCATTGCTTGGCCACCGCAATCGCATCCACTGGCATCTTAGAATTGGGATAGGATAGCGCGGCGATTGCCAAATTTCGGGTCACGGCGAGATCGTCCGCGAGTCTGAGTGAACGAGCGGCCATAGGATCAGTCCTTCTGCCTCTCGACGGGCTTGCCAAGCATCGCATCCGAGATGATGCGCAACTGAATTTCGGAGGTACCTTCGAAGATTTTGGTCAGCCGCGCATCGCGCCAGAATCGCTCGATCGGGTGCAGCGTTGTATAACCCGCGCCGCCCATGATCTGCAGCGCCTCGCTGGTTACTTCCTCTGCCATTTCAGAAGCGAGGTACTTGATCATCGATGTCTTGACCTTCGCGGCACGGCCCGCGTCGATTTCCTCGCAAGTATGATAGAGCATGTGCCGGCATGCCTCGATCTGGGTCGCCATCTTGGCAATCTTGAACCGGATCGCCTGGAAGTTGGAGATCGGCTCGCCGAACTGGACCCGTTCAGTGGCGTAGTTCGCGGCGTGGTCTAGCGCCGCCTGTGCGACCCCGATCGAGCGGGCCGCCGTGTGCGCACGGGCCAGCTCCAAGCCGTGCGCCGTGCTCTGAAAAGCCCGGCCATCCTCGCGGTCGGGATCGGCGGGCACGCGAACCCCGTCAAAGAACAGTTCCCAGGTCTTCCAGCCGAAATAGCCGATTTTGGGGATTGGCGATCCAGTCACCCCATCAGGCAACTGCCCGCGCGGCTTTTCGACAGCAAGACCGATGGTTCCACCCATTGCTCCCGATCCATCGTCGATCCGGCACAGCACCCGGATGAAGTCGGCACCATCCGCGAAGGTGCACCAGTACTTGCTCCCCGTGATAACCCATTCATCGCCTTCACGCCGCGCGCGGCACGCCACGCCCGACAGGTCGGACCCGGTGCCCGGCTCGGACAATGCGGCCGCGCCGAGATACTTACCAGCTGCCATGGCGGCGATCTTGCGGCGACGCTCGTCCTCATTGCCACCAATTGTCCGGTAGAACGCGTTGCCGCGCGCTGGGAGGCTGGCAACGCTCATCCAGCCCTTGGCAAGTTCTTCTGCAACCAGGCAATACTCGTAGGCTCCAAGCCCCAATCCACCCAGCTCCTCGGGGATGAGGATACCGAAGAAGCCCAGTTCACCCATCCGCTCGATCAGATCGGCGGGAATGTCGCCCTTCTCGGGATCGAGGCGATCGGCCAGCGGCCGGACCTCATCTCGCGTGAAATTCCGGGCAAGTTCCTGGATCATGACGCGCTCCTCCGTCATACCGGACGCGAAAATTGTTTCCTCTTGCTGGATGCTCATTGCTAGGGCTCTCTGGTTGTCTGGTTTCAAGTCCTGGGATTTTGATCAGTACTGCGCAGCTGATGACGGCGAATGATCGCAATCCGGTCGGCGGCGCTGTGCGTGTCCCAACCTTCGAGCAGTTCCTTGGCGAAGGCATCTCGGATCGCGGGGCCGGCCATCCGGTCCGCACTCGCAAGCGCTGCAGGCAACTCGTTCAGTGTCAGGTCTGTGCAGTAAGCTGGCATTCCCGGCTGCTGCCGCCAAGACTCCGCGATGGCGCCCGAGTCCCAGGGATCGAATCCTGAGATATCGACAAGCTCCATCACGATCCGTTTCGCCCGGTCGTCGTCGCCCGCCACCGGCAGCGCGATCCGCCCGCTCGCTCTCGCAGGGCGGTGAAGGTGCCGCAAGCTCTCGGCCATGATGCTGTTGTAAGCCTTGATGGTCGGCCGCCCGAGCTGGCGCTGGACCCATTCGCTTTCGACCATGCCGGACTCGATTTCCTCGATCCGGCCATCGCGGAACGGCATGTAATTGCCGGTGTCCAGCACGAACTGGCCGCCTCGCGCACCGGCAAACGCTGCGGACAGAAGAGGGATGCTCTTTTGCTGGATCGAGACTACCACCAGGTCGGCATCGGCGATCGCATCGGCCACCGTACCAGCTTGAGCGCCGATGGAATCGGCGAGGTCGCGCAGCGTTGCTGGCCCACGCGAATTGGCGAGGACCACTGTCTTTCCGGCCCCGGCATAGCGTGCGGCTAGTGTAGCTCCGATCTTGCCGACGCCAATTATCCCGATTTTCATGACCAGTCTCCCTTCGCGCTCTTGTGTGGCGGCGCCGCGCCACTCATCGTGGCGGCATCCGGATTGCTCCGTCGAGCCTGATGGTTTCCCCGTTGAGCATTGGGTTTTCGATGATCTGGCCGGCCAGCATCGCAAATTCCGCCGGACGCCCCAGCCGGGCCGGGTGTGGCACCGCGCGGGCCAAGCCTTCCAACACTTCAGGTCCAAACCGCGACAGGATCGGAGTGTCGAACGTGCCCGGTGCGATCGTGCAAACACGGACGCAGCTACGCGCCAGATCACGCGCGGCGACGATCGTCATGCCAACGATCCCGGCCTTGGCCGAAGCATAGGGAATCTGCCCGACCTGCCCTTCATAGGCGGCGACTGAAGAGGTCATGATGACCACGCCCCGCTCACCATCGACAGGCTCGTTTTTCGCCATTCGCGCCGCACCCAACCGCAGCACGTTGAACGTGCCGATCAAGTTGACCCGGACGATATGTTCGAACAGATCGAGCGGTCCGGGTTCCCCATGCTTGTCGACAACGCGGACCGTTCCGCCCCGCCCTGCGCAATTGACCACTGCTCGTAACACGCCGAGTTCCTCCGCTGCGTCATAAACCGCAGACATCTGTTCCGGAATGGTGACATCAGCGGGAACGAAACGCACTTTCGGGCCCAGCCGAAGCGCCAATTCCGAACCTGCCGACCCAGGCAGGTCGGCGATGACCACGTTTGCCCCGCGGGCAACCAGATGCTCGACTGTTGCGCGGCCCAGTCCCGATGCGCCGCCGGTCACAACCGCCGAGATTCCTTCAATGTTCATACCTGCCGCCCGGGCATCGCAGCTTCCTGGGCATTGCGAGTCAGGATTTCCGTAATCGCGACCAGCCTCTCACACTGCTGCAGATGCAGCCGTTCGACCATCTTACCATCAACCCGCAACACCCCCACGCTTGCATTCTCGGGCCGCGCGAATTCGGTAATGACCAGACGCGCGAATTCGATCTCTGCGGCAGTCGGCGAAAACGCTTCGTTTGCGATCGCGATCTGACTCGGGTGTATCAGCGTCTTACCGTCGAACCCGAACTCCAGTCCCTGACAACATTCCTCTTCAAGTCCTGCCGCATCCTGCAAGTCATTGTAGACGCCGTCCATGATAGCCAGGCCCGCCATCCGCGCTGCCGAGACGGAGAGGCTCAGCTGCGGCAAGAGCGCTGCGCGCCCGTTGGTCATCCGCGCATTGGTTTCCTTGCAGATGTCATTGGTACCCATCACGAATGCAGCTAGCCGAGTGTTTGACGCAGCGTCGGCGATTTCCTCGATCCGGAAGATCGAACGGGCCGTCTCGATCATGATCCACAGGTGTGTTCTGGCGGGAAACGGTGCCATAAGCGCATCGTATCGGCGAACATCGTCGGCGGTTGAAACCTTTGGAGCCAGGATTGCGTCAGGCTGAACGTCGGCCAGCGCCGCAATATCGGCCGCCCCCCAAGGCGTATCGAGACCGTTAATGCGGACAACGACCTGACGATAGCCGAAGCCGCCAGCTTGCACCGCCCCGACGACCCGGCTCCGGGCGCTGTCCTTTTCGCTGGGCGCGACCGCGTCTTCAAGGTCCAGGATGACGGCGTCGCACGCGAGGCTACGCGCCTTCTCGATGGCCTTCGCATTGGACGCTGGCATGTAGAGCACACTGCGCAAGGGCCTTGTTCTGTAGTCTAACACTGGTGCTTCCTGATAGATTGCAGAGTCGTTGAAGGAGCCATCTAGGCGGACCGGCAACGCGATTGGCAAGGCAAATTGGTCTTCCAGGCGCCTGCCGCCAGCGTTGATTGCATGGGTAATACTCGTATCGGCAAATGCACGCGGTTAGGCCCCCATTTGGTAATTAACCGCGCCTGTTCGTGCCGACTGCCGATCGCCAGCTGCGCCTCCTCAGTCAGGCGAGGGTGCGACCACCATCGGCGACGATTGTCTGACCGACGATGTAGCTTGCCATCGGTGAGGCAAGGAACAAGGCGATGTCTGCAATCTCTTCTGGCTCAGCAATCCGCTTCAAGGGGATGCCCATCACGCGTTTTGCAAGGCGCTCGGGATTGTCCGTCGTCACCGAGATCAGCTTGGTACGGACCAGGCCAGGAGCAATGCCGTTGACGCGGATGCCTTCCGCAGCCCACGCCGCACCCAGCACCCGCGTCAGATGAATAAGGCCTGCCTTCGATGCAGCGTAGGCTGGATTGCCGATGGGCACCCGCAAGCCGCCGACCGAGCTGATCGTGATCACGCTACCCCCGCACTTCGCGAGCAGCGGACGAAGCTTCTCCGCACAAGCCAGGATGCTATTCAAGTTGATGTCCACGATTCTGCGGAACGTCGCAGCCTCGAACTCACGTCTGCCGTACTCGACCGTGCCCTGCGACAGCACCAGCACATCGAGACTATCAAGACCTGGCTCCCATTGCGCCACCGCATCGGGATCGTCCAGATTCAGCCTGGAATAAGCCAGGCCTTTGAAGCGCCCCGGTTCTTGGTCACCGTAAGCCTCAGCAGTATCTCGAGTTCCCGTCACAAGCACCTTGGCTCCCGCATTGCGGAACGCCTGTGCTGTGGCATTGCCGATGCCGCTTGACCCGCCGATCACGACAACCTGTTTTCCCTCGAAACTGATGGTAGACATTTGCTGTTGGTCCAATCCTGGCAATAGAATCGTGCAAAGCTGCGGACTTGATCAGGCAGTACGCCCAGTGAAGACACTGCGCCGCTTCTGAAGAAACGCCTCAACCCCTTCGCGAAAATCAGGTTCGGTCACGCAATCGCCGATCGCCCTGACTTCATTTGCCATCTGTTCGGAGAGACTGGCGGTCTCGCTTTTATTGACCAGCACTTTCGACCGCCCGGACGCCCGCGGCGCGACTGCGGCGAATGATCTGACCAGCCGCTCCAGCGCAGTATCAAGCTGATCAGCAGGGTAAATCTCATCGAAGATGCCAAGCTGCAGCGCCCGCGTCGCGTCCACTTTCGCACCTGTAAATGCCAGTTGGCGCGCCACCTTAGGACCGACGACGCGCGGCAGGTAGTACGACAGCGAAAGGTCCAATGGCAGCCCGATCCTTGGCTGGGCCACAAGGAAATAGGCATCTTCGGCGGCCAGAACGAAATCGGATGCCAGCAGAAAACTCAACCCTGCACCGGCAGCAGCCCCCCGGACTAGCGCGATTACCGGAATGGTGAGTTTCTCCAGGCGCAAGAAGCATTCCGCATTGCCAGTAACCCGCCGCTCGAAAAAGTTGCGGCGTTCTGCGGCCGACAGATCGAGAGTCGTTGCGTAGGTGCCAATGTCTCCACCGGCACTGAAATTGCTGCCTGCACCCTGGAGAACGAGATAGCGGACATTCGGATCCGTCTGGATCGTCGAAATGAAGTCGCCAAGCTCTAGCAGCATCTCGGGATTGAGCGGATTGTTAAGTTCCGGTCGGTTAAACGTGACGATCGCTCCGCCATCGCGTGTTTCGAGTATGATCTCACTCATCGCTAACTCCACTCTTGCCGCACGCCAGGATCGCAGAAATCATTCAGGCCTCACTATGCGGGCCCGTCCAGTGACGGTCGAGGATGCTTTAATGCCTGGGCAAATTGTCCCGCGCCCATTTACAGCCGTTCAATGATCGTTACGTTGGCCATCCCACCGCCTTCGCACATCGCTTGCAAGCCGTAGCGCTGACCGCGCGCGTTCAACGCATGTATCAGTGTTGCCATCAACTTTGTGCCGCTCGCGCCCAAAGGATGGCCAAGCGCAATGGCGCCGCCGTTGACGTTCAACTTCGCAGGGTCGGCACCAAGGTGCTGCAGCCAGGCCATGGGCACCGATGCAAAAGCCTCGTTGACCTCGAAAAGATCAATGTCATCCAGTCGCAGTCCGGCACGCTTCAAGGCCCTTTCGGTAGCGAAGAGTGGCTCTTCCAACATGATCACCGGGTCACCCGCAGTGACTGTGAGATTGACAATCCTGGCCGACGGCTCGAGCCCGTAGTCCTTAAGCGCCTGCTCGGAAACAATCAGCGCGGCGCTTGCGCCGTCGCAAATCTGACTGGACGTGGCAGCCGTGATCAGGCCGCCGGGCGCGAGAGGCTGGACCGCGGCCATCGATTCCGCTGTCGAATCGTAACGGATGCCCTCGTCGCGCGAGTGCAGGTCGCGCGTCCCGTCGGGCTGGTCGATCTCAATCGGAACGATCTCGGCATTGAACGCCCCGGCGAGAGTGGCGGCTGCGGCGCGACGATGGCTTTCCAGTCCAAATGCGTCGAGCTCCTCGCGGCCGAACCCCCTTTTCCGCGCAATCGCTTCCGCACCATCGAACTGGCTGAAGCGCTCCACCCTGTAACGCGCTAGCACATCGGGCGTACGGGGATTGCCGCTCTCTGGCGGTAGGCTGAGGCCCAGTCCGGCGCGGCTCATGTTCTCCACGCCTGCCGCGATCACCACATCCTGGGTACCTGACATCACGGCTTGGGCAGCAAACTGCATCGCCTGCTGCGATGATCCGCACTGGCGGTCGATGCTGACGGCAGGAATGCTCTGCGGCAGACTGGATTCAAGAATGGCATGGCGGCCGATATTAAGTGCCTGTTCTCCGGCCTGCGTGACGCAGCCCATGATGACGTCTTCGATTACGTGCGGGTCGATCTTTGAGCGGTCAACCAGGGCTTCCAGCGTCCGTGCAGCAAGCTTGGCCGGATGTATGCCCGCAAGCCTGCCCCGTCGGCGACCGCCAGCAGTGCGCACCGCATCGACGATATAAGCATCGGCCATATTCAATTCCTTCTCGGGGTTTCGTCGCAGACGCCGCTTGGAGCGAGCATCGCTCAGATGCCGATCAGGTCAGCCTTGACCAGCGTATTGCGCACCAGTCGGACCGTCGCGGCGTCAATCATGGCGCCATCAACCTGCGCCGCACCCAGCCCCATGGCTTCCGCTTCCTGGTAAGCTGCTTCCAGTTTCCGGGCATGCGCGATGGCGTCAGGTGCAGGCGTGAACACATTGAGGGCCCAGGGGATCTGTGCGGGGTGAATCGCCCATTTGCCGACCATTCCAAGCGAACGAGCCTGGATGGCTTGCGCGCAATAGGCGTCCTCGCTCTTGAAATTACCGAACGGACCATCGACGGCGTCGATCCCCGCAGCACGCGCAGCCATTGTCACGCGGAAACGAGCATAGTGGAAGATATCACCGGGATAGGCGCCGCCTTCACCGATCGCGCGGGTGTCGATGCCCTGCGACGCGGAATAGTCGCCCATGCCGAAGATCAGGCACTCCATCCGGCCCGAACAGGTCGCAATCTCTTCGACATTCTGCAGAGCCTCAACTTCCTCGATCAGCACTTCGATGCCGATCTGGCGTTCGAGGCCGAGCTTCTGCTCGAGCTGGCTCAGCATGTGATGGAGAAACATCACGTCCGCCGCATTACGGGGCTTGGTCAGCATGATGGTGTCGATATTGCGACCAGCCTTCTCTACGACAGTAATGATGTCATCGTGGCACCACGGCGTTGTCACGTCATTGATCCGAACGCAACGGGTCTTCTTGCCCCAATCGAGATTATTGAGGGCATCCGCGATCAGATCGCGGGCGCCGATCTTGGCGCTGGGCGCAACCGCGTCTTCAAGGTCGCAAAAAACATGATCTGCGGCAGAAGCCGCCGCCTTCGCCAACATCTTTTCACTGCTTCCGGGGGTCGAAAGCTGAACACGGCGCAGGCGGGCAGGACGGTTCGAAATTGTCACTGGAACTCCTTTATCTTAAAATGTTGAGTGGAATTTTGCGTGGCGGGCATAGTCTTCTGATCCTTCTTAAGCGCGGATCACCCGCCATCGGCGAAATGCCTTCCTGATATGCTCATTATCAGAGCGGCCAAATCGGAAATTTACTATTTTGTTAAGCACCCCAGCGTTCTCAACTACTCGCGCCCTACAATAGGATGATTCCTTGCCGGTTGCATCCGGCTTAATTGGTTGAAGCAGCAGCCATTACATTCGAAATAATCGGGGACTCAGCGGGTTTGGCGCCGTTGCGAAAAGCGGCTGGATGGGTTGGTCACGACGGAGATGAGCCAGCGGCTTCTTGGAAGTTCGCCATCCTCACTGCAAAGGGCAAACCGCCACCGGGCACCGCAATGTTAGGCGTTGCCTTTGCCTATCGCATATGCAATGATCTTGAACGATCGCCCCCCAGTGTTGACTGAACAAACCCGTTCAAGCGAAAACACCATCAGAGGAGTAGCTGATCGACTCAGGCTCAGCCGCATCATTCAAAAGAGGGTCACGCAATCACCACGGTCCCAGAGACGAAAGGGCGACGGAGATGGCAATACGTAGGGTAAAATCCGCCGAGCGGACAATCGCGCTGTTTGAGTTATTCTCCGCGAAGCAGCGGCCGCTGACCATCGGCGAGATCGCAGCGTTCCTGGAGATACCTCAACCCAGTGTCACCATGCTGGTCCAAAACTTAGTCGCCCTAGGTTATATCGAGCAGGATCGCTATGCACGCACCTATACTCCGACAATCCGCATCGCGCTGCTCGGAAGCTGGATCCACCAAGCCTATGTTAACGAACGACAACTCGAACTGCGGCTGAATGAGTTGTTCCAGAAGGTTGGCCTTACTACCTTCATAGGCATCCAGAATGGCGCCCATGTCCAATACATCCTGTTTATCAAGTCTCAATCGCCAACAAAGTTCGACGTTCAGGCATGGATGACCCGGCCACTGTCCGTATCTGCCGTTGGCAAGGCATTACTCAGCCTAAAGCCGGATGAGGTGGTTCGCGGATTGGTGCACCGTGCAAACAACGAGGTCTGCGATCCCAAATTTCGGGTGAATCCGATCGAATTGCTGGCCGAACTACAGCAGGTGCGTAGGCAGGGCTACGCCAAGACAAGCGGGACGGTGCTGGAAGGAGTCGGCGTCATTGCGAAGCCGGTCCGCCATCTGGTGGGTAAATCGCCGATCGCTGTGGCGGTTGGTGGTTCGGTCGATCAGATTGAAGCTAAGCAAGAATTGATCCTCGAAGAGCTGGGCAAGTTCGTGGCCGCACTGCACTCTGAGGATAATGGCCTCCTAGGGGGAATTTCAGAAGCCGCCTGAAGTGACGGCCAACTATGGCTCCATTCACTTCGGCGACGAACTTGGTGCTTAGCCGCTGTTCGACCTATTCTGCTACTGACAGCATTTCGGACTCGTAGCGGGCGAGATGAAAGTCGACCGAGCCGAAGGCGCTTTCGATCAACGTAGCGCGCTTGAAATAGTGGCCAATCGCGAGTTCATCGGTAATCCCCATGGCACCATGCAACTGGACAGCGCTTTGACCGACGAACTTGTAGGCTTTGCCGATCTGGACCTTGGCACCGGAAACAGCACGCGCCCGCTCGGCATCGTCGGACAGCCGCATGGTGGCGAAATAGGTCATCGAAGTGGACTGTTCGACCTGAATGAACATGTCGACCATACGGTGCTGCAATACCTGGAACGTTGAAATCGGCACACCGAATTGCTTGCGTTGCTTGGTATAGGCCTGAGTACTTTCGAGCAGCTGACGCATGACGCCGCAAGCCTCGGCGCGGGTCGCGGCAATCGCCTCGTCCACGACGCGCTCGATCAATGGCAATGCTTCGCCTTCGATCCCGACCATAGCTTCTTGCGGAAGCCGGACGTTCTCGAAGTAGACTTCAGAGGCGCGTCCACCGTCAACGGTCGGAAAATCTCTGGTCGAAATCCCGCACGCCGACTTCTCGGCGATGAAGACCGATATGCCTTACCGGTCACTTTGGCAGCCCGACGCGCGGGCCGTCACGACCAGGTGCGAGGCCCACGGCGCGCCGATAACCACCGCCTTGTGTCCGTTGAGCACCCACGAATCCCCGTCCTTGCGCGCAGTCGTAAGCAGATCAGCAAGATTGTAGCGTCCCTGCGGTTCCGCATAGGCGAACGCAAAGATTGCGGAGCCGTTCACGATCCCGCCGATGTGGTCGGCAGCCAGCGGATGGCCCGAATGCTTCAGGAACCCGCCGGCGATGACCACGATGCCAAGGTAAGGTTCAACGACCAGCGCCTTGCCCAATTCCTCCATGACGATCATATTCTCGATTGCGCCGCCGCCTAAGCCGCCGAACTGCTCGGCGAAAGGCATCGCGAGAATGCCTAGCTCTTCGGCGAAGGCCCGCCACACAGACGGGTTCAGACCCGGCTCTTCTGCCGTGAACACGCGCCGCTGTTCGAAAGAATAAGTATTCCTGAGATACCGCCCAAGCGTTTCGCGCAGCATTGTCTGTCCATCGGTGAAATTGAAATCCATGTAGAATTACTTCGATTGCGCCACCGGGAGCTGGATATTTTCTTCCAGACGCCGCGTGGGGGCACAGTGTTGGTAAACCGCCGACCCGCCCAAAGCCCGAGAACCGCCTTCGCGATGATGTTGCGTTGAATTTCGTTGGAACCACCGTAGATCGAGGTTTTTCTGCCGTTGAAATAGCCGCCCGCTGCCCCGATCGCGAAGCCTGGTCCAACCAGTGCATTCTCTCCGGCATTGCGCAGGTACGGGGAGCCATAGCGGCCCGCTGGCTCGAGTGTCAGTTCCTGAGTACGCTGCTGGATTTCTGCCGCCCTGACTTTAAGAACGGAACTCTCCGGTCCGGCACCAGCCGCACTTTGGTCACCGGCAAGGCAGCGCAGTTCCGTGTAGGCCAGAGCCTTCAATTCGATCTCGACCTCGGCCAGCTTTCGGGGAAACTGCGCATCGTCCATCAGCGGTCCACCGGTATCGGATCGCGTGGTCCGGGCAATTTGGCGCAGTTCCTTGAGACGTCGCTTCGAGCGCGCAACCCCGGCAATGTCGCCACGCTAATGGACAAGCAGGGCCTTTGCGCAGTTCCATCCCTGATTTTCGTGACGGATGCG
The DNA here is from genome assembly GCA_001515985.1 of Sphingomonadales bacterium BRH_c3. Lineage (GTDB taxonomy): Bacteria > Pseudomonadota > Alphaproteobacteria > Sphingomonadales > Sphingomonadaceae > Erythrobacter. The sequence continues at coordinate 13,482 of LOET01000112.1, read as the reverse complement.
GTTCCGGACCAGAACCTTTACGTTGTCAAGAAACACGTCGTTGATCTCTGCTCCGCCATCCAATGTCACGATCGGACGCACGGAAACGCCGGTGCTCTTCATGTCGATCAGCAGAAAGCTGATCCCGGCCTGCGGTTTCACGTCAGGATCGGTCCTGACCAGGAAGAAGCCCCAGTCGGCGAATTGCCCCAGAGTGGTCCAGGTCTTCTGACCATTGACGAGATAGAATTCCTTGCCGTCCTCATCCGTAATTCGTTCGGCACGAGTCGAGAGGCGGGCCAGATCCGAACCTGCGCCAGGTTCCGAGTAGCCCTGGCACCACCAGACATCGCCGTTGTAGATGCCGGGCAGGAAGCGTTGCTTCTGTTCCTCGGTTCCGAAAGTGTAGATAACCGGCGCGAGCATCTGGATGCCGAATGACAACAAGGGCCGACAGTCGGCGCGAGCAGTTTCTTCGGTCCAAATATAGCGCTTCGTAGCGGTCCAGTCGGTTCCGCCATGCTCGACCGGCCAGTGGGGAGCAGCCCACCCCTTCCTCGCAAGGACCTTGTGCCAAGAGAGGTAATCCTCGCGTTCCAGCGAAGCGTTGGAATTCTGCTTGGCTCGCTGTTCGACCGGGTAGTTCTCTGCGATGAAGGTTCGCACTTCCTCGCGGAAGCACTCCTCCTCGGGCGTGAATTCGAGATTCATTGTCTGCCTGTGCTTTTGTGGATTTCAGTATCTGCCCACCGAACTGGAACGCCCTGCGCAATTGGGGGGTCAGAACGGCAGCGCACGACCCAGCTTTTCTTCGGTCCAGTGCCACAGCCGCTCGGCAATGGCGGGATCCATCGCATTGGCCATCACGCCATACCGCCCATTCTGCTCGGTTACGGTTTCGGCAATGCCGCAGTCCTCGAGATAAAGTGGCCCCCTGCCCGTTAGCGACGAATCTAGGGCAGCCCAGACTGTCGTCGCTGCGCCGGTCTCAACTGTCTTGTGATTTTCAATGGGTGTGGTGGAGCGAGCCAATGCGGCGGCAATGGCTTCCTTGGTCATGTACCGTACCAGCCCGGTTGCCGGAATGACACCAGGGTGGACTGCGAAGGCATCGAAGCCTGGGCCGCCCAATGCCGCCTGGGCCTGTATCGCAAGCAGGCAGGACGCCGTCTTGGACTGCCCGTAGGCGATCCATGGATCGTATTCGCGACGCTCGAAGCTGATGTCGTCAAACTCGATTCCTGCTCGCTGGTGGGCAATCGAGCTCAGGCTGACTAGCCGGGCGTAGCTCGACCGACGCAATGCTGGGGCAAGGCGGCTAGTCAGGATTGCATGGCCCACGAAGTTAGTTGCAAACTGCGATTCCAATCCGCGCGCGTCGCGCGCGAGCGGACAGGCCATTATCCCGGCGTTATTGATCAGGATATCAACCGGACGGTCAAGATTCAGGACCGCATCCGCAAAAGAGTCGACCGACTGCTCTTCCATCAAGTCAAGTCGAACAATGTTCAGGGCATCCGCGCCGGGGAGGTCAGTAAATTGCTCCTTTGCCGCGGCGGGATTGCGAACACCCAAAACCAGATCTGCGCCGGTCAAGGCCAGCACGCGGGCAGTTTCCTGTCCTATGCCCGCGGCGGGGCCGGTTAGGACCACCAGCTTACCGCGCAGGTCATGTCCGGCCGCGACCTCCTGCGCTGTTGAGGTCCGATCAAAGCGGGTGGGATGGGTGACAGTCATGCAACTTTTTCCTGTTAATCAAAATCAAGTGCGGAACGCTTCGGGCGACCAAGGCGGAGCGACCCGGTCGGGAGTGGCGACCTCGTTCGAGATCCATTTCCCCATGCGGCGAATCAGCTCGATTCCCTCGTTGGGGCCGACCATTAACGAAGCAGTGGCGTAACCAAGAGAAACGATACGCTGCGCGCCATAGAGCGGCAGGATGTCGATCAGCTGGTCCTTGAGGGACTCGGGATAGACACCCACCGTCTGTGTGTAGGAGTTGATCGCGCCGGTGAAGCCCTCGATGGCATCGACTGGTACGAGATTACCAGTGCGATCATTGAGCATGTTGGCGAAATCGACAGGTTCCGGCAGGTGTGATACGATGATCGCACCTTCGCCCTGCTGGCCACCGATCACGGTGTACCAGTCATCAGACAGGCGCAGTGCATCGACCTGCTCCTTGAGCCCCTGGTCGTAAGCCTTTGGTGTGGTACTGGTCTGTGGTGGTAGCTTGACCATCGCGTCGTAGACCAGTTGGCCGAACTCCTTTAGACGCTCCACCCCGGCTTCGTCGGTGCCGCTCATCACGTAGGAAACACGCGAGTTCACGCAGGCGACCTGGTTCAATGCTCCGATATCGACGGCCAGGCGCTGCGCGGCATTCCGCATCGATTCCGGGTTGGTGAAAGCCTCCGATCCGATGATCGTGGCGCTGAGCTTGGGGTCGAGCGAAATCTGTTCCAGCCCAGGCTGGATATAGCGCGTTACATGCTTCAGGGCCGCGAAACCTCCCCAGGCTACTATCTTCTCGATGTTGTCGGGGCTATAGAGCTGCTGCTCGAATTTCTCGTCACCGCCGCGCCAATAGGCAACTGTCAGGTGCTTCGTGATCGGGTGGTCGGGCGCGAAATCGCACATCGTCTCCGCAAGCGCCAGGGCCGTGAATGGATCGTTCGATGGTGCCTTGATGATGGCGTCGCTTCGCAGGATTGCATTGCGGATGATGGTCGAAGCCGAGACCATCGGCGAATTGCCCGCAACGATATGCAATGTCCGCGCCCCAAAGCACCGCACGGACAGCTTGTGGCCGCTGAGAGTTTCCCGCTCGACCCAGCCTTCCAACGAGGCGATGCCCACAGTCCGTTCGGCCATTTCGCGAACGCGTTCACGCTCGAACAGCTTGTGTAGCATGGCAAAGGAGCGATCGGCAAGCTGTTCAAGACGCGCTGGCCCCGGCCAGGCCTGAGGCTGAATTTCAACGCCTGAGGCCTGGGGGTGTGATCCGGCGGAGCAATGGCCACCCCCCTCCGTCTGGATAACGATTGGTTCCAGAGGCCTCGAGCCGCTGGAGCCAGCAGGGTAATGGCGCGAAGACACGACCGCAGTTGAGTTTCGATCAGAAGCGGAAGCGCAGGTCGAGCTCGTACATCCGCGTCTCGCCATAGAGTCCATAATTGGTGCATTGCTTGCGGGGGCGCCACCGCCACCGACTGTAGATATGGAGGAACTCATGAGCCACCTATCGTCAGTGACCAGTGATGGAAATGAGGGGGCGAATGATCGAAGAAGACTGACGCGACGTGCAGCGCAAACTGCGGGTACTGCAGCACGCGGAGCAATCCGGACATTTGGCTAAGACCTGCCGCTAATTTGGCGTTGCCCAGGCCAGCTTCTGCAGATGGAGGCGCGCCTACGATCGCGAGGGTGAAGATGGGTTGGCCAATGCCAAAACCATTCCAAAAAAACCCAGCCAATCAGAATCCACCTGAAGTCGCGGAGAAAGATCTGCATCTGCGACGCAAGTACCATCTTGAACCTGAGCGCATCAAGTGTGACTGGCGCGCTCATTGCATATCTAAGCAATGTCCCGAAACCCGGAACCGGGGCATGTCGCACACCGGGGTCACATGCTCTGTCCGCCATCCACCGGCAGTACCGTTCCAGTCACGTAGGAGGAATCGTCGCTCGCGAAGAACATGATTGCAGACGCCAGTTCGCTTGGTTGGCCAAGTCGGCGCAGCGGATTCAATCCCCGCAGATAGTCGAGCCTGCCCGGATCCTCTGGATACTGCCCGACAAGCATCGGTGTCTCTGTGGCGCCCGGCACCACGACATTCGCCCTTATCCCCTGAGGCCCGAATTCCGCCGCCGCGACCCGGGTTATGGCGATCAATCCGGCCTTTGCGGCAGAGTAGGCGGTCATCCGGGGCCAGGCCCTAATCGCGGCAGTCGAGGACACGTTGACGATCGAGCCTCCGCCCCGTGCAATCATATGGGGAATAGCGAACTTCATCGTCAAGAAGACGCTGCGCATATTGATGCTCACGATGCGGTCGAAGTCCTCCACCTTCGCCTCGGTCATCACCTCCTTCGCGCTGGTCGTCGCACCGACGTTACAAAGGATGTCGACCCCGCCAAACTGGGAAACCGCGAAGTCTACCAGTCGCGCCAGGTCCGTCTCACTCGACAGGTCGGCATGAAAAGCCGCGGCACCTTTAGCAAGTTCAGCAGCGGTATCCGCTTCTCCGCCCGACACGTCAGTCGCGACAATGTGGGCACCGTGGGCGTGCAACAATCGGGCAGTTGCCCTGCCCATCCCCGACCCCGCTCCAGTAACGATGGCAACCTTGCCAGCTAGCTTTTTATCCAAAATCTGTCTCCCGATAAAAACAAATGCAGCGTCCGCTAAGCGAAGCCGCTCAATTACGCTGGCCCATTCTGAAACGCCGGGCCATGCCCAAAAATGGAGGCTAGCCGCAAGTCATCACTGGATGTCAGGCAGAGCCAACTTTGCCAGCAGAGCTCGCTTGCGGGCGCCGTAGTTATCATCACGTCCCACATATCCTTGCTCACGCCGAGAGCAGCAGATTTGACAGGATATTGCGCTGTACCTCGCTGGACCCCGCATAGATTGTACAGGCCCGAAAATTGAAATAGCGAGACATTGTGCTCACGGAATCGACAGGGCCGATCGCACGGTCGGGGCGCAAGTCGCGGACGGCATCGCCCTGATCAGGGATGGCGTAGATGCTCGCCAATTCGACTTCGAGCTCGTCCAACTTCTGGATCAGCTCTGTGCCCATAAGCTTGAGCATCGAACTGTCTGCGCTGCGCCGCTCCCCCTGCGACAGGGCTGAAATGATCCTATGTTCGGTCGCTTCCACCACTTCAACTTCGAGAATCGTCGCGGCAATCTTGCGACCGAGCCGCTGCGCGCTTCCCACGTCGCTCCGAGCCTGGGCGGCCAGGATCGTCTTGAGCCGGCGCACCCGTCGCCATAGCCGGGGCGCATAGATGTTGCCGCGCTCGTGATTGAGCAGGTACTTGGCAACACCCCACCCGCCGTTCTCCTCGCCAACCAAGGCGTCCAGCGGTATCCGCACGTTGTCGAAGAAGACTTCGTTGACCTCGTGATCGCCCGACAGGGTGATGATCGGCCGGATCGATATGCCAGGCAGGTCGAGGTCGAACACCATGAAGCTGATGCCGGCCTGGGGCTTTCCCTCGGTGCTGGTGCGCACCAACGCGAACATCCGATTCGACCAATGTGCGTGCGAAGTCCAGATCTTCGAGCCGTTGAGCACATAGCCGTCGCCATCTCGAACCGCCCTACACTGTAACCGGGCTAAATCGGAGCCGGCGCCCGGTTCGGAGAATCCCTGTGCCCACCAGTCCTCGCCGGTTGGGATGTGCGGCAGATACCGCTCTTTCTGAGTCGGCGTTCCGAACGCCATCAATACCGGACCCAACATACCGGTGGCATTGGGCGTGATCGGCGGGGCGTCTGCTGCGGTCAGCTCACTCTTAAACACGTAATGCTGCACGTCCGACCAGTCCTGGCCGCCGTATTCCATGGGCCAGCCGGGCGTCGCCCAGCCCCGTTCGTTCAGGATCGCCAACCAGCGCTGGGCAATGGGCCGATCACAGTACATTCCCGCACACATTCGCCCCGCGAGGCGAAGGTCATCGGTCAGGTTCTCGGCGAGAAATTCTCGAACCTCATTTTGGAAAGCTTCGTCTGCGGCACTAAGATGAAGGGCCATTATTCGCAGCTCCAAATTGCGAGCGGCGCAGACGAGCCGCTTAGTGAATTGCTACCATTTATGTACAGCATAGGCTGTTCAGGGTCACTTTCTGGTATCCTTATGTAGCCGCAGATTACCGTGTCCATAGTCCGGCGAGAGGCATTACACATGTTATGCATTGCGGTGCAACAATATCCATCTCGCATTGAGAAGTAATTGCTGTAAAATAGATCTAATATTCAAATGAAGGAAAGGACTTAAGGGCTAACGTGTAGTTAAGCGTGCTCTGCGAGGATATAACGTGATTTATACGTATTAACGAAGTCTGCAAAAACTGTACCTAATGGTAGTCGTTCCATTAGGTGCCCATTGCGAACCTTCCGATTTTACATGCTTCATTTCGCCTCCATCAAGGCGCAGCCGATTTATTTGATGTTCGACAGACGTGTTTGGGGTGTAGCGACCGCTAAGACGCAACAACTCTGATATTTAGCCTACAGCGCGACCGGAGGTACTGTAGTTGTGATCAACGCTTGTCGACTCGAATTCCGGTGCGTGGCGATCCTGCCAGCCGTGGCGCCAATCGCGGGCCCGCGCGTCTTCCACGAAGACGCCGCGCAAAACGGACCTCCCGCTATATTAAATATGAAATGGCCGTTCCCGGCCCCGGAAAACAGTGTTGCTAACGCGGTGTATCTGGACAATTCAAGCAGAAAGCAGATTATTAATTGAGTGGATCCGAGTTCGCTGCGCACCAGATCCTGAGCCTATTGCAGCGCTGCCCAGTCAACCTTGCGAGGTAATGCCATGTTCCGACGCCTTCATTTTATTGGCCAGGATGTCGAACCGGAAACTGGTCGATATATCGACAAGCTGTCTCCCAGCACCGGCAAGAAAATCGGTGAAGTAGCTGTCGGATCGGCTGCCGACGTGGACGCGGCGGTTCGTTATGCCTGGCAGGCCTACCCCACTTGGCATAACCGGCCGCCAATCGAGCGAGGCCGCATACTCTATGCGATTGCTGGAAAGCTGCGCGAGAACGCCGAAAAGTTTGCCGAACTTGAAGGCCAGGAAACCGGGAAGCCTGCGTGGCAGGCGCTGCGTGAAGTTGAAGGGGTGGCGAAGTATTTCGAATTCTACGCCGGTCTGGTCAACATCAATCATGGTGAGATCATCGACCTGGGGCCCAGCTATCATTCGTACACACTACGTGAACCGTTCGGCGTGGTTGGCGTGATCCTGCCGTGGAATGCCCCCCTCAATCAGGCGGCACGCGGCATCGCACCTGCGCTGACTGCAGGTAATGTCGTCGTGGCAAAGCCGTCTGAAGAAACGCCCGGTACGCTCGCGATGCTTGCGCGGCTGGCGGTCGAGGAATGCGGCCTGCCGAAAGGCGTGCTTAATGTAGTCCAGGGCGTCGGCGCAGAAACCGGCGCAGCACTGGTATCGCACCCACTGATCCGCAAGGTGGCCTTCACTGGCAGCTTGCGGGCCGGCCGCGAAATAGGCAGAATCGCTGCCGAGCGGGTCATTCCCCTGACACTCGAACTGGGCGGAAAATCGGCAAACATCGTTTTCGAAGAAGCCGACCTTGATGCAGCCGTCTCTGGTGCCGTACGAGCTTTCTGCATCAATGCCGGGCAGATCTGCCTGGCGGGTACACGCCTTCTGGTGCAGGAATCCATCCACGACGCGTTCGTCGCCAAGCTGGTTGAGGCGGTTGAAGCGGTCAAGGTCGGTCCCGGTGCCGACGCGCTGGTGGGCGCAATCACCACTGCCGCGCAGTATGAAAAGGTGCAGTCCTACTTCGAAGTCGGCGTTGCGGACGGGGCTACCCTTGCCGCCGGCGGCCGGGTGCTGAGCGACGATGAGGCGCAGGGAGGCTGGTATGTACGCCCGACCGTCTTCACCGGAGTCCGCCCGGACATGCGCATCGCCAAGGAGGAAATCTTTGGGCCAGTACTGGCCGTTCTGCCGTTCAAGGATGAGCTTGACGCAGTACGCATTGCCAACGACAGCGAGTATGGCTTAGCCGCCGGGATTTGGACCCGCGATCTGGGACGTGCCCACCGCGTAGCAGCCCAGCTTGAAGCTGGCCAGATTTACATCAATGAATACCAGGCTGGAGGCGTCGAGACGCCATTGGGCGGCTACAAACAGAGTGGATATGGCCGGGAAAAGGGGATCGAGGCCCTGCACCATTATACCCAGCTTAAATGCATAACGATCAACATCGGGGGTCAATATTACAATGGCTGCTGAATTCATCGAAAAGGCGGTGCTGTGGCCGAAAGGAAACCTCTACGAGGACTTTCATGTTGGCCAGAAGTTCGAGCATCACTGGGGCAGGACGATATTTGAAAGCGACAATGCGTTGTTCAGTACGCTTACGCTCTCATTCGTCCCGCTGTACTTCAATCGCACTTATGCCAAGTCGCACGGTCATCCTGATGTCGTGCTGAACCCGCAGCTTTTGTTCAACGTTACGCTGGGGCTCAGCGTAGAGGACTGCAGCGAAATCGGCGGGCCGTTCCTCGGCGTATACAACCTTGTCTATCACAAGCCGGCCTATCCCGGCGTGACGCTGACGGCGAGCAGCACCACGGTCGACATGCGGGTGTCGGGGAGCAATCCAGAGATGGGAATTGTCACCTGGGAAACCGAGGGACGAGACGAAGACGGCGATCTTCTGGTCAGCTTCCGGCGTTCAAATCTGGTGCGCCGGCGCGGGGAGGGCAAGTGATGAGCAGCCCAAGCAACCTCACCGGGTCGAAGAACTACTTCGAGGATTTTGAGGTCGGGATGGTGATCCGCCATTCGCGCGGCAAGACCGTGACCAACCTTGAGAACGTCCTCATCACAAATCTTGTGATGAACAGTGCCGACGGGCACTTCAACAAAGATAAGATGTCGCGATCAAGCTTTGGCAAGATCCTGTCCTATGGCGGGGTGAACTTCTCGCTCGTGCTGGGGTTGGCGTCGCAGGACTGCTGCGAGAATGCGCTAATGGAATTGGGTCTCGACAACATTCGGCTGACCAAACCGGTTCATCACGGTGATACGCTCTACGCTTATTCCGAAGTTCTCGAGAAATCCGATTCAGACCGTGCCGATGCGGGGATCATCGTCTACCGGCACTTCGGCGTGAACCAAGAGCAGCAAGTGGTGGCCCAAGTGGACCGCAAGGTGCTGCTGAAGAAGCGGCCCGCGGCCTGATTGCGGCCCCGGCGATACCCAATTGGCCAGGACGAGCAAAGTGCGGCCGACCAATGGATATCGAGAGGGCCAATGCAATATTGATCGATAGGAAGCTCCATTGCGGGTCGTCCAGTTTCGACGTTGTAAGCCCCGCGACATAATCGGTGATCGCAGCTGCACCACCTGTTGCACCAAAGAAGGATCGGCCCCGATGAAGAATATCATAACCTTCGTGTTCCTTGCGCTGGCCAGCGCGGCGCAGGCACAGCCCGATTGGACCGATCGGCAAGATTATTCCTTTGTAGAGCGCGGCTTTGTTGCGACGCGAGCCGAACCGCAGATATTGGATAGGCAAGGCCGCGTGGTCTGGGACCTGTCGGCCTTCGATTTCCTTGAAGATCAGGCGCCCGCAACTGTCAACGCCAGCCTATGGCGTCAGTCGCAATTGCTCCGGTGGCATGGCCTCTTCAATGTGACGGAGGGCGTCTGGCAGGTGCGCGGTTTCGATACTGCAAACGTCACTTTCATAGCCGGCAAAACGGGCTGGATCGTGATCGATCCCCTCCGCTCGACAGAAGTGGCCAAGGCGGCCCTGGCCCTTACAAATGCACAGCTTGGTGCGCGTCCCGTTGTGGCTGTAATCTACACCCACAGCCACAGCGATCATTTCGGTGGAGCGGGCGGAGTGGTCGCGCAGTCCGATGTCGATTCCGGCCGTGTCCAAATGATAGCTCCCGTCGGTTTTCTGGAACATGCCTTGAGCGAAAACGTCGCGGCCATTGCCGGTCCAAGCCCGTCTTTGCCGCGCGAACTGCTGAGTAAGGTCGACAAGGCCAGCCGTATGCTGGTGTTCTTGCTCGGCGGCTTTGGCCGACTCGCCCCCGTCCCCGCCTCAGAGCAGGCTCTGTTCAATCCGCTGCTGCTCAAGGGCCACCATGGAACAAGCCGCGCGTGGAACTACGCTGAACGACCAGTACTGCTTTCAGTACCACGGCGGTGCCGTGATCGCGGGTCGGGTGAGGCTATCAGTAATTGCTTTACATATGCGATCAATCCGGGCGGCGGGGCAGCGCAAGTTGATTTGCGCAATGAGCAATGCATAGTAGCAACTCAAACATTCAATATTAGCACTAGGCGCAAGTCGAAGCATCAACGAGATCGAGAGGCTGACCATGCAACTTAACCCGGCCGATTTTGGCTTGATCGACGATGGCTCAACCATTGAGGTGAACGTCATGGAGGTCCAGAAGGGCCGGATCGAGGATGCGGTTGCTGCGTTCCAGCAGGCCTTTGCGGAATACAAGCCGGAAGGCTTTAAGGTGATCTTTGCTTGTGCGGACATCGCCAACGAGCGGATCACCTGGGTCCATCGCTATGACAAGGGCTTCGATCTGAAGAACCGCTTCTATCTTGGAAAGTTCGGGGATTTCGCTCATACCTTGTGGGCCGGCACCCGTTACGACGCACTCGCGGCTTCGCCCGAGGATCTGCAATCTTGAACGCCCCCCACGCGGGGTCTTGATTCCAAAACCATTGCATTCCCGGAGGCATCGATGAACACCTCAATCAAAACACTGGCAGAGCTCAAGGATGGTCGCACCGTCGAGTTAAAAGTTTACCAGGTCAAAAATGGCGGTTGGGCGGAATTTCTTCGCTGCTGGCGCAAGATCGTCAAACTGCGTCGCGCGGCTGGATTCGTTGTTGAATTCGCAGTGGCTGACATCCCAGGCAACCGGTTCATGTGGGCCGTTAGCTTCAATGGGGACTTCATCGCCCAGAACACAAACTATCTAAATGATCCGGACCGCATCGCTGCCAATGTCATATCGGACTACGTCGGAAGGTTTGAAATTCCGAAAGTCGTGCACATCCCTATCGACTAAATCTCCGCAGCGTCCCCGCCGCCGCCTGCCGCGTGGGCCCACCCACTACGATCCGACTAATCCAGAGCAGGTAAGGCCGCATGATTTCGATTGAGGATCTACTCGCCGGCAGTGAAGAATACATAGTTGTTACAGACCGTAACCGCGTGCGCTATGTTGTATTGAATCGTCCCAAGGTCCGCAATGCGATGACCCGAGAAATGAGGGTCGAATTCGCAGGCATCATAGCTGCGGCAGATGTAGACAAGGATGTCGCCGCGATAGTCATTACTGGGGCTGGAGAGGCCTTTAGCGCGGGAGTTGATCTCAAGGATCTGGTGCCTGGTGCGCCTCGCTTTCATCCCGACCCAGCAACTGCGCTGCGTGAGGCATCCAAGCCAGTAATTGCTGCGGTAGACGGGCCTTGTATCACTGGTGCCCTCGAAATCATGCTGTCGTGCGATTTTGCTGTTGCCACTCCGGAAGCTCGTTTCGCCGATACCCATTGCAAGGTGGGAATGTTTCCGCGCTGGGGCGGCGGTACCTTGCTGACCTCCGCCATTGGCGTGCGCCGGGCCCGGCAGATGATGCTGACTGGAGAATTGATTTCTGCACCCACTGCGCTGGACTGGGGCCTGATCAACGAGGTGGTTCCTAGGGCCGGACTCATGACACGCGCCGCCGAGCTGGCAAATGCTGTTATGAGTCTTGGTGATGAACAGCCCTTGGCATTCCGGCTTCACATGGAAATGCTGGATGCCCTCGCCATGCCAGGAGCTACCAGTGCAATCGAGAGGCAAATGTTGGCGCGCTATGATGGCGAGCCGAACAGATAGCCTTGCGACACCCGGGATCGGAGCTGTCAAGCTAACGCTAACCTCTCTCCCCGCTGAAGAGGAGCTGTCAGTCAAACGCTAACCAGCCTCCCCCTGCGACGAAGAGTCGCTTAGGAGCACTAGGATGCAGCCTATCTCGTTTATGCGGATCGAGGATATCGACCTGTACGAGGTGTACGAGGCCTTCGCGCCCGTACCGATGGCATGGCTCGCGCATCTTCACGCCGATCCTGCGTGGCTGAACGTCAACGGCGGCGCGATCGCGCTTGGTCATCCGCTCGGCGCGACCGGGGCGAAGCTGATGGCGACGCTCATCAACGCGCTGGCAGCACGTAGCGAGCGCTACGGGGTTCAGACGATGTGCGAAGGTGGCGGCCTCGCCAATGTGATGATCATCGAACGGCTCTGACCGGTGCGGGGCGGCGAGCAAATCGGCTACCGTCGGCCCGGGCATGCGGCGCTTATCTGGAGGACATCGAATGAAGATCGGACTTCTTGGAACCGGCCAGATCGGCAAGAAGAACGCGCGAACGCTCGCCGCAGCCGGCCATGACGTGAAGGTGGCCAATTCGCGTGGGCCCGACACCATCCCTGCCGACGTGCTGGAGACCGGCGCGCGGGCGGTGACCCAATCGGAAGCGTTGACCGATATCGGCGTTGCGATCCTTTCGGTTCCGCCGACTGCCTTCGAAGCTCTGAGGGAGCTGGTAAGCACCCTTCCCGAGTATGGCGTGCTGATCGACACGTCCAATTATTATCCGGGCCGGGACGGCGCGATCGCGGCGATCGAGGCCGGCCAGATAGAGGCGGAATGGGTGCGCGAGCAGCTCGGTCGGCCGATGGTGAAGGCGTGGAACGCGATCGGTTCCGATTCCTTCTCCCGCAAAGGCCGCAAGGCGGGGGAGCCGGGTCGCATCGCCATCCCTGTTGCCGGAGAACGCCAGCGCGATCGGGAGATCGCCATCAAGCTGGTCGACGATAGCGGGTTCGACGGCTTCGATGCAGGCACACTGGAGACCGCGTGGCGACAACAGCCTGGCGCGCCGGCCTATTGCACCGACCTGACGCTCGAGGAGATGGGACCATGACGATGCGATCGCACACAATTTCGCCTTCTGCGCAACCGCCCCGGCTTCGTCCCGGCCAGGATGGTCGGCACACGACATTCTGCCGCATCTGCGAGGCGTTTTGCGGGTTGCGCGTGGATGTCGCGGATGGGCGGATGACACGAATCCGGCCCGACCCCGACAACCTCGCCTCCCAGGGCCATCTCTGCGTGAAAGGTGTGGCGGCACTTGCGGTGGCCTATGATCCCGATCGCGTGGTCACCCCGCTCAAGCGCGTCGGCGGCCCCGGCGACTTCGCTCCGGTGTCGTGGGAGGAGGCGATGGCGCACATCGCCGAGCGGCTTGCGACAATCCTGCGGCGGGACGGACCCGACGCGATCGCAAACTATATCGGCAATCCGGCGGCGTACAGCACCGGAGGGCTGCTGGGCATCCGGCCGTTTCTCGCCCATTTCGGCGTGTGGAAGCTGTTTGCCTCTACAACGCTCGATCTGTCGTCGCGGATGCTGGCCAGCTACATCCTCTATGGGTCGACGTTTCGCCTTGCCATCCCGGATCTGCCCCGGTGCGATTTCCTGCTGATGTTCGGCGCGAACCCCCTGGTTTCGCACGGTTCGATCCTGACGGCGCCGCGGATCAGGGAGGATCTGGCCGCGATCGCCGCCCGCGGCCGGGTGGTGGCGGTCGATCCGCGACGGACGGAGACCGCCGCACGGTTCGAGCACGTGTCGATTCGCCCGGATACGGACGTGTGGATGCTGGCGGCGATGGTGAACGTCATTCTTGATCATCG
>LOET01000111.1 GCA_001515985.1 Sphingomonadales bacterium BRH_c3 | reverse complement strand
TCGCCGCCGCCTGCAAGGCGGTGAACATGAGCACCGTCGGCGCCTATTACCTGCGCCGCCAGCCCGGTGCGGAAAGCTTTCGCGCCGCGTGGGAGGCCGCGCTGCAGCTGGGCGTGCAGCGGATCGAGGACGTGGCGATGGAGCGCGCGCTCAACGGCGTCGATGTGCCGGTCTATTCCTATGGCAAGCTCGTCGGCATGCGCACCAGCTATAATGACCGGCTGCTGATGTTCATGCTCAGGAACCGCGCGCCGGATCGGTTTGCGGATGGGCGGGCCAAGGCCATGAACGCGCTCGACCGCGCACAGCTCAAGCGGCTGAAGAAACAGTGGCGCAAGGAGTGGGAGGCCCAGCTGCCGCAGCGGCAGGCGGAGGATGCGGCGCAGGCCCGCAAGTCCATCGCCGAGAAGCTGGAGCGATTGCGCCAAACCGTGCTCGCGCAGAGGGCGCGCGAGTGGGAACTTCTGTCAAGCGAGGCCAGGGCCGCGCATGCGGAATATGAGCGGCTGCGGGAGCGGGATTTGCGCGCGCTGGGCCTGCCCGGAAGTGCTGATACGCAGCCGCAGGCTGCCAAAGGGCGACCGCCCGCCGCGCCTTATGGCGCGCAGCCAAGCGAGCCGGATGGTTCGCGCCCGGCGCTTGAGGGGCCAGACAAACAAAATCGCGAATATATCGAATATTCGAAGCCGCCCGCGCCGAAGCCCCCGCCCGAGCCATGGGACGGGATCAGGCGGCTCAAGGATGAGGAGTGGGATTGACCATTTTCCTCTCCCCTCGCGGGAGAGGAAGGAGCGCCGCAGGCGCGGAAGGTGAGGGGACCAACAAGAATTCGCCGCGAAGCGGCGCCCCCTCTCCCTAACCCTCTCCCGCAGGGGGAGAGGGACCATCACCGCTCATCCTGAGCTTGTCGAAGGAAGGACGGTGGAGGGCCGGATGCGGACACTGCTTGGGCTATTAGGCGGGCTCCCCAATGCGGCGTTGGATTTGATTGAGCGGGCTGCGGGGTGAATTTAGTGCACTGTCACCATAATCCGTCACCGTAATCCGGCATTGCCGTAGCAATTTCACTTGAAGGAGCTACGGCTATGCCGTATATACCACCTCGGTATGCAGACCGTAATCGAAACCGAAAGCTATCTGCGCGACGCCAAGGACGCAAAGATGACCGAGGATGAGAGGGCTGCGGCAGTTGACCTCGTTGCCACCAACCCCGAGGCAGGCGATGTGATGGCTGGAACAGGAGGTGTCCGCAAGGCCCGGCTGGCAGGTCGCGGCAAGGGCAAGTCCGGCGGTTATCGCATCGTCTGGTATTTCGGCGGGGGTGACATTCCGGTGTTCCTGCTGACCGTGTTTGGCAAGGGTGAGAAGGCCAATTTGACCCAAGGCGAGCGCAATGCGCTCCGCTCGCTGGTTGGGGCTTTGAAAAGAGGGTTTGAGTAGCGCGAACCGCCCGCCTCTGGCGCAATTGAGGCAAGGAAAAGAAATAGGAATAGAGGTCAGGGCATGTAGGCCCGACTGATGGTCACGGAGGACCTAAAATGACCAAAGCATTCGACAAGATCGCTGCCGGGCTGGCCGATGCCATCGCCTATGCCGAAGGCGATACCACCAAGGGCCGCGTTGCCGCTGGCCCCGACGTCAAGGCCATCCGCGCCAAGACGAGGCTTAGCCAGGTGAAATTCGCGGCGAAAATCCGCGTGCCCGTCGCCACCCTGCGCGACTGGGAGCAGCATCGACGCTCGCCCGATGCTCCGGCGCGAACGCTGCTGGGTATGGTGGATGCGGACCCGAAGGCGGCGTTGGCTTTGATTGAGCGGGCGGCGGGGTGACGCCGGTTTAGTGCACTGTCACCGTAATCTCCGTAATCTCAATTATCCTTGTAGTCGTTCGCTAGGTCAAGCCGGTATGGAAACCGTTAGTATGTAGCAGACAGCAAGATTCAGCGCAGTCATCATGCAAAAATGGTATTCGCACCCAAATTCATGGATGCAATTGCCCGCGCTTCACTGCCTTTAACGCAAGCCTCTTTGAAATAAGCTTCCATTGATCTTCTGGAAAAGGCGTGTAGTCAACGATTGCATGGGCGGGGTTTGGGTCGGTTTCACTTGTGGCTGGAACGGGATCCGCGAATGAGGAGAGGTCTTCATCGGAAAACTCAGCAACAGACACTCCAAAGACGGCCGCCGAAGCACGTCCTCCTGATGTGTAGAGATGATGCGATTCGGCTGCAGTCGTTAGCGCACCACGATCAACCGACATTCGCCCGACATCGCTTGGTTGCGGTCTAAATCGGTCAGACGCTGGTTTCCCGCCACTGTAAAAGTTAGGATGGATCTGTCTGAGCAAGACTTCATTTTGATCTGTCAGCTTCCCGCTCATCAAGCCTCCGCTCGGCGTACGAAATCAGCGATGACGTTATCGACATTTTCGAAGTAACAAGGAAGCATCTCGCTCTCGCTTGCAGTATCCACCCCGTACATTTCAGCGCCACCAGAACCAAGAAACTCAATCGAGTATTCCCAAGTCCCCAGCGTAGCATCAATTAGTATGCCGCCGCTCTCAATCGGAAATACCCGAATGTCAGCACTTAGCGAACGGGTCCCAACGATAAAATCTAAAGCAGCGTTGATTGCTCGTCGTTCAATTGCCTTGCCCGTTCCGTCATGCCAGCCATCTTCAAATCTGCTGAACTCATCTAAACGTTCGCGAGCTTCGGCAATCGCATCCGCATGTGGATCGTCTTGAAGCGCTACCTCAAATACGTCGAGGACGCCCTTAAAATTGTCGTTCAAGTCTAGTTCGACCAGCAAATCAAAACGAACTTCGGAATTTAAGAAATCCGCAAAATCTTCATAAAGCTGAAGACGATCCACAGGAACCGATATTTTCCCGAACTTGCCCGTGTCCAATTCGATGTAGCATTGCCCTGAGGTGTCAGATGGAGAGGTGGTGCCGATCAACTCACCAGAACCTTCGATGCGAGACGAATAGGTCTGCTTGTATTCACCAATCAGTTCCTTCCGTCGCTTTGCATCGAGTGAAACAACCTTGCCAAATTGATTTCTTGAAGCGAAGTCAATGCGCTCACCTTCATGCAATGCGGCCCCTAACCGGTTGAGCGCACTAATTTTGGAAGCATCCAACTTAGCTGTGAGAGTATTACTGGGGTCAATGAGATCAATGACAGATTGATAAGCTGCCTCAACTGCTTCGTCGAATTCGTCCTCAACCAAGAACAATGCTGGTTGAGTGCTGGCGCGACGCCATTCGAGCCTAGGGATCGCACTACCATCTGCAATATCGAAGAGAGCTAACTCTAGTTCGCTGCTAAAATTCTTTGGCAGCTTCTTCCGATCTGGATGACGCCTTCTCCACTCGTCTTTCGTGTAGGAAAGAAGCAGCTCCCTAAACGCCTGCAGATCAGGCAGAACTTCGACAGGGAGCCGATTATCGGCAAACCTAGCGCCAAAATAATGCAAACTGAAGACGCGCTTTTCGTCTATCATGACCCACCCTATATCGAGGTTTTAACGCGCAAACCCTTTCAAGCAATTTATTTTTGAGTTTAACCAATCGCGCCGCAACCTCTCGCATCGTGAATTGGAGCCGCATCAAAGCCGCTCCTATGAGGTCGAACTGGCTGCGCCTCGGCGTTACGCGCCTTCGCTTACTCCTCCCCCATCCGCAAGGCCGCAATAAACGCCCCTTTTGGGATTTTCTCACACCTTGCCCGTCACTTCTTGCGCTTCTTGCGTGCGGCGTATTTTTCGTCTCGCGCGGTTTTCTTCTGTGCTTCGCTCTGCACCGGCTTGGCGGCGGCCGTCGCTGCGGCCTGCCTGTCTGCCTTGGCTTGCTCGATCGCGGCCTTGCGGGCGCGGCTCTTCTCCGCTGCCGCCGCCTCGCGCGCGAGCTGTGCCTCCTTGCGCCGGGCACTCTCTGCCTCGTCCATCGGCGGCTTGGCGGCGAGCTTTTTCAGCGCCTTGTCGCGGGCCTTCTGCGCCAGTGCGGCGCGTTCCTGAAATGTGGGTTGCTTGAATGAAGCCATAATCTGTGTGTTTCTCTTCTTGGTTCAGTACATGCTTTGCGTCTGCGCGTCTTTGCGTGAAACACAATCGGTTGAGCTATCGCAGGTGCCCCTCCACCATCCTTCCTTCGACAAGCTCAGGATGAGCGGTATTGGTCCCCCTCCCCCGTTCGGGGAGGAATCAGGAAAGGCACCACCCCCAACCCCCTCCTCTGAAGAAGAGGGGGCTTCAGGAATTATTCTTCGCCCATCCGCAGCGCAGCGATGAATGCTTCCTGCGGAATACTCACATTGCCATATTCCCGCATCCGCGCCTTGCCCTTTTTCTGCTTTTCCAGCAGCTTTTTCTTGCGGGTGATGTCGCCGCCATAGCATTTGGCGGTCACATCCTTGCGCAGCGCGGCGATGGTTTCGCGGGCGATGATCTTGCCGCCGATCGCGGCCTGGATCGGGATCTTGAACAGGTGCCGCGGGATCAGGTCTTTCAGCCGCTCGCACATGCCGCGCCCGCGCTCTTCCGCCACGCCTGCGTGCACGATCAGGCTCAGCGCGTCGACCGGCTCGTTATTGACCAGGATGTTCATCTTCACCAGGTCGCCCTCGCGCATGCCGATCTGCTCGTAATCGAAGCTGGCATAGCCTCTGGAGATGCTCTTCAACCGGTCATAGAAATCGAACACCACCTCGTTCAGCGGCAGCTCGTAGGTCACCTGCGCGCGCCCGCCCACATATGTCAGGTCGGTCTGGATGCCGCGCCGGTCCTGGCACAGCTTCAGGATCGCGCCGAGATATTCATCCGGCGTGTAGATCACCGCCTTGATCCACGGCTCTTCGATCACATCGATCCGGTTGACATCGGGCCAGTCCGCCGGATTGTGGATCTCGATCGTCTTGGCATTCTCGTTCTTGGTATACGCAAGCTGGAGCCGGTAAACCACGCTGGGCGCGGTGGTGATGAGGTCAAGATCGTATTCTCTGGATAGCCGTTCCTGGATGATCTCGAGGTGCAGCAGGCCCAGGAAGCCGCAGCGAAAGCCAAAGCCCAGCGCGGCGGAGCTTTCCATCTCGTAGCTGAAGCTGGCATCGTTGAGCCGCAGCTTGCCGATGCTTTCGCGCAGCTTCTCGAAATCGGCCGCGTCGACGGGGAACAGCCCGCAGAACACCACCGGCTGCACTTCCTTATAGCCCTTGAGCGGCTGGGCCGCGCCGTTCTTGACCGTGGTGATGGTGTCGCCCACGCGGGCCTGCTCCACCTCCTTGATCTGCGCGGTGATGAAGCCGATCTCGCCCGGGCCAAGCTCGGCCAGATCGGTGCGCTTGGGGGTGAAGCAGCCGACCCGGTCAACCAGGTGCTGCGTACCGCCCTGCATGAATTTGACCTGCAGGCCTTTGCGGAGCACCCCATCGATCACGCGCACCAGGATCACCACGCCCAGGTATGGATCATACCAGCTGTCAACCAGGCTGGCCTTGAGCGGCGCGTCGCGATCGCCAGTGGGCGGCGGGATGCGGGTGACGATCGCCTCCAGCACATCCTCGATGCCGATGCCGGACTTCGCGCTGGTGAGCACGGCGTTGCTGGCGTCAAGGCCGATGATGTCCTCGATCTCGGCGCGGACCTTGTCAGGCTCGGCCGCGGGCAGGTCGATCTTGTTGATGACGGGCACGATCTCGTGGTCATGCTCGATCGACTGATAGACATTGGCGAGCGTCTGCGCCTCCACCCCCTGTGCGGCATCGACGACGAGGAGCGCGCCCTCGCAGGCGGCAAGGCTGCGGCTGACTTCATAGGCGAAGTCGACGTGGCCGGGCGTGTCCATGAGGTTGAGCTCGTAGGTCTCGCCATCCTTCGCGGTGTAGTTGAGGCGCACGGTCTGCGCCTTGATGGTGATGCCGCGTTCGCGCTCGATATCCATGTTGTCGAGCACCTGCTCGCTCATCTCGCGCGCGGTCAGCCCGCCGGTGAACTGGATCAGCCGGTCAGCCAGGGTCGATTTGCCATGATCGATATGCGCAATAATCGAAAAATTGCGGATTTTTGAAAGGTCAGTCATTTCCCGCGCCCTTAGCGGCAAGCGTGGTGACTGTCAGCCACTATAATCGCGCATCGATCCGGCTGGGTCGCGCAATCCCGCCAATCAGGCCGCGTCCGAATACCCCACTGGCGCATAGCTGAATTTGGGAATGCTGGTTGGCGAATTGAGCCCACCGCCCGGCATGGTCTTGTAATCGCCGGGCGCCAGCGCAGAAAGCGGCGCACCGGCAGCGGCGAGCTCGTAGGGTGAGACACGATACCGCGTGCACAGGCCGCCCGCACCGTCATCCACAAGCGGGTTCTCGAATTCCAGCCCTTGGGTATCGCCCGCGCTGCGCACGACTGTGGCCACGGCCAACTGCCCCCCGCCCAGGTCAACCACAAACTGCGTGCCATTCGGCACATCGGCCAAGCCCTGGATCAACGCGCCCGAACGCGAGAGATTGCGCAGCGTTACTTCGTAGGAATAGTCTTCGTGAATGACCTGGATCTTGCGCAGCACGGTGCGGCGGCGCGCGCGCGCCAGATGGTCTGCGCTCGGTTCGATCGACCATGCCCCGCCGCTCGCCAATTGCTTGTGCACATCGTCGATGCGGACAGCTTCGGAATAGAGCGGCCCCTGAACACAACCCACGCCGCTATCCTTCAGCGCGTTGTGCTGCGCCATGGTTTCAACGCCGCAAGCGATTGTCGTCATGTTGAGCGCACGGGCAAGTGCGGCCACGGCAACCATCAGCCCGTGTTCGCGGCTGCCACGTTCGAGACCGGGGGTACAGATTGCTTCGCCGATCTTGATACTGTCAAACGGCGCGCGGCGCAGGTAGCTGAGCGAAGAGTATCCGGTGCCAAACTCATCAAGCGTCAAGCGCACGCCAAGCTTGAACAGCTGCCCCAGCGTCTTGTCCACTACATTGCTGTCACCAAAGAAAACCGATTCATTCACTTCAAGTTCGAGCCGCGAGGGATCGAGGTCCGATTTTGTCAGCGCATCACGAATGCTCTCCACAAAGCCACTCGACATGAATTGCTTTACCGGCACATTCACCGTTACCCGCAACGCTGCGGGCCACTCGCTTGCTTCGGCGCAGGCGCGTGCAATCGCCCATTCGCCCACTTCGATCAGTTGAGGGGAGTTTTCCACGATCGACTGGAATTCTTCCGCATCGATCTCGCCGCGTTGTGAATGGCTCCAGCAAACCTGTGCTTCCAGGCCGACGACCTTGTTGGTGTCGACCGACAGCATCGGCTGATATTGCATGAACAGCTGGCCTTCACGCACCGCTTCGAGCAGATCACCCTCAAGCCGGCGCCGGAAGATCGCTTCATTGGCGAGGTCGCCCGAATAGAAACGGAATTGCCCGCGCCCGCCGTTCTTGGCCGCGTAAAGCGCAAGATCGGCAGATCGACCGATCTCTTCACGGGTCACCCCGTCATGCGGAGCAACCGCGATGCCAATGGAGGCCCCGATAACACAACGCCCTTCGTCGAGCGAATAAGGCTGCGTGAGCATGGCAATGATCTTCGAGGCGATTTCGCCCAGCTCGCCGCGGTCATCCATGTCCGGCAGCATGATCTGAAACTCGTCACCGCCCAGTCGGCCGATCTCGCAATCCCTGTCGACCGCCCGTTTGAGCCGGCTTGCGACCTGCCTCAGCAATTCATCACCCGCCGCATGGCCCAGCGTGTCATTGACCTGCTTGAAGCGGTCGAGGTCCATCATCATGATGGCACAATTGCGCTTGGCAGCGCGAAACGCGGTAAGTGTCGTCTCGATCGAATGCGACATGCGGTGGCGATTCGACAGGCCGGTTAGCGAATCGAAGCGGGCCAGACGTGCGGTTTCTTCCTCACGATGGTATTCTTCTGTAATATCAGCGCCGGTGCCCCGGAAGCCAAGGAAGACGCCTGAATCGGAACTGGCCGGACGTCCCGACAACCGGATGACGACTTCACGATTGCCATCGGACGGCGCGACCGCAAAGCCGGAGAAGGGCTTGCGTGCACCCATCTTGAGCGACAGCGACTGGGTACGCCCGTCGCCATCCTTGGATTCGAATACCGATACAAGCGGTTGGCCGATAAATTTCTCAAGCGGCAATCCGATCCGTTCGGCAATAGCCTCGCTGACGTAGGTCAGGTTTCCTGCTGCATCGGTCGACCAGAACCAGCCGAGGCCGGAACGTTCGAGTTCGACCAGCATGGTAAGTTTCTCGGTATCGCCAAGCGCGATCGAGCCATTATGGCCCGGCGCAATGGAGGGGCCATACTTGCCGCCAAGACCCATCGCGGCGAGAACACCGTTTTTCTTAATCGACAGGAGACCCTTCAAGGCCACGCAGCCGCTCTCCTTTCATCACTGCAAACTGGCCGGATTGGCCACCTACGAAGCTGTAAAGCCGGTTGGTTATTTTTGTCCTAATGGACCAAACCGATAGATTGCCTGCAACCTTCAGGCAGCCACATCGCGATAGGTGATATCGGCCTCGATAAACGCCTTCGGACCAGCGCCGCCTTTAGACAGACCGGTCATGGCGGAATAGGCATCGTGCGGCAGCGCTGCGAGCGGGCGGCCCGCAGCTTCGATCTGGTACGGCGAGACACGGTGCCTTGTGCACAGCCCGTCTGCACCGTCGCGGATCAGCGGGGTTTCGAACTCCAGCCCCTGGCTGTGCCCGTCAGAACGTGTCACGGTAGCGACAGCCAGCTGCCCGCCGCCAAGGTCAAGCACCACTTGCGTGCCTGTGGGAACATCGATCAACCCGTCGATCAGCGCGCCGGTCTTGGAAAGATTGCGCAACACCACATGGTAGCGATAGTCATCGTGGATGAGACCGATGCGGCGGAATTCGGTGCGGCGCTCGGAACGGTATTTCTCCGGGCCGCGCGGTTCGTAAACCAGCTCACCGGTGTGGAGCCGTTCGATCAGCTCTTCCTGGCCCATCGAAAGTGAGAAGATGCGGCCCTGGAGGTGCGTGGCCCGGCGCTGCTTTACCAGTTGCAACTCGTCCTTTGTCTCAATCCCTTCGGCAACGGTTTCCATGTCGAGCGCTTCAGCCAGGCTGACAATCGCCGCGATGATGGCGGAGTTGTTGTTACCCTTTTGAGGCGAACCGCGCACAAAACTCTGATCAATCTTGATCTTGTCGAACGGCGCCTTGCGCAGATAGCTGAGCGAGCTGTACCCGGTTCCGAAATCGTCCAGCGCCAGGCGCACACCTACTGCCTTCAAGCGTTTGAAAATGCGCTGGACCTTTTCGGGATCACCCATGAACACGCTCTCGGTGATTTCCAGTTCAACCCGTTCTGGCGCAATCCCTGTTTGCTTGATTACGCGCTTGACTGTCTCAGGAAAATCGGCCCGGGAAAACTGGATCGCAGAGACATTGATCGCCACCCGTAGTTCAACCGGCCATTCAACCGCCTGACGGCAGGATTCCCGCAGCACCCATTCGCCCAGTTCCTTGATCAACCCGCTATCTTCGGCAACCGGGATAAACGCCGTTGGGGAGATCGGCCCGCGTTCGGGATGCGGCCATCGCACCAAGGCTTCGAGGCACGCCACCTTGTGCGTGCTGGCGTCAACAATCGGCTGGTATTCCATCCGCAATTCGCTGCGCAAGATCGCATCGCGCAAATCTTCCTCGATCTGCCGACGCAGCTTGGCACCGTCCTTGAGCTCGCTGGAAAAGAAGCGATATTGTGCCCTGCCCCCACCCTTGGCGGCATAAAGCGCGAGGTCCGCCGCCTTGACCAGTTCTTCGGCATCGATCCCGTCATAAGGCGCCACCGCGATCCCCACCGAGGTGCCGATAATCGCGCGCGAGCCGCTGAGCGAATAGGGCTGCGACACCATCTGGATGATGCGCTGCGCGAGTTCGCCCAGCTCGCCCCGGTCGTCCAAGTCGGGCAGGATGATCTGGAATTCGTCACCGCCCAGTCGGCCGATTTCGACATTATCGCCAAGCAGCTGGCCAAGCCGTGCCGCAACCTGTTTCAGCAACTCGTCGCCCGCCGGATGGCCCAATGTGTCATTAACCTGTTTGAAGCGATCAAGATCGAGCATGATCAGCGCACAGGCACGCTTGGAATTGCGATAGGCGGTCAGCGTCTTGTCGAGCCGCTTATGCATCCGGTGGCGGTTGGCCAGTCCGGTCAACGGATCATATTGCGCAAGCCGCGCAGCATCACGCTGGTTTTCGCGCACGGCGGAAATGTCCTTGGCGCTGCCGCGATAGCCGGTGAATTCGCCATTCTTGTCAAATTGTGGCTTGCCGGCGATTTCCCACCACGGCTCGCGCTTACTGGCGATCACCTTGACCGGAAGCTGGGAGATCGAATTGCGCGCGCCCAGCAAGAATGCCAATGGGCGTTCCGTACCTTCGCCTTCGCGATCCTGGTCTGACACGAACAGGTCGCTCAGCAGCGTTCCGATAAGTTCGCCCGGTTCACGGCCCAGCCGCTCAATGGCATTCGCCGAAAGATAGATCAGTCGCCCCTGGGCATCGCTGGCCCAGAACCAGCCGAGCCCCGCCTGTTCGAAACTGTCGAGCAACTCGATCCTGCGCTTGACATCATCCAGGGCAATCGGGGCAAGATTACCATGCTTCGCGGGCGGCTTACGTCCGCCTTTGTGCGGGGCGTTGATCCGTGCAAGCAATCCTTTCATTGAAGCAGCCCCATAAATTCAACGTGTGCGATCAAAAGTTGCACGAGGTTGAAATACGGTAGAATACTTACCGAACAAATAACCACTTCCTGCCAGCAATAACACTCGCTCCGCTGCCATTGCCCTGACCCGGCGTCCAATCCATCCGGCCGTTCGCTTAGACAGCTTGCCAAGAGGGCTCAACAGCGGCATCCTTGTATCAAATCAGTCACCTGCCGGACCAAGAGGGGCATCCATGGCCAAAGGCACCAAGCTAGAAAACGAAGCGGCGCAACACACTTCCGCACTCGGGCCGCTGATCGGCGTTGCGCGCGAGGATTTCGTCGGCGCGGTTGCACTGCTGCTGCGCGAAAGCGCTTCAGACCCGAAACGGCTGATGAAGCACGCCCAGTCGATGGGTGAGGACATGGTCAAGATCATGACCGGCAAGTCCGAATTGAAGCCCGATCCGAAGGACAAGCGCTTCATGGATCCGGCGTGGCAATACAATCCCTTCTTCCGCGCCGGCGCGCAATATTACCTCGCAATCCAGAAGGGCATGCACAATTGGCTGCAGGAACTTGAGCTCGACGATCTGGAGCGCGACCGCGCCAATTTCATCTCCAACATCATCATCGACAGCCTGGCCCCCACCAACACGCTGGCTGGAAATCCAACCGCGCAGAAGCGCGTGATAGACAGCGGCGGCTTGTCGCTGATCAAAGGGCTGCAAAACGCCTATAGGGACATCACCGAAAACAAGGGGATGGTCAGCCAGGTCGACAAGCGGCCGTTCAAGCTGGGCGAGAATATCGCGACGTCAAAAGGCTCCGTCGTGCTGCGCACCGAGATGATGGAACTGATCCATTACGCACCCACGACCGATCAGGTCTACGAAGTGCCGCAGCTCACCATCCCGCCGCAGATCAACAAGATGTATATCAACGATCTCAGCCCCGAGAAATCGGTGGTGAAATACCAGCTCGACAACGGCATCCAGACTTTCGTCATCTCGTGGCGTAATCCGTCGAAGGAACAGGGCGTGTGGGGGATGGACGAATATATCGCCTCCTGCCTCGAAGCGATGGAAGCGGTCAGCAAGATTACCGGCTCGAAGAAGGTCAATGTCTCGGCCGGTTGTTCGGGCGGGCAGACCGCCAGCGTGATGGCATCGCGCCTGGCTGCCGAGAACAGTGATCTGCTTGGCACGCTTACGCTGATGGTGTGCGTGCTCCATCCCAAGCAGCTCGATATCGAAGCCGGCTCGCTGATCTCCGAGAACGGAATGAAGCTGGCCCGCAAGCGCGCCGAAAAGGCCGGGATCATCAAGGCGGACGATCTCGCGCGCGGCTTTGCCTGGCTCAGGCCGAACGATCTGATCTGGAATTACGTGATCAACAACTATTTGCTGGGCGCCGATCCGCCCGCGTTCGACGTGCTGTTCTGGAATGCGGACGCCACCAATCTTTCCGCCAGCCTGATGGGGGATTTCCTGACGCTATTCGAAACGCTTGCCTTCACCAAGCAGGGCGAGGTTGAAATGGCAGGGCACAAGATCGACCTGAGCAAGGTGACTTCCGACCTGTTCATCCTGGGCGGCGTGACCGACCATATCACCCCATGGAAGGCAACCTATCGCTCGACCCAGCTGTTCGGGTCGAAGGATATCACCTATGTCCTGTCGCAATCGGGCCATATGCAGGCGATCCTCAACCCGCCGGGAAACCCGAAGGCGAAATATTATGTCCAGAAGAAGAAGGGCAAACTGCCTGCAACGGCTGAGGAATGGCTCGAAGGCACCGAGGAAGTAGCCGGCAGCTGGTGGCCATTCTGGATGGAATGGGTGCAGAAACGCTCCGGCAAGAAGAAGGCTGCACCAACGGAACTGGGGAATGATGATTACCGGCCACTGGACCCGGCCCCCGGTCTCTACGTAGTGGAAGAAAGATAGTGAGACCCCGCACAAGGGGCCGCAGGACAGGACAACGCGCTTGACCGATAAACGCGAGGAGGTGCTTGACGAAGCCCTCGATGAAGCGATGCGCGATGCGCGCATCAGCATGGAAACCGTCGGCGGGCGCAAGCTGCGGGTGGCCACATGGCGGCTTGACCAGCCCAGCAATCATCTGCCGATACTGTTCTTCAACGGCATCGGTGCGAATATCGAAGCGGTGGCCCCGCTGGCCGAGGCATTGACCGATCGCGGGTTCATCATGTTCGACATGCCCGGCATCGGCGGGTCACCTCAACCGGTGGTGCCCTACAATGCCTGGACCATGGCGTGGACGACCACGCAATTGCTCGACAAATTGGGTGTCGACCAGGTCGATGTGATGGGTGTCAGCTGGGGCGGCGCGATGGCGCAGCATTTCGCCATCCAGCATCCCGGGCGCACGCGGCGGCTGATCCTGGCAGCCACCAGCGCGGGCATGCTGATGATCCCGGGCAATGTCTCCTCGCTCAGCAAGATGGCCGATCCGCGGCGCTATATCGATGCCGCCTTCATGGAAGAGCATTTCCAGACTCTGTATGGCGGCGCGCTGGGCAAGGCGCTCAACAAGATGGAGCATATCCACCGGCTCAAGCCGCCCTCGCCACGTG
The DNA here is from genome assembly GCA_001515985.1 of Sphingomonadales bacterium BRH_c3. GTDB lineage: Bacteria > Pseudomonadota > Alphaproteobacteria > Sphingomonadales > Sphingomonadaceae > Erythrobacter. Next base: position 9,536 of record LOET01000111.1, on the reverse strand, counting down.
GCTATTTCTACCAATTGCTCGCCATGCTTGGCTGGACCAGTGCGCCCGCGCTGCCCTTCATGCGCAAGAAAACGCTGATCATGATGGGCGATGAAGATCACATTGTGCCGCTGACCAATGGCTGGCTGCTGGAAAAGCTGATTCCCAATGGCGAATTGCTGGTGCTGCGAGGCGGCGGCCATCTGTTCCTGCTCAGCCACAGTGATGAGTGTATCGCGGCGATCCACCGCTTCCTGGATGAACCGGACGCGGAACCGGAGGCGGAAGCGGCCTGAGCCAAGGCTGGCCGCGCAAGGCGGGAGAGAGATTCCATGCGGCATATCGCAGTGATCGGATCCGGACCGGCGGGTTATTATACCGCCGAGGCAGCGCAAAAGCGCTGGGGAGACGATGCGCGGATCGATGTGTTCGACATGCTGCCCGTGCCATATGGCCTGATCCGCACCGGGGTTGCGCCCGATCACCAGTCAATCAAGGGCGTCTCGCGCCGCTATGAAAAGGTCGCGCTGAGCGAGAATGTCAGCTTTGTCGGCAATGTGAAGGTCGGCCAGCACGTAACTATTCCCGAACTGCAGCAATTCTACGACGCGATCGTGATTGCTACCGGCGCACCGCATGACCGCAAGCTGGGCATCGCGGGTGAGGAGTTGGGCAATATCTTCGGCAGCGCCGCATTCGTCGGCTGGTACAACGGCCATCCCGATTTCGCCGCGCTCGATCCCGATCTTTCGGGCAAGCACGCCGTAGTGATCGGCATGGGCAATGTCGCGCTTGATGTTGCGCGCATCCTGGCCAAGACCGAGGAAGAATTCGGCGGCGCAGATATAGTTGCCCATGCGCTCGACCGGCTACGGAAAAGCAAGTTGCAGAAAATTACCATCCTGGGCCGGCGCGGGCCGCACCAGATCATGATGACGCCCAAGGAACTGGGCGAACTTGCCGCGCTCGACCGCGCCAGCCCGCGGGTCGACAAAGCCGATCTGCCCGATGAAGCCGAAGACGCCCTGCTTGAACCGGGCCTACGCAAATCGGTGACGCATTTGCGCAGCTTTGCCGCGATCCCCAAGGCGATCCATGCCGAAAAACCGATCGAGATCGAGATCGATTTCTTCGCCAGTCCGGTCGCCTTCAAGGGCCATGACGGTAGCGTCACTCATATCAATGTGGAGCGCACCACAGTCGAGGCCGGCCGTGCAAGCGGCACGGGCGAATTCTATGATGTGCCCGCCGATCTGGTGGTGAGCTGCATCGGTTATCACTCCGCGCACATCCCCGACGTGCCGTTTGACGAGCGCGCGGGCCGCTTTGCCAATGACGAGGGCCGCATACTTCCCGGCATCTATTGCGTGGGTTGGGCGCGCCGGGGGCCATCAGGCACAATCGGCACCAATCGGCCCGATGGTTACGGCGTGGTCGACAAGATCGAGGAGGATATGGCCAGCGGTGCGCTGGGCCGTGCAGACAAGCGCGGGCGCACGGGGTTTGACGAACTGGCAAGCGCCCGCGGGCTCGACATCGTGACCTTCCGCGACTGGAAGAAGATCGAGGAGGCCGAAGAGGCCGCCGCTCGCGCGGGCGCCCCGCGCGAGAAATTCGTCGACATTGCAGCGATGATCCGCGCGGCAAACTAGGCCGCCGGTAGCCACTCCCTCAATACGGCGTTGACCTCGTCGGGGATATCCTGCTGCACCCAGTGCGAGGCATCAGGAAAGCGGCGCAGGGTGAGCTCGGGCACATATTGCTCCATCCCGTCGAGCACATGGATGTCGATCGCCACATCCTGCTCGCCCCAGATCACCAGCGTGGGCACATGCACCATGCCGTCACCGATTTGCAGCGCATCTCGCGTCTGGAACAGAGCGCGGTAATAATTGAGCATGGCGGTCAGAGCGCCAGGCCGGGCCGCGGCGGCGCGATAGGGTTCTGCCTCTTCGCGGGTGAAGCGATCCTTATTGACGGCGGAATCGCGAAAGATCCGCGCAATCGGGGCGGCATTGTCCCGGCCCAGCATGCGTTCGGGCAACCCGGGTATCTGGAAGAAGAACATGTACCAGCTTTTGCGCAACTGGCGCCATTTCTTCAGCTCGCGCCGCGCGCACATCGGATGCGGCACGTTCATGATCACCAGCCGCGAGAGCGGGCGCAATTGCCTGATCGCGAAGTACCAGGCGATGATCGCTCCCCAGTCATGCCCCAGCAGCGTCACGTCTTTGGCCCCGCTGGCATCGATCAGTGCAGCAACATCGGCGGCCAGCGTCTCGAGCCGATAATCCTGCTTGCGGGGCGGCCGCGTAGTGCCACCATAGCCGCGCATGTTGGGTGCCCATACGCGGTAGCCCAGCTGTGCCAGAAGCGGCATCTGGTGGCGCCAGCTGTAATGCAGTTCCGGGAAGCCGTGCAGGCACAAGGCCAGCCTGTCGCCCTTCCCGGCCTCCGCGACTTCGAATTTCAGCCCGTTGGCTTCGATCCAATTGATCGAAATCCCGCTCCCGGGCGCAGGGGTCCAGCTCGCCTGTCTATCCATTCTGTGAACTTAGCATCGCACAATCGATTGTGCTATGTCGGTTGCAAATAGCAATGGGAGAGCTCCAATGGCGATGTTTGATCTTGTTATCCGCGGCGGTACTATCGTCGATGGCACCGGAGCGGAACGCTTTACCGGCGATGTCGCGATCAAGGGCGGATTGATCGCGCAAGTCGGTCAGGTGACCGGGGATGCCGAGGAAGAAATCGATGCCAGCGGCCTGATCGTCACCCCCGGTTTTGTCGACATCCACACTCATTATGACGGCCAGGCGACCTGGGACCAGGAGATGGCCCCTTCAAGCTGGCACGGCGTTACTACCGTGGTGATGGGCAATTGCGGGGTCGGCTTCGCCCCTGCCAAGCCTGACAAGCATGATTGGCTGATCCAGTTGATGGAGGGGGTAGAGGATATTCCCGGCACTGCCCTTGCCGAAGGGATCACATGGGAATGGGAAACCTTCCCCGAATATCTCGACGCGTTGGAAAAGCTCCCGCGCGCGGTCGATGTGGGCACCCATGTGCCGCATGGCGCGGTGCGCGCCTATGTACTGGGTGAGCGCGAACAGCCTGGTGCCGTGCCCACCGAACAGGACATCGCGCAGATGGCGCAGATCGTGGAGGACGGGGTGCGCGCCGGTGCACTGGGCTTTTCCACCAGCCGCACCGTGCTGCACAAGGACGTCAACGGCGTGCTGGTGCCCGGTACCACAGCCACTGCCGAAGAACTGGTGGAGCTGGGGCGCGCTATGGGCCGTGCGGGCCATGGCGTGTTCGAAATGGCGAGCGATTTGCGCCGCGAATGGAACGAGTTCGAGTGGATGGGCGATTTGAGCCGCGAAACCGGCCTGCCCGTCACCTTCGCCGCACTGCAATCGATCGCCAAGGAACAGCCGCTGGATGAACAGATCGCCAATATGCGCGCGCAAAATGACAACGGCGCCAATATCGTTGCCCAGATCGCCTTGCGCGGCAACGGCATCATAATGGCGTGGCAGGGCACTGTGCACCCCTTTGTGCTCCGCCCGAGCTGGCAGGCGATCAAGGAACTGCCCTGGGCGGAACAGAAGGCGAAGCTGCTCGATCCCGCCTTCAAGGCCAGGCTGCTGGCCGAACCCAACGATTATTCGGAGGTAGCAGAGGACACCAGGGAAGTGGTCTTCGCACTGACCAATGGCTGGGGCCTGATGTTCGAGATGGACGAGGATTTCGATTACGAACCGCCGCAGGATGCCACCGTGCAGGCGCGCGGCACCGCCGCCGGAATCGATCCGCAGGAATATGCCTATGACATGCTATGCCGGGATGGCGGCAAGGGCTTCATCTACTTCCCGATCCTCAACTATGCCGATGGCGATCTCGAGTTCCTCCTGCCGTTGCAGCATAGCGAGGATACGGTGAATTCGCTTTCCGATGGCGGGGCGCATTGCGGTACCATCTGCGATGCGGCCAGCCCCACCTTCATGCTCGAGCACTGGGTGCGCGATCGCAAGAGAGGCGCGCGCATCAGCCTGGAAAATGCGATCAAGCGGCAGTGCCGGGACACCGCGCGGCTTTACGGACTGGAGGATCGGGGCATCCTGGCTCCCGGCTATCTGGCAGATCTGAACATCATCGACATGGAGCGGCTCAAGCTGGGCAAGCCGTGGCTGGCGTTTGACTTGCCCGCAGGCGGCAAGCGCCTGCTGCAGAAGGCAGAAGGCTATGTCGCCACGATCAAGAATGGCATTGTTACTTTCCGTGACGGCAAATGGACCGGCGCGGCGCCCGGCGGGCTGATCCGCGGGCCGCAGCGGACGGAACTGGCCGAGGCGGCGGAATAATGAAAGCCATCCGCACCGGCAGCGCGCCCTCCACCCTGGAGGCGCTCGAACTGGTCGAGATCGAAGATGCCCTCGCCCCCGGCCCCGGCGAAATCACCGTGCGCATCCGGGCCAGCTCGCTCAACTATCACGACTATGCCGTGGTGATGGGCATGATCCCTGCCGCGCAGGGCCGTATCCCGATGTCAGACGGCGCGGGTGAAGTGACCGCGGTGGGCGACGGTGTGAGCGAATTTGCCGTCGGCGACGCGGTAGTCAGCACCTTCTTTCCCGACTGGATAGACGGCGCGCCGCCGCAGACCGCCTTTACCCGCGTGCCGGGCGACGGGGTCGATGGCTATGCGCGCCAGACGATCACTGCCCCCACCCACTGGTTCACTCGCGTGCCGCAGGGCTACAACCATGCCGAGGCCGCCACGCTCACCTGCGCCGGGCTGACGGCATGGCGAGCGCTGTTCGTCGACAATACGATCAAGCCGGGTGACACCGTGCTGGTGCAGGGCAGCGGCGGTGTGTCGATCTTCGCGCTGCAATTCGCCAAGGCGGCCGGGGCGAATGTGATCGCGACCAGCTCATCGGGCGAGAAGCTCGAACGGTTGCAGGCGCTTGGGGCGGATCACCTGATCAATTACAAGGAAGTCCAGGCTTGGGGCGCCAGGGCGCTAGAGATCACAGGCGGGCGCGGCGTGGATTGCGTGGTAGAGATCGGCGGCGCGGGCACACTCGACCAGTCGATGGTGGCAACGCGGGTCGGTGGGCATGTCGCGCTGATCGGCGTGCTGACAGGCTTTGCCGGGCCGGTGCAGACCGCGCTGCTGATGGCGAAGAACCTGCGCGTGCAGGGGCTCACCGTGGGCAGCCGGGCGCAGCAGCTTGCCATGATCGCGGGGATCGAGGCCAACGGCATCAAGCCGGTGATCTCGGACCATTTCCCGCTCGAAGATCTGGCCGATGCTTTCCGCCATCAGGCCGCGAATAAGCATTTCGGCAAGATCGCCGTCGATATCTGAGCGCCTGGGTCAGGGCTCGATCACGATTCCCTTGGCCGGATCAACCGTGCCGCCGACCATTGCGAGATAGGTCTGGCGCGCGGCTTCGAGCCCGGCATGGCGCTCGATCTCGACCGATCCTTCTACGGCTTGCAGGAAGCTGTGCCAGGCGGCTGCCATGCGCTTGCCTGCTTCCTGCGGCCCCAGTTCCTTGAACAGCGCCACTGCATGATCGGGCGCGAAAAAAAGCGTGGGTGTGGGCCCAGGCAGCCCCGAGGCCGAACCCACCGGCCCGCGGCGCTCGTCAATATGCGTCACGCCAACAAGGCAGGAATATTTGAGGTTTTCGCCGAAATGCTGGTGGATTTGCGCCAGCAGCGCGCCATTACCGGCAAAGTCGACCGAAACGCCTGGCACCTGCTCAAGCGAACCGACATCGCCATAGGCGACCACCTCGTCATAGAGCCCGGTGCCCTTGACGAATTCGACATTGCCCGCCGAGGTCAAGCCGACACGCCTGATCCCCGGCGAGTTCTGTTTTGCCACGCTGGCCAGGCCCATCGCGGTCTTTGACGAAGCGCTGGTTAGGATCACCGCCTCGGCCCCGAACCAGTCATTGGCGCGCATGAAATATTCGATCAGGAAGCCGGTCTTGAACAGTGGGCCGAAGATCATCCGTTCGGCTTCGTGCGCAGGATCGTGCTCGGGGTCTGCCGCGAGCCGCGCATACTGGTTGTAGATCGGGCTCATCGGCTGGCGATAATGGGTCATGTCGGTAAAGCCGCCGGCCGAAACCTTGCCCGGGATCGCATCGAGATGCGTCGCCATCGGCAGATAGCCATAGACCCGCTCGCCCACGGCGATATCGGGGCATTTGCTCTCGATCACCTTCGCGTGGCCCCACATCGGCACAATGCCCCAGCCTTCGGGGGCTGGAAAGAAATTCCAGTAGCCGACCTGCTCGCCCACCACTGCATAGGTGACGTTGTTGGAAGTGACCGAGAAGCTCTCGATTTCAAGCCGCACTGCGCCATCGGCCAGCTCGCCCTGCCCGATTTCGGCCAGGCTGGCATTGCTCAGATCGTCGCGGCGGACATGGACTTGTTGTGCGGTCATCGGCAGGTCTCCTGTTTGGGCCTGCCTAGCCTAGTCCGGTTCGCTTTCCCAGCGGGTTGCGCGGATGCTGCCCCGCTGCTCCGTCACCGCCATCCAGGCCGACAGATAGGGGCATTGGGCAATCCCTGCCCCGCCCTGCGGGGTCAGCTGCACGCCGCGCAGCATCGGATAGAGGAACACGTCCGCCAGGTCGAATGCGCCTGCGCTCCAGGCGCCGTCATGGGCGATCTCCGCGTCGCAGAATGCCAGCGCGCGCGAGATATTGGGCAAACTGCGCGCGATCTTCTGTTCGTCAAGCGGCAGCCCGGCATAGAGATGCATGATCCACGGCATCAGTAGGCCATGCTCGAACAAGGGGAAGAGGTAATTGTTGGCGATCGCAATCCAGCGGTCCATCACCGCGCGCGCGGCGGGATCGCGCGGCTGCAGCGCGCCGCCATTATGCGCATTGTCGATATATTGCGCGATGCTCACGCTCTCGTAGAGCTCGAGCCCGTCCACCTCCACCACCGGCACCTTGCCGAAAGGGTGCCGGTTCGCTGGCGAATTGGCGGCTGTGGCGATGGTCTCGTGGCTCAGGCCCGCCTCTTCGGCGGTGATCTCGATAATCCGCGTATAGGTCGAGATGACCGTGCCGAAGATGCGGACTTCGGCCGCCACCCCGGACTAAACCCGCATCGGCATCAATACATAGAGCGCAGGGCTCTTCTCATCCTTGCGGATCAGCGTTGGCGCGCCGGCATCGGCCAGGTGAAGCTCCACCGTATCGCTGTCAATCTGGCTCAATATATCCTTGAGGTAATTGGCATTGAACCCGATCTCGAGGTCGCCCGAATTGTAATCCGCCGCCAGCTCTTCTGCGGCGGTGCCATTGTCGGGCGAAGTGACCGAAAGCGTGACTTTGTCGTTCTCAAGGCTCATTTTCACCGCGCGGGTCTTTTCCGTGGCGATGGTGGCCACGCGGTCGACGCCCTCGTAGAAACTCTTGGGATCGAGCTTCAGCAGCTTGTCGTTCCCGGTCGGGATAACGCGGCTGTAATCGGGAAAAGTCCCGTCGATCAGCTTGCTGGTCAGCACCACGCCGCCCTCACCGCCCAGCGTGAAGCGGATCTTGCTGGCCGAAAGGTCGATCTGGACATTGCCGTCCATCGATTCTTCCAGCAGCTTGCGCAGCTCGGCCACGGCTTTGCGCGGCACGATCACGTCAGGCATGCCCTCGGCGCCATCGGGGCGCGGCAGGGTAAAGCGCGCGAGCCGGTGGCCGTCAGTCGCGGCAGCCTTCAGCACCGGCGTGTCGTCATCCGTCACATGCAGGAAGATGCCATTGAGGTAATAGCGGGTTTCCTCGGTCGAGATCGCGAAACGGGTGCGGTCGATCAGCTCGGCAAGCTGCTTGGCGGGGATTTCGAAACTGGTGGGCAGTTCGCCCTCGACAATCACAGGGAAGTCGTCACGCGGCAAAGTGGGCAGCTTGAAGCGGCTGCGCCCGGCCTTGACATCCATCCGGTTGTCCGAGGTTTCAAAGCTGACCTGGCTGCCTTCAGGCAGCTTGCGGGCAATGTCGAACAGCAGGTGGGCCGAAACGGTGATCGCGCCCGGCGCCTCCACCGAGGCCGCGGCCATGTTCTCGACCACCTGCAGGTCAAGGTCGGTCGCCATTACCTTCAGCGTGCCGCCATCGCTGGCATCGAGCAAAACGTTGGACAGGATCGGGATGGTGTTGCGCCGCTCCACCACCGACTGAACGTGTGACAGGCAGCGCAGCAGCGTCGCGCGTTCGATTGTGGCCTTCATAGGTCCTTCTCAACCCCTTGATGCGCGCCCTAGGCCGGAATCGCCCCACAGCGCCGGAAAATCTGGTTTGACCTTAGCGCAAGCGGCAAATGCGGCAAGTTCGCGGCTTTCGCTGGCCCGATTCCTTGGGGAAAAGACGCAAATTTCTTGCGAAAATTCCGCAAACCCTAGCTCAGCATCGCCATGCCGCCGTTCACATGCAGCGTTTGCCCCGTGATATAGCCTGCCTCGCGGCTGGCAAGGAAGGCCACCGCAGCGCCAATATCCTCGCCCTCGCCCATGCGGCCCATCGGGATGCGGGCGTTAAGCGCCTCCTTCTGCGCATCGGGCAACTGGGCGGTCATGGCGGTGCGGATGAAGCCAGGCGCCACGCAATTGGCGGTGATCCCGCGGCTCGCCACTTCCTGCGCGAAGCTCTTGGTCATGCCCACGATGCCCGCCTTGGCCGCGGCATAGTTCATCTGGCCCGGATTGCCGGTCGCGCCCACCACGCTGGTGATCGAGATGATGCGGCCAAAACGGTTCTTCATCATCGGGCGGGCAGCGGCGCGCATCAGCCGGAAGGTCGATTCCAGGTTGATGCGGATCACATCGTTCCATTCCTCGTCCTTCATCCGCAGGGCGAGGTTGTCACGCGTGATACCGGCATTGTTGACCAGAATATCGATGCTGCCGAGCGTATCGACCGTGGCCGGAATCAACTCTTCGACCTGCACGGTATCAGACAGGTTGCAGGTGATCTCGACATGATCGCCATTGTCGTGCTCGTATTCATCGTTGAGCTGTTCGCGGAAGGCACGCAGCTTGCTTGCGTTCGAACCCGAAATTGCGAGGCGGGCCCCCTGGCGGGCCAGGGCACAGCAGATCGCCGAGCCGATGCCGCCACTGGCACCCGTAACTAACGCATTCTTTCCCTTGAGTGAAAACATCAGCCGAGCTCCTTCGCGAAATTCTCGATATCTTCCATCGTCACAAGGCTGGCGGTTGCCGCCTCCCTGTCGATCCGGCCAACCATCGGGCCGAGCACCTTGCCGCCCAGTTCGACGAACTGTTCGATCCCGCTCGCGCGCATCGCCAACACGCTTTCGCGCCAGCGCACGCGGCCCGTGACCTGCTCTACCAGCAGGCGCTGCTCCTCGGCGGGATCGGCAATCCTCGCCGCCGTGACATTGGCATAGACGGGCAGGCTGAACGGCCCCGGCGGCGTCGCTTCGAGCGCTTCGGCCATCCGGTCCGCCGCAGGCTGCATCAATGAGCAATGAAACGGCGCCGAGACCGGCAGCAGGATACC
>LOET01000110.1 GCA_001515985.1 Sphingomonadales bacterium BRH_c3 | reverse complement strand
AGGCTGGCCGAGGTCGCGCTCGGCCCGTCGCCGCAGCACAAGGTGATCGTGTTCGGCCCGGCCAACCGGCAGGCTGGCGAGGCGCGCCCGGTGCTGCTTTTCGTGCACGGCGGCAGCTGGAACAAGGGCAGCCCCGACGATTACGGTTTCATCGGTCGCGCTTTCGTGCCCGAAGGCTTTGTTGTGGTGCTGGCGGGTTACCGGCTCCACCCCGAAGCGGTCTATCCCGCGATGTTTGAAGATACCGCCGCCGCAGTCGACTGGACCCGTGCCAATATCGCGCAATATGGCGGCAATCCCGCGCGGATCGTGCTGGCCGGGCATTCCGCCGGCGCATACAATGTGGTGATGACCGCGCTCGACCAGCGATGGCTGGCGAATGGCGAGACAGCCGAGCCTCCCATCGCCGGTGTTATCGGGCTGGCCGGGCCCTATGACTTCTATCCGTTCGACAGTGATTCGACCCGCGCCAGCTTCAATCACGTCGCGCGGCCCGAAACAACTCAGCCTGTCAACCATGTTCGCGCCGACGCACCGCCCAAATTGCTGATCCATGGTGAACGCGATACACTGGTGCGCCCGCGAAATACGCGTGAATTGTCCCGCCGCCTCAAAGCTGCGGGGGCTAAAGTGGAAACCCTGTTCTTCGCCGATATGAACCACAACGATCCCTTGCTCGCGCTGGCAAACCCTTGGCGGCGCGATCGCAAGCTAATCGATGCGGTGGTCAATTTCGCACGCAATGCCACAGCTTCAGTTCCAGTTCAGGACAAAATCAGTTAGCACGGTGGCATCATGCGATTGCTGAGTCATATTGCCGCTTTCCTTGCCGTGTTGCTGCTTGCGGCGCACCCCGCCGTCGCACAATCGGTGCTGCGCGATGCCGAAACCGAAGCCTTGCTGGCCGATATGGCTGCGCCACTGGTTGATGCCGCAGGGCTTGCCCCGGGCAATGTCGATATCGTCCTGATCAATGATCCCTCGATCAACGCATTCGTTGCCGGTGGGCAAGCGGTCTATATCCATGCCGGGCTGATTGACGCGGCGGACACCGCCAACGAGGTGCAGGGCGTGATCGCACACGAGCTGGGCCATATTACCGGCGGGCATGTCGTGCGCTTCAGCGAAGGCGTCAGTGCCGCGAGCAATATCTCGATCCTCAGCCTGCTGCTGGGCGTTGGCGCGGCACTCGCTGGCGGCGGCGAGGCGGCGATGGGCGTGATGATGGCCGGCCAGCGCGCGGCAATGGGCAAATTCCTTGCATTCAGCCGCGTGCAGGAGGCTTCGGCCGATGCCGCTGGTGCTGAATATCTCTCGCTCGCGGGAATTTCAGGCCGTGGAAGCCTGGACTTCTTCGGCAAGCTGCAGAGCCTGGAGTTCCGCTATGGCGTGAGCCAGGATGATGACGCCGCCTTCACCCGCACACACCCCCTTTCTGGCGATCGCATCGCGCGCCTGCGCGAAACCTATATTGTCGACCCCGCATGGGAGGCGCCCGGCGATCCGGTGCTGCAAGCCCGCTTCGAGCGCGTGAAGGCCAAGCTATCAGGCTATCTTGCCGATCCAAAGCGCACCCTGACCCAATATCCGGCGACCGACACCAGCATTCCGGCGCATTATGCCAGGGCCTATGCCTATCACAAGAGCGCGCTGATCGATCAGGCTTTGGCAGAGACGGACAGACTCCTCGAAATCAGCCCGAAAGACCCCTACTTCCTGGAACTTCGCGGCCAGGTGCTGCTTGAATCGGGCGATCCTGCTGGCGCACTGCCATATTTGCGTGAAGCCACCGAATTGACCGGCCACAATCCGCTGATCGCTTCGATGTTCGGCCATGCCCTGATCGCAACCGAGGACAAGTCGCGCTATGACGAGGCCGAGCGGGTGCTGCGCGCGGCCGTTGCGCGCGACCGGCTCAACCCGTTTGCCTGGTACCAGCTTGGCGTGGTCTATGCTGCACGCGGCGACATGCCCCGCGCAAGGCTCGCCAGCGCCGAACAGCAGGTCATGAACCGCCGCTACGCTGAAGCCCTGCGCAGTGCGCAGGCCGCCGAGGTAGGGCTGGAACCTTACACACCTGACTGGATCCGCGCGCAGGACATCGCCCTTCAGGCCCGCGCCTCGCTGGAAGAAATCCGCGACCGCAATTAGACCGCACCACTGGAATTACGGATGACCCCTATGTTCAAACAATCCCTGCTGACTGCCGCACTGGCCATGCTGTTCGGCTTTGCAGGTGCGGCTATATGGTCATATTCAGGCCTGGGTGATCAGCGCACCCGTAGCTATCTCGTCGCCAATCCCGAAATCCTGCCGGAGATGGCCGAAGCCTATCAGGAAAGGCAGGCACAGGAACGGCTTGCGGGCATTTCGGATCAGGTGATGGTGCCCTTTCCCGGCGCCGTGATCGGCAATCCGCGGGGTTCGAAAGTCTTGGTCGAGTTCACCGATTACAATTGCCCCTATTGCGCGATGAGCCAGGCCGATGTGCAGCGGCTGGTCGAATCCGATCCCGAAGTGAAGGTTGTGATCCGCGAATGGTCGATTTTCCAGGGCAGCGAAATCGCCTCAAAGATGGCGCTCGCTGCTGCCAAACAGGGCAAATATCCTGCCTTTCACGATGCCATGTTCCGCCTTGGCCCGGTCTCGCCCGAAAGTGTCGAGGCAGCCGCACGCGAAGCCGGGCTCGATCTCGAGCGCGCACGTACCGATGCCGAATCGGAAGAAGTGGCGCAGGAAATCGCCCGCAACCATGCCCTGGCCAGCCAGCTGGGCTTTACCGGCACGCCCAGCTGGGTGACGCGGGACCGCGCCTTCGAAGGTGCCGTGGGCTTTGGCGCACTCAAGGAAGCGCTGGAACCAAGCGGTAGCTGATGCCTGCGGCCCGCGCGCTTGCCCTGGCCTTGTCTGCCGCGCTTGCTGCGGCGGCAACTCCTGCTTCAAGCGCCAAAGCTGGCAGCAACACCCCTGCGCTCGAGCGGTTTCAGGCCCAGCAACAGGTTGAGCAGCGCGTTCAGGACATCGGCTGGCGCCTGGTCACCGGGAACAGCCGCTTCTGCGATAATGTGGTGCCCGCGATCGGCCTGTTGCTGCACGACATGGCGAGCTATCGCGAACCAGCCGCAGTGCGGAACCTGCTGGGGCTCGAGAGCGATTTCGCCGTGCTGGCCGCAGCCGAGGGGTCACCTGCCGCTAAAGCTGGGTTGGCTGCAGGCGTCGAAATTGCCGCCATTGACAATGAGGTGCTCTCAAGCTGGCCATCAGAAACGCATGGCGACTGGCGCCGGACAGTGCGCGCGCATGATCTGATCTCTGCGCGGCTTGCAACTTCTGGAGTTGTCGTTCTGCAGCGCCGAGAAGGCAGCCGGGTGAAGCTGGCCGGCGAGCCTGCCTGCGCCTCGCGTTTCGAGATGGGCGGCGGCGGCAAGGGCGCGCTTGCAGAGGGTATGCGAGTGATTGTTGAACGCGATTTCCCGGGACTGGGTTATCCTGAAGACGAACTGGCCGCCGCGCTGGCGCACGAGCTGGCGCACAATCTGCTGCGGCACAGGATGTGGCTCGAGCGCGAAGGGCGCGGTCGCCGCAACATCCGCCTGACCGAACGCGAGGCCGACCGACTGATGCCGTGGCTGCTCGCCAATGCCGGTTACCAGCCGTCAGCCGCGTCGCGCTTCATGGCACGCTGGGGCCCGGACCATTCGGGCGGGATTTTCCGCAAACGCAGCCATGACGGTTGGGACGAGCGGCTCGAATTCATCGAGGCCGAACTGGTACAGATCGACAAGGTGAGGCATGCAGATGGCAGCGCTGATTGGCACAGCCATTTCCGGCGCGATATTGATCCGGACCAATGAGCCTCAGTCGTCGATCACCTTTGCGTACATCGAGTTTATCGGCTTTTCCATCACCCGTCGCAGCATCGGTTCGAAGAAGCTCAGCGGCGCGCTGTCATAGCCGGGATCGAACGCCGCCTGATCGTATTTCTCGCAAAAATGGGCACAGGCCTCGAAGTGCGGATGACCGCGATATTGTTCGCGGATATCGCGATCCATGCCAACGTAATGGAAATAGTAATAGCCCTGGAAGGCGCCATGCTTTTCGCAGATCCAGTGGTATTCTTCCGGCACGAATGGCTTGATGATCGCGGCGGCTACATCGGGGTGATTATAGGTGCCCAGTGTGTCACCAATATCGTGCAGCAATGCCATGACGATATATCGCTCGTCGCGCCCGTCACGATGCGCGCGAGTCGCGGTCTGCAGCGAATGCTCGAGTCGACACACCGGGAAGCCGCCAAAATCCCCCTTGAGCAGCTTCAGATGATCGAGCACCCGATCCGGCAAGCCCTTGGCAAAGGTGCGATACTGACTGCCTATGATTGCCCAGTCTTCCGCAGTGCCTTCTGTCATCGCGGTGAACTTGGCGCGCTCTTGCGGATGTTCGATCGTGGCCATGATTCCTCTCCTTGCTGGTGACCAGTGTAGCCCGCGCGACGGTTGGCCGCAAAACAAACTGCACCCCGCCTGCCAAATCGGCTAAGGGGAAGCGCTATGGCAGTGCTGCCCTTCCGTCCCACGCCCTTCTTTGCCAACAAGAATCGGGCATTCTGGAACCTCCAGCTGGTCGGCTGGGGCGGGGCATTCCTGCTGCGCGCGAGTGCCGCAATCGCCAATGGCCAGCCGTGGGACCTGCTGGCGGTCATACTGGTCACGACCATCACCGGCTTTTCGATCAGCATGGTGCTTTCGGTCGTGTTCCGTCAGTTGATCGACAGGCAGCCGCTGGTGGCATGGGGCATGACCGTTGTAATCTTGCTGGTGGCAGTGATAGTGCATGCCTCGATCGATGCCTGGGTGCAGGGCATCTATTTTGCCGGGATTCGCGAGACGACATTTGCCCAGCGATTCATCGGCCTCTCCTATATTCCGCTGACGCTGCTGGGCGGATGGAGTGCACTCTACTTCGCAATCAATTACTTCCTTACCGTAGAGGAACAGGCGGATCGGCTAGAGCGGCTGGAAGCACAGGCCACGAGCGCGCAGCTGGCCATGTTGCGTTACCAGCTCAACCCGCATTTCCTGTTCAACACGCTGAATTCGATCAGCACTCTGGTGCTGCTGAAGCAGACCGAGCCGGCCAATGCCATGCTTTCGCGCCTGTCCGCTTTCCTGCGTCATACGTTGATCATGCAGCCAGGCAGCCAGGTCACGCTGGCGCAGGAGGTTGAAACCTTGCAGCTCTATCTCGATATTGAGCGTATGCGCTTCGAGGATCGCTTGCGCACCTGTTTCGATATCGACGATGCTGCACAGGAGGCTCTGCTGCCTTCGATGCTCCTGCAACCGCTGGTGGAAAATGCAGTCAAATACGCAGTTTCGCCGCAAGAGGAGGGCGCGCGCATTTCGCTCACTGCCAAGGTTCAGGGCCACCGGCTGCGGATCAAGATCGAAGACACCGGTCCCGGGGTTTCCGGCCAGCGCCAGGGAGATCTGCTGCGCTCTGGCGAAAAGCCAGACGAGACCATGTCGACCGGTGTGGGCCTTGCCAATATTCGCAACCGTCTGATCCAGGCTTATGGTCCGGATCACCGCTTTGAAACCCGCTCTGGCGCTGGCGGCGGATTTACTGTGTTGATCGAAATACCGTTCGAGACAGCACGACAGGATTCGGCCGATGCGGAAGAAACGCCCCAGCCCCAGCCCCCAACCCCG
>LOET01000109.1 GCA_001515985.1 Sphingomonadales bacterium BRH_c3 | reverse complement strand
CCGTCGCAGATCTGGCTGGAGCTTGCGGCGGTGATCGCGCCGTCGGGGCTCAGCAGCTTGACGCTCGCAATACCTTCAAGCGAGGCATCGAAGCGGATACCCTCGTCCACGGTATGCATCTGAGTGCCTTCTGGAGTTTCGATTTCGACCGGCACGATTTCCTTGTCAAAGGCGCCAGCCTGGGTCGCGGCGATCGCCTTTTCGTGGCTGGAGAGCGCGAAACGGTCGAGATCGTCCTTGGTCAGGCCGTGCTTCTTGACGATCATTTCGGCGCCCATGAACTGGCTCCACTGGATGCCGGGATATTTCGCTTCGAGGCCGGGCGATTTATAATGCCCCATGCCTTCCTTCATGTGGAAGGTGGCACTGGTTCCCATCGGCACGCGGCTCATGCTTTCGACGCCGCTGGCAATCACCACGTCCTGCGTGCCGCTCATCACCGCCTGCGCCGCGAACTGGATCGCCTGCTGGCTGGAACCGCACTGGCGATCGATCGTCACAGCCGGGGTCGATTGCGGCAGGTGCCTGGAGGCGAGCACCGCGTTGCGGCCCACCTGCATCGCCTGCTCGCCCGCCTGGGTGACGCAGCCCATGATCACATCGTCGACTGCATTGGGATCGATCCCGCTGCGCTCGATGATGGCATCGAGCGATCTGGCGGCAAGATCTACCGGATGAACGCCTGCCAGGCACCCGCCCCGGCGGCCACCAGCGGTTCTCACGGCTTCTACGATATAGGCTGCGGGCATCTCTCTGTCCTCATGCGGGTTTCAAATCGCCACTCGCCTAGGCACGGCTTACGTGTGCGTCAACTGCCATTCTTGGCATCAATTCTGATAGGCGGATCGGTACCGGGTCATGACCTTTGTCGCACTACATTTGCTGGACATTTGACGGGCAGGGTTAGTGTTGCCTTTCAGCAACGATATTGGCATATCATGGCTACCAAAGGGAAGTTTGCCGTAATTTTAATACGCAAAGTTGATCAGGCTTATAATTTAGCAAACCCTACCTTCTGCTTCGCGGTTTCTTTTCCTTACTTATCGCCCCGCCGCGGAGCCAAATGCGCGGGCGGTTTGGCGGGCCGAAGTCCCGGCATGGCAATGCTCCCCGACAGGAAATTCATCCAGGACCGGCCACTCAGCAAGCGTGGCGTCGGATGCACTTCAGTGCCGTTCTGTCCTCGAATCCGGCCTCCAACTGCACCTCCAATCACTGTGGCCCCAATACAACATACACATTCGAATAGTTTCAATGGAGACCTTCCGGCGATTGATCGCGCAGCCCCTGTTCGACTAGCAAGGCGCTTCTGCACGCCCGAAGTGGAGGGTGTGTTACATACGGGAGCTAAATTATGAGATTTCGAACAAAACTGCTCGCGTCGACGTTGATCGTCAACGCGGCGATAATTGCGTCTCCGGCCCTCGCTCAAGGCGAAGAAGAGCAAGGCGTGGATTGCGCAACCGATTCGACCAATCCTGCCTGTGCGGGCGAAAACGTCATCGTCGTTACCGGCTCGATCCTGAGCCGCGAGAACGCGATCACTGCATCGCCAATTACCATTCTCAGCGAACAGACGCTTGCGGAACGCGGCCTCAACACGGCCGCTGAAGCTGTTCAACGCCTATCGGCCAACGGCGCCGGCACGATCGCCAACGGCTGGAACACAGGCTTCAACTTCGCAACCGGTGCGAATGCGCCCGCTCTGCGTGGCCTTACCGTTCAGTCGACCCTGTCGATCTCCGACGGCCTGCGCATCGCTCCGTATCCCCTTGCCGACGATGGCCAGCGCAACTTCGTTGACCTCAATACCATCCCGAGCGCGATCATCGAACGTGTCGAAGTGCTGCGCGATGGCGCTTCCTCGACTTACGGTGCAGATGCTATTGCGGGTGTGATCAACATCATCACCAAGAAGGAAATCCAGGGCCTGCATCTCGACGGTTCCCTCGGCGTTTCCGAAAAGGGTGATGCTGAAGAACAACGCTTCTCAGTCACCTGGGGTTACGGCGATCTGGCCGACCAGGGATTCAACTTTTACGTCAGCGCCGAATATCAGAATAATGAAGAATTGTTCGCGCGTGATCGCGGATTCCCCTTCAACACGCAGGATTGGTCCAGCATCTGTGGCGATTCGGGCAGCTGCCTAATCAACCACAGCTGGAATGGCGTGACCCCCGAACTGGGTGACACCCCGGCATCGTTCAACGGCTTCATCGACATTCCGGGCGTCGCGCTTGTGCGCCCTGTCACGACCGCGGGCGGAGCCACGGGCTCGGGCCGGTATTCCTACCTCAATGCGGCAGCAGGATGCCGTGACTGGAACCCGATCACCATCACTGCCAACCAATCGGGAACTTCTCCGCTCAACACCTGCGAAGTCGATTTCCACAACGCTTATATCATGCTGCAGCCCGATATCGAGCGTAAGGGATTGTCCAGCCGATTCACTGCAAATGTCGGCGACAATGCCCAAGTCTACGCAATGGGCAACTACTACGAGACGCATACGGCCGCCTCGTTTACGCCGCTGTCATTCCGCGGCACACCAACCAATCCCCGTCCGGGCGGCCTCGCCTCTTACAACGTGATCGCTCCGGTTTACGTCTGTTCATCGGGTGTTGGTACGCTTAACGGCCTCAATACCGGATGCGACGCCACGAATGGCACGCTCAACCCCTACAATCCCTATGCCGCTGACGGCCAAACCGCGCAGATCAGCTTCCGCTCTCCGCGTGGCCGTACCGTCGACACCAAGGCGCGTTCACTGCGCGGCGTATTGGGGATCGATGGTACGTTTGGCGATGACTGGCGCTATGCTGCCAACTTTACGGCTTCCGAAGTCCGCCTTACTCGGACCCAGGAAAACTACCTGATCCCGCAACGGATCGCTGACGTGCTTGCGCGCGGCACCTTTAACTTCTTCGATCCGAGCCAGACTTCGGAGGAAGTGTGGGATTACATCGCTCCAGCGAACAAGACGGTTTCGATCTCCAAGCTTTGGCAGGCGCAGGCAACTCTGTCGAAGGAACTGTTCGAACTTCCGGGCGGATCCCTGGCGGCAGCCGTCGGTGCTTCCTATCGCGAAGAATCGATCGACGCGCCTAGTGGCAACCCAGGCATCACTACCCCGACGGGTAACCAGTATGATCGTTATTACTCGATCAACGCAGTTGGTACCGCCGGCAGCCGTAATGTCTCCTCGGCATTCTTCGAAATCGACGCACCAGTTCTCGACCAACTCGAACTGAGCGTCCAGGGCCGCTATGACGATTACTCGACCGGCCAGAGCAATTTCTCGCCCAAGTTTGGCGCGAAGTTTACTCCAGTCGACATGGTCACGCTGCGCGGAACCTATTCGGAAGGTTTCCGGATCCCGAGCTTCAACGAGGCATTCGGTCTTCCGACCACCGGCTTCGTGACCCGCACCGTCAACTGCACCGACTTCGCCGCATATTGTGCTGCGCATGGCAACAATGCCTATGCGACGAATCAATATAGCCTTGGCCTGACGCAGACGGGCAACCCCGAACTCGATCCGGAAAAGTCGAAGTCGTGGACGCTCGGCCTGATCGTCGATCCGATCAGCAATGTCCGCCTGACGGTCGATTTCTGGCATATCAAGGTCAACGGCCTAATTTCTGGCGTGACCAGCACGGCTGCGGCTGAAGCCCAGTACTACGGCAACAATGGCGTAGTGAACATTCCGGGCATCGTCGTGGTACCGGGTACGCCGGACCCAGCGTTCCCGAACGCACTGCCACAACTTGGTTTCATCCAGTCATCCTTCGCCAACCAGGACTCGCAGACCGTTTCCGGTCTCGACTTTGGCGTGAATGCGAACTTCGGCCTGACTGACGCGATCACGTGGCGGAGCAACTTCGACGCTTCGTACCTGCTCAAATATGAACTGACTCCGGCCGACGGTAGCGATCCGCTGCGTTACGAAGACACGCTGAGCCCCTGCAACATCACGTCTTGCTCGGGATCGCCCGAATGGCGTGCTTCGTGGCAGAACTCACTCGACTTCGGTGACACGGTAATCTCGCTTACTGCCTACTACACCAAGGGTGTCGACACTGCGTCGCTCGATTTCGGTGGCGTTAAAGGCGAATGCCAGTTCAATGCGGACAATGCCGTATCGACTGTCTCGTATGTCGACGGAACTCCTTTCCAGTGCCGCACAAAGGACATCTGGAATGTAGACCTGACTGCAAGCCACACGATCAATGACAAGTTCACGATTTACGCGAACGTCCTGAACGTGTTCGGTATTGATGCTCCGTTCGATCCGTCAGGTGCATATGGCCTGTTCGGTTTCAACCCTGCATGGGCTGGCCCGAACATCATGGGCCGTTACTTCCGCCTCGGCGCGAAGGTTGACTTCTAAATCGTCGGTCAAAACAAATCAGGGGCCCCGGGAAACCGGGGCCCTTTTTTTATGCACTGCGGCTACCGGGCGCGAACCGTCGTGCCGCCCGGATCAAAAACCATGCAAGATTGACCAAGGCCCGCCGATCGTTGACCGCAGCGTTGCTCCGCAACGTCAGAATGCGGTGACCTCGAGTGGCTATGACTTTATCGGTCGCTCGTTCTTCCTGAATGCAAGCGTCAAGATGTAAGCTTTGGGACTGGCCGAAAGGCAATCGCGGCAGGTTCGCAAGAACCTGCCCCTTTTTTCATGCGTCGAAGGTCAACGGCGTATCGTGAAGCGCATCCGCCCAATCGCCGGTGGGGAGCAAATGACCGTTGCCTATGACATCGCTCCGCCACGGAAAGTGCCCAAGGCATAAGCAATATCCAAGCATGCTCTGACGTGTTGCATCTTCGCTACACCTCCGACTTCAATCACAGCCATTTCAAGGCCGGGGATTGCCCCGGACGGGCACTGTCAGCAAAACAACAGAAGTATTTGGATGGGGCTGGGCCTGTCTGGAATTCTGTTCATGGTTAAAATGGGCGCCGAGCGCGTCGGCTGGATAGGGGTCTTTATATATGAAATTCACCAAAACAGTGGCTGAAATCGGTCGCATCAAGTTGATGGCGGGCAGCGGTCTTGCGGCGCTTGCCCTGTCAGCAATGCCCGCATTTGCGCAGGATGCAGGTCAGGAAGATGAAGCCGAACAATCAGCCGAAGAGGCGGCGCCGGCGCAGGCCATCATCGTCACCGGTTCGCGTATTCAAACCACGACGCCGTTCAACAGCCCGGACCCGATTTCAATCGTCAGCCCTGAAATCGCACGCAAGGAGGGCAAGTTCGACTTGGCCTCTGCCTTGCAGACTTCGCCGATCGCTTCCGGTTCCACCCAGATCACCGCAGCGCTTTCGTCAAACTTCGTCACCGACGGTGGACCTGGCGCGCAAACCATCGATTTGCGCGGGCTCGGGCCCAACCGCACCCTTGTGCTGCTTAATGGCAAGCGAGCCGGCCCGGCGGGTACACGGGGCGCGGTCTCTTCCTTCGATCTGAACGTTCTCCCGCTTTCAATCATCAAGAACATCGAAATTCTCAAGACGGGTGCATCATCAGTCTATGGCTCGGACGCCATCGCCGGCGTTGTCAACATTTCTACCATGGACGAGGCCGATGGGCTGACGCTTGATTTCAACGTCGCTGTTCCATTTGACTCGGGTGGTGAGGAGTATCGCGTCAGTGCCTCATGGGGCAAGACTTTCGATCGCGGTCACATCCTGATTGCCGGCGACTACACGCATCGTGACGAATTGGCGCGCGGCGATCGCAGCTATCTTGCATGCCCGGAAGCGAACATCTTCGATGCCGACGGCAACCGCTCTGACCTGATCGATCCGCGCACCGGCCAGCCGCACTGTGAAGACCTGCGCTGGGGCCATGTGTGGACTTACAATCTGATCGACAACCTTCGGCTAGATGGACCTGGTGGCCCCGATTCGGGCGTTCAGACTTCGCCCGGTGGGCGCACGGTTCTGCTGCAGTATCAGTATGATTCGGGCCCCGGCGCCGGAACGCTTGGCATACCTGCCTTTGGCGCCCCAGCCGACGTTTTCGATTTCGGCGCTCCCGCAGGCTTCTTTCCTACCGGCTATGATGCAGCATCGATGGCGGTGCAGAATGCATACCATCCGTTTGTCGATGATCAGACGATCATCCCCGAAACCGATCTTTACACGGCCTATGCAGAAGGTTCCTTCGAGATATCCGAATCCGTCGAGTTGTTCGGCGAGTTCCTGTTCAACCGCCGCGAGACTTATCAAAACGGCTGGCGCCAGTTCTGGAATTTTGGCTGGACCGGTGATCTCTACAGCACGGGTGCCGGAAACTACTTCAACTATTGGGGTGATGGCTGGCAGGGCCTCAATTTCATCAGCCCAACGGCGATCACCGATCAGGCCGACAGTAGCCAGAAGGTCGACTATTACCGCGGCGTAGGCGGTGTACGTGGCGATCTTGGTGGGGCAGGCAACTGGAAATACGAAGTTTACGGGCAATACAGCCGCAGCAACGGCCGGTATCGCAGCCAGCAGATCCTGCAGGATGCCTATGACTCCGGTTACTTCCAGTATTCTTCCTGCGTCGGCACAGTGCTGCCGGTTTCGGGCAAGCAATGTATCGATATTCCATGGGCCGACCCCGAGTTCCTGCGCGGCAATCTGACGCAGGAACAGCTCGATTTCCTGTTCGACTGGGAAGAAGGCAAGACGATCTACACCCAGCTGTCAGCCGAAGCGGTGATTACCGGAACTCTGCTTGAACTTCCGGCCGGGCCGATGGCGGTTGCGTTCGGGGGCACCGCACGACGCGATCGTATCAACGATACGCCGGGCGAAATCACGCTTGCAGCCAATGCCTGGGGTGCATCCGCCAGCGGAATCACGGCCGGCAAAAGCGTGACGCTGGAAACCTTCGGCGAAATCAGCGTGCCAGTGCTAGCTGACAAGCCCTTCTTCAAGGACCTGACGTTTTCAGCTGCCGGACGCCTCACCAATGTCGAGGCCACCCGCGCCTCAGACGGTGTGTCCGATTCGGATAATGGCAACTGGACCTACAAACTGGGGCTGAATTGGGCGGTAACCGACTGGCTGCGTTTCCGCGGCAGTTACGGTACCTCCTTCCGAGCGCCTGCGCTGTTCGAACAGTTCCTGGCTGACGAGACCAGCTTCGCCAACGTCAACCGGGTCGACCCTTGCGTGAACTGGGGTGCCGGCCTTGCTGCAGGCACCACTTCACAGCGGGTGGCAGACAACTGCGCTGCTGACGGTATCCCGAACAATTTCGGCGGCGGCACCGTGACAGCCACGATTCTTACTTCGGGCGGCCTCGGAGTGCTTGAGTCGGAATCCTCCAAGGCAAAGGTGTTTGGCACGGTCCTGACACCCCGGTTTGCCTTCCTTCCCGATACGGAAATCAGCATCGCGGTCGATTATTTCGACATCGATGTGAAGGGCGAGATCTCGCAGCTCGGCGCAGCCAATATCCTGTTCGGCTGCTACGATTCGGAAAGTTTCGCGACCGAACCACTCTGCGACCTGTTCACCCGCGGCCAGGGCACCACCTCGCCCTTCTCGGTTGCGACGGTTGCTGACAAGTACGTCAACATCGCCAGCCAGAAGAACCGGGGCATCGACGTAGAAGCCATTCTGCGGCATGATCTGGGTTCGTTGGGGCAGCTGAGCCTGACGGCCGGGATGACCTGGCAGCTTGATGATGATTTCAAGCTTCTGCCAACCTCGCCAGTCACATCGGACAACGGTGAGGCGGGTTCTCCCAAATGGGTTGGCGATTTCCGGGCAACCTGGGCGCATGGTTCAGGCTTCAGCCTGTTCTATGGCGTCAACGTAATCGGCGGAACGTCGGATCAGGATGATTTTGAGGATCGCTTCGGCGGCCCCTGCATCAATTCCTTCAACAATCAGGGCACAGCCGATCCATCAGACGATCTGCCGATTTACGGAACCTACTGCCCGGATCTGACTGCTCCGGCAAAGTTCTATCACAACATCTCGGTGACACAGGAAATCGCCGATGGCAGGTTCGAGATTACTGCTGGTGTCAGCAATCTGTTCGACACCCGCCCACCGCGCGTGTCAGTGTTGAATGGCGGCCAGATCGGATTGCTCGGCCCGGTGGTTGCTGCATCGCAATACTCGTTCGTGGGACGGCGCGGCTTCATCAACGTTTCGGCCAAGTTCTGATCGACGATAAACGGGCATCTTTTTGTCCAGACCAAGGCGGGGTGGCATGGCAACATGCCGCCCCGTCTGTTATTGGCCGTCCGTAATATCCACGCTGAAGAAAGACCCGAGCGATGCCGCAAATCTATGTCCAGCGCGACAATCTGGATGAAACCAATGCGGAATTTGCCCAGCAACGCCTGAAACAGCCGGTCTTCCTGAACTCGGTTCCCAAAAGCGGCAGCCATTTGCTACGCAACATCCTCCGCATGTTTGTTCCGGTCGATCAGCAATATTCCGCTGACTTCATTCAATGGCCGAACTTGCAGCAGCACCGGATTGCGTTCGATCCCGAGCATCCCCGGCTCAGTTGGGGCCATCTGTTCTTTGCCGATGCTTCAGTGATCGAAACGGCCCCCGCAAGTCGTATCCTGCTTTATCGCGATCCATACGACTGGGTGATCGCCCGGGCACGTTTCATCCTGTCCGAACAATTCCAGGGAAATATCGATTATCTCAAGGGTGGGGCGCTGACCGCGGACGAACTACTGACCATGATGATCTTTGGCCTGCCAGGTAAGCTACCCTCGCTCAACGACATCTACGAACTCAATGCGGCCGCTTGGCTTGGTGCACGTTGCCACGTAGTGACCTATGAAGAGCTGATGCAGCATGTTCGCGAACTCGACGCTTCGCATGCCGAGAATTTCTTCAAACGCTTGCTTGATGCCTGCCGTATCGAGATGCCAGAGGATTGGCGTGAACGCGTTCGGCGTGGCTCCAGCCGTGAGAAAAGCGCAACTGCGCGGGAAAACCTGACCGGGATCGGGATTGAGTTGCCCAAATCCCTGGGTGCGCACCATCGTGCCCTTGTCGATTACCAGGCACCTGGCCTCAGAACGGTGCTTGGCTATGCATGATGACACAGTTTCCAGGAACCCCGGGTTTCTTACCACGAACCCCCAGCTTGGACACATACAGCGGCTGATTGAAGCCGAAAAATACGATCATGCAGCGCAATCTCTTGTCGAATACCTCCGCAAGAGCCCGAAGGATCCGCGCGCACTGGCAAAGCTGGGCTTTGTCGCCATGCGGCTTGGCGCACTCGAACAGGCGCGGCAATTCCTGCAACAGGCCATCGCTGGCGGAATGTCGGACTTTGAGACGCGCCGCAATCTCGCCTCCGTGTTGAGTCAGCAGGATCGGCCTGAGCAGGCAATTCCCATGTTCGAGCAGCTGACGCGCGAGCGCGAGGAGCCGGGCCTCAAGGCTGTGTTGGCGGGCTTGCTCGAGAAGGTCGGTCGAAGCGATGACTCGCGGGACTTGTACCGCCAGCTCACCCGCGACAATCCCGCCAACCCGGCGCTGTGGGTGGCATTTGGTCATTGCCAGAGGTCAGCCGGCAATGTTGAGGAAGCGATCAACGCCTATCGCCAAGCTATCGCTGCGGACGACGGATATGGTGATGCATGGTGGGCGTTGGCAAGTATCAAGCGCAAGGTACTGGACGAAGACGACATCAAGACCATGCGCGCGGCGCTGGCGATTGCCATCGATCCACGCAATATAGCTCCCCTGAACTTCGCGCTCGCCAGGGCGTTTCACGATCAGGGTAATTTTGAGAGCGCCTTCCAACATTACGATACAGGCAACCGGCAGCGAGCGGAAAGCCTCAATTACAATGCGGACGAATTGAGCGAAGAGATCAACGAGGTTGAACGTGTTATCGATGAGACGTTCTTCGACGGGGAGCACCAAAGCATGCCGGGCGAAGACGTCCCGATATTCCTCGTTTCGCTGCCGCGTTCGGGTTCTACCTTGCTTGAGCAAATGCTGGGTAGTCACCCATCAATTGAGCCCGTAGGTGAATTGCCTTACATCCCTGCAATCCTGCGAACGTTCATGGAAATGGCTACCCGGCGCGGCAAGATCACCGTACCGCGCGCGTTACTGCCGATGAGCCAACAACAGGCGGATGAATTTGGTCGGGAGTATATGCGTCGCGCCAGATTCCACCGGAAAACCGACTGCTCCCTGTTTGTCGACAAGCTGCCCCACAATTGGAACAATATCCTGTTCATCCGCCGAATCCTGCCAAATGCAAAGTTCGTGGACATCCGCCGTCCGGCAATGGATTGCTGCTTTTCGAATTTCACCCAGTCATTCACCAGCGCGCATCCCGCCTCATTTGCGCTTGAGGACGTGGGGCGCAGCTATGTCGATTACGTCAGGCTGATGACTTATCTGGACAGCATCGCACCAGGGATGGTGCACCACGTCGACTATACGCAACTGGTTGAAAATACACGTGAAGAAGCGGGCAAGGTGATCGAGTATCTCAACCTGCCGTGGAACGACAAGGTGCTCGAATTCCACCAGCTGGACCGCGTTGTACGCACGCCAAGCAGCGAACAGGTCCGCCGCCCCCTTAACCGTGACGGGATGGAGGTTTGGCGCCCCTATTCGCAATGGCTTGACCCGCTGCGCGAAGTGCTAGGGGAGCTTGCCAAGGCCTGACGCGCAACCACCCGGCTCGGGTCAGGCCTGCGTGCGATACTGGGTTATAGCTGAGGATTACCCCACCAACATCTTCAGCGCGCCGTCACCTTCATCGATGGTCACCTTGCTGCCGTCGGGCACTTTGCCTTCCAGCAGCATTTCCGCCAGCGGGTCCTGCAGATAGCGCTGCACCGCGCGCTTCAGCGGCCGCGCGCCATAGACCGGATCGTAACCGACCCGCCCCAGCCAGCGCAGCGCCGCATCGGTCAGCTCGAGCGTGATCTTGCGGTCCTTGAGCAGTTTCTGCACGCGCCCCACCTGGATCTCCACGATCGGCGCCATGTGTTCCTGGCCCAGCCGGTGGAACAGGATGATCTCGTCCAGCCGGTTGAGGAATTCGGGGCGGAAATGCCCGCGCACCACGTCCATCACCTGCGGCTCGACATCGGTGACCTTCTGGTCATCGGTCATCTGGCTGAGGTACTGACTGCCAAGGTTCGAAGTGAGAATGATCAGCGTGTTGGAGAAATCGACCACACGCCCCTGCCCATCCGTGAGCCTGCCATCATCAAGCACCTGCAGCAGCACGTTGAACACATCGCTGTGTGCCTTCTCAACCTCATCGAACAGAACCACCTGATAGGGGCGGCGGCGCACCGCCTCGGTCAGCGCTCCGCCTTCTTCATAGCCGACATAGCCCGGAGGCGCGCCGATCAGGCGGGCGACCGCATGTTTCTCCATGAATTCGCTCATGTCGATACGCACCATGGCGGTGTCGTCATCGAACAGGAATTCGGCCAGCGCCTTGGTCAGCTCGGTCTTGCCGACCCCGGTCGGGCCGAGAAAGAGGAAACTGCCAAGCGGGCGGCCCGGATCCTGCAGCCCGGCCCGCGCGCGGCGCACGGCCTTTGAAACGGCTGTGATCGCCTGATCCTGGCCGATCACGCGCTTGCCCAGAAGCTGCTCCATCTGCAGCAGCTTGTCGCGCTCACCCTCCATCATCTTGTCAACCGGGATACCGGTCCATTTGCTGACGACCGTGGCAATATCTTCCTCGGTCACTTCCTCGCGCAGAAGGGCGTTTTCGGACTGCGCGCGCGCGCCTTCAAGCTGGTTTTCCAGCTCGGGTATCTTGCCATAGGAAAGCTCGCCCGCCCGGGCGAGGTCGCCTTCGCGCTGCGCCTGTTCCAGTTCCAGCCGGGCGGCATCAAGCTGCTCCTTGATCCGGCTTTCGGCGTGGATCTTGTCGCGCTCGTTCTGCCAACGGGTGGTCAGCGCTGCCGATTGCTCTTCCAGGCCTGCCAGCTCCTCGCGCAGCGCCTTCAAGCGCTCTTTCGAGGCGTCATCGCTTTCCTTGGCCAGCGCCGATTCCTCGATCTTGAGCTGGATGATGCGGCGGTCGAGGTTCTCGATCTCTTCGGGCTTCGATTCCACTTCCATGCGGATGCGGCTGGCGGCCTCGTCCATCAGGTCGATCGCCTTGTCAGGCAGGAAGCGGTTCTGGATATAACGGTTGGAAAGCTGCGCGGCCGCAACCAGCGCGCTGTCGGTGATGTTCACCCCGTGGTGCAGCTCGTATTTTTCCTTGAGCCCGCGCAGGATGCTGATCGTGTCCTCCACGCTCGGCTCGTCGATATAAACGGGCTGGAAACGCCGCTGCAACGCGGGATCCTTCTCGACATATTTCTGGTATTCGTCGAGCGTGGTTGCACCGATACAGTGCAGCTCTCCGCGGCTCAGCGCAGGCTTGAGCAGGTTCGAGGCGTCCATCGATCCCTCGCTGGCGCCCGCCCCGATCAGCGTGTGCATCTCGTCAATGAACAGGATAATCTGCCCGTCAGAGCCCTTGACCTCGTCGAGCACGGTCTTGAGCCGTTCCTCGAATTCGCCGCGATACTTTGCGCCCGCGATCAGCGAACCCATGTCGAGGCTCATCAGCGTGCGCCCTTTCAGGCTGTCAGGCACATCGCCATTGGCAATGCGCAGCGCCAGGCCCTCGGCGATCGCGGTCTTGCCGGTGCCGGGTTCGCCGATCAGCGCGGGATTGTTCTTGGTGCGGCGGGCAAGGATCTGGATCGTGCGGCGGATTTCCTCGTCGCGGCCGATCACCGGATCGAGCTTGCCGTCGCGCGCTGCCTGGGTCAGGTCGCGGGCGAATTTCTTCATCGCATCATAGGCGCTTTCGGCATTGGCGCTGTCCGCCGTCTTGCCCTTGCGCAATTCGGAAATAGCCGCCTCAAGCGCCTTGGGGTCGATCCCGGCCGCCTTGAGCGCCTGCCCCGCCCTGGTGGTGCTTGCCAGCGCCAGCGCGACCAGCAGCCGCTCCACCGTGACATAGCTGTCGCCTGACTTCTCCGCGATCTGCTCAGCCTGGTCGAGCACGCGCACCGCATCATTGTCGAGCCCGGGCGTAGACTGTGCCCCGCTGCCCGATACCGCCGGGATCTTGCCCAATTCGGTATCGATCTCGGTAATCGCGACACCGGGATTGCCGCCCGCACGCTGGATCAGCCCTGCGGCCATGCCTTCATTATCTTCGAGTAGCGCCTTCAGCAGGTGCGTGGGTGTGATCCGCTGATGGTTCATGCGGATGGCAACGGTCTGCGCGCTCTGGAGGAAGCCCTTTGCGCGATCGGTGAATTTTTCCAGGTTCATGAGCGGATTACCCCTTGGCCCTCATTTCAAGACCCTATTGATGTAGTGTTGCATTATGGCAACACAAGTACCCGTGTTGGAATTCTTCGCGGGTGTATTATTCAAATATAGGACCACTTCGATTGCGAGTAAGGGGCCACGCGCAAATTTTTGCATCTCACCGGGAAATCAACAGCTTCACCCGCATCACCAGAGCGGCTAGAGATGGCAGCCAAGGAGAGAGCGAATGCGGAGATGGACCGCGCGTGGCGGCTGGGCGCTGCTTGTCCTGCTGATTGTGACTTTTGTCGTCCTGGCAAGCTGGGAACCGTTCTTCGCACAGCGGGGCGAAGCACCGGACACAGGCCGCCAATACCGCGCCGAAATCATCCGCGACCAATATGGTGTGCCCCATATCTATGGCAAAACCGATGCCGACGTCGCCTTTGGTGTAGCCGTGGCTCAGGCAGAGGACGATTTTGCAACCCTGCAGGATGTCGTGGCGATGGCGCGCGGGCGCTATGGCGCGATCGCGGGCGAAGATGGCGCAGCGATTGACTATGCCTATCACCTGCTCGATGCGCGCGGCACCGCGCAGCGCCATTATGGCAGCCTGCCCGCAGATACCCGGGCGCTGTTCGAAGCCTATGCCGTTGGCCTCAACCAATATGCGCGCGCACACCCGGGCGAACTGAAACTGGCCAATCTGTTCCCCGTGAATGGTGAAGACATTGCCGCCGGTTTCGCGCTGCGCCAGCCGTTTTTCTTCGGGCTGGGCAATGTGATCGAGCCATTGGTGAACGGTGGCCCTTTGCGGCGTGAATTCGGGCCAGACATTCCCGGCTTTCCGCGCGGCGACAGCACGCCTGACGCGCCAGCGATCATGGATGGCGAGGCACAGCAAACAGCCGCCGCATTCCCGCTGCCCTGGGGCAAGGAGGCGGCGCTGTCAGGCTCCAACGCCTTTGCCGTCGCACCTGAGAAATCGGGCGGGCCAACCACGCTGATTTCGAACAGTCACCAGCCGCTGCGTGGCGGTGTCGCCTGGTACGAACTCGTGGTCGAGAGCGAGGAAGGCTGGCATTATGCGGGCGCGAATTTCCCCGGTTCACCCTTCCCGTTTCTGGGCCATAATGAGCATCTTGGCTGGACCAACACCGTCAACCGGCCCGATATGGTTGATATCTACAAGCTGGAAATGGACGAGAGCGGCACGCGCTACAGGCTCGACGGCGAATGGCGCGAGCTGGAAAGCGAAACGGTAACCTTGCCGGTCAAGCTCGGCCCGATTGTGCTGCCGATCCGCCGCACGGTGCATCGCAGCGTCCACGGTCCGGT
>LOET01000108.1 GCA_001515985.1 Sphingomonadales bacterium BRH_c3 | reverse complement strand
GACTTCCACCCCGGCACCCGCACCCTCGCCCGCACCCTCGCCCGCTTCGGCCCCCACCGGCGGCGACGACCTCACCCGGATCAAGGGACTCGGTCCGAAGATTGCAGCCATACTCGGCGAATTGGGCGTAACGCGTTATGCCGATATCGCCGAATGGGACGATGCGGAGATTGACCGGATCGACGCGCTGCTGGGCAAATTCCAGGGGCGTATCCGGCGTGACTCCTGGGTCGAACAGGCCAAATTGCTGAGTTCAGGCGATGAGTCCGGCTTCATCGAAAAGTTCGGCCAGAACGGATGAACTCCTGCCGGATGACCGGCAGCGGCCATGCGCGAAAAAGTCGCGCTTTCATGATCGGCTCCGCTTCTGTATCGCCCGATATAACCGCCAGTCCATGCTTGCCCCGGCATGACAAGGCTGCAATGGGTCAGGCAAGATAGTTACAGGAGATACTATGTCCGGGATGGTCCCGTTCAACTGGGAAGACCCCTTCGATCTGGAAAGCCAGCTGAGCGAAGACGAGCGGATGATCCGCGATGCGGCGCGCGGCTTTGCGCAGGGCGAATTGCAGCCGCGCGTGATCAAGGCCTTTGCCGAAGAGATCGACGCACCCGAGCTTTTCCCGCTGATGGGCCAGGCCGGCCTGCTGGGCGCAACCTTGCCAGAGGAATATGGCGGCGCGGGTGCCAGCTATGTCGCCTATGGCCTGATCGCGCGCGAGATCGAGCGGGTCGATAGCGGCTATCGCTCGATGGCCTCCGTTCAGTCATCGCTCGTGATGTATCCGATCCATGCTTACGGCTCCGAGGAGCAGCGCCGCAAATATCTGCCCGGCCTCGCCTCGGGCGAGCTGATCGGCTGCTTTGGCCTGACCGAGCCCGATGCAGGCAGTGACCCTGGCGGGATGAAGACCGTCGCCCGCAAGGATGGTGACGGCTACGTGCTGAATGGCTCGAAAACCTGGATTTCCAACGCCCCCTTCGCCGATGTCTTCGTGGTCTGGGCCAAGAGCGAGGAACACGGCGGCGGCATTCGCGGCTTCGTGCTGGAAAAGGGCATGAAGGGGCTTTCCGCACCCAAGATCGAAGGCAAGATCTCGCTGCGCGCCAGCACCACCGGCATGATCGTGATGGACGATGTGAAAGTGGGCGCCGATGCGCTGCTGCCCGATGTCCAGGGCCTGAAAGGGCCGTTCGGCTGCCTCAACCGCGCGCGCTATGGCATCAGCTGGGGAGCCTTGGGCGCGGCCGAGTTCTGCCTGCATGCCGCGCGGCAATACGGGCTAGACCGCAAGCAGTTCGGCCGGCCGCTGGCGGCGACCCAGCTCTTCCAGAAGAAGCTGGCCGATATGCTCACCGATATCGCGCTGGGGCTGCAGGGTTCGCTGCGCGTCGGGCGGTTGATGGACGAGGGCCGCTTTGCGCCCGACATGATCAGCGTCGTCAAGCGCAACAATGTCGGCAAGGCGCTCGAGATTGCGCGGATGGCGCGCGACATGCATGGCGGCAATGGCATCAGCGAGGAATACCAGGTGATCCGCCACATGGTGAACCTTGAAACGGTCAACACCTACGAAGGCACACATGATGTCCACGCGCTGATCCTGGGGCGCGGCATCACCGGCATCGCTGCGTTTTGATGCATGAAGTGCTCCTTCCTTCGTCATCGCGAGCGACCGCAGGGAGAGCGGCGATCCATGGCCCGGTGCGCACGGCGCGGCCTGGTCATGGATTGCTTCGGGGTTCGTTCGCCCCTCGCAATGACGAATTGAGGGCTAGATACTGATGAAGCTCTACGGATATTATCGCAGCTCGACGAGCTACCGCCTGCGCATCGCGCTTGAGCTGAAGGGCATCGCCTACGAATATATCCCGGTGAACCTGCTCACCAGCGAGCAGAAGAGTATGGACTATACCCGCCGCAATCCCTTTGGCAGCGTGCCCATGCTGGAAGCTGACGGGCGAGACCGCGCGCAATCCATGGCGCAGCTCGAATGGCTCGATGAAGCCTATCCCGACAAGCCGCTGCTGCCCGCAGCGCTGGAAGATCGTTACACCGCACGCGAGCTGGCCTATGCCATCGCGACGGAAACTCACGCTGTGAACAATTTGCCGGTGCTGAAATATCTCAAGGACCCGCTTGGCCATTCACAGGACGAGATCGACACCTGGTATCGCCATTGGCTGGCGCGCACCTTTGTGCCGCTTGAAGCACGGCTGGCGCAGCTGGGAACGGGCGACTTCCTGTTTGGTACGCCGGGCTTTTTCGAAGTCGTGCTGCTGCCGCAATTCTATAATGCCGAACGTTTCCGGTTCGATTTCAGCGACAAGCCGCATATCATGCGCATCGCACAGGCCTGCCTTGCCTTGCCTGAATTCCAGCGTGCGCATCCCGATAACCAACCTGACAATCCAGAGAGAAGCTCATGAAACTCGCCACGCTCAACGACGGCACTCGCGACGGAAAGCTCGTCGTCGTCTCGAAGGATCTCACACGCTATTGCGCAGCAGATAATATCGTGCCGACACTGCAGGCCGCGCTCGACAACTGGACGGACATCGCGCCCCATCTGGAAGTGCTGGCAACAGATGTCGAACATGAAGCGGTGCCGTGCGAACGCTTTCACGAGCGTGAGGCGATGTCGCCGCTCCCCCGCGCCTATCAGTGGGCCGATGGCAGTGCCTACATCAATCACGTCGAACTGGTGCGCAAGGCACGCGGTGCCGAAGTGCCCGAGAGTTTCTATCACGATCCGCTGATGTATCAGGGCGGGAGTGACAGCTTTCTCGCCCCGCGCGAGGATATCCCGCTGGGCGATGTGGCCTGGGGCTGTGACATGGAAGGCGAAGTGGCGGTGATCACCGACGATGTGCCGATGGGCGTTTCGGCTGAGGATGCGGCCAGCCACATCAAGCTGGTGATGCTGGTGAATGATGTTTCCCTGCGCGGGCTGATTCCGGGCGAATTGGCCAAGGGGTTCGGTTTCTTCCAGTCAAAGCCATCCAGCGCCTTTTCGCCAGTGGCGGTTACGCCTGACGAGCTGGGCGAGGCGTGGAAGGATTCGCTGGTCCACCTGCCGCTGATGGTCGATTACAATGGTGAGGCATTCGGCCGCGCCGAAGCAGGAATTGACGCCACCTTCAACCTTGCGCAGCTGGTCGCGCATGCGGCGAAGACGCGCAATCTGTGCGCGGGCACGATCATCGGTTCTGGAACGGTATCGAACAAGGGCGCCGATGGCGGCCCTGGCAAGCCCGTAGCCGAAGGCGGGCTTGGCTATAGCTGCATTGCCGAAATCCGCATGATCGAGACGATCCGTGACGGCGCGCCCAAGACTCCCTTCATGAAACCGGGCGACACAGTGCGGGTCGAAATGCGCGATGCGGAGAATCACTCGATATTCGGTGCGATCGAGCAGAAAGTGGTGCAGCTCTAGAAACGCAAAAGCGCGGCGAGGTCAGCACAAAGGCTTGCCCCGCCGCGCCTTTCGGGAATCCGGTTCTGCGGACTACATCCGGTGGAGGGCGCAGAGCTTGTTGCCGTCAGGATCGCGCAGATAGGCAAGATAGAGCGACATGCCGCCGCCTTCGCGCACGCCCGGCGGATCTTCGATCGCCGTTCCGCCATTTGCCACGCCCGCAGCATGCCAGGCATCGGCCTGCTCCGGAGTCATGGCAAAGCCGATGGTGCAGCCATTGCCCGCCGTGGCTGGCTTGCCGTCAATCGGGGTGGTGACAAGGAACAACCCGCCATTGTGCATGTAAATCAGGCGGCCCTTGTCATCCTTGATGCCTTCTTTGCCGCCTATGGCCTTGAAGGTGGCATCGTAGAAAGTCTTGGACCGGTCGATGTCGTTCGAACCGACCATCATGTGACTGTACATTCGCAAAGTCTCCTCTTTGGGTTGCGATTCGCTACGTGTCCTTCCGGAAGGGTCCGGTCAAGCGAAAGGAACTCAATAGACGACGACCGAGCGGATCGACTTGCCTTCATGCATCAGGTCGAAGGCGGTGTTGATATCTTCGAGGCCCATCACATGGGTGATCATCGGGTCGATCTCGATCTTTCCGGTCATGTACATGTCGACGATCTTGGGCACGTCAGTGCGGCCCTTCGCCCCGCCAAAGGCGGTGCCGCGCCAGTTGCGCCCTGTCACCAGCTGGAACGGGCGGGTGGCGATTTCCTTGCCCGCCTCGGCCACGCCGATAATGATGCTGGTTCCCCAGCCGCGGTGGCATGCCTCCAGCGCGGTGCGCATCACCTCGGTATTACCGGTCGCATCGAAGGTATAATCCGCCCCGCCATCGGTCATCAGCACGATCTTCGCCACGATGTCCTCGCGGCTCATGCCCTTCGAATTGAGGAATTCGGTCATGCCGAACTTGCGGCCCCATTCCTCGCGATCCGGGTTGATATCGACACCGATAATCCTGTTCGCACCGGCAAGGCGCGCGCCCTGGATCACGTTTAGGCCGATCCCGCCAAGGCCGAACACCACCACATTGTCGCCCACCTGCACCTTGGCGGTGTTGATCACAGCACCGACGCCCGTGGTCACGCCGCAGCCGATGTAGCAGCTGCTCTGGAACGGCGCATCCTTGCGGATCTTCGCCACCGCGATCTCGGGCAGCACAGTGAAGTTCGAAAAGGTCGAACAACCCATGTAGTGGAAGATCGTCTGCCCCTTGTAGCTGAAGCGCGATGTCCCATCGGGCATCAGCCCCTGGCCCTGCGTCGCGCGGATCGCGGTGCACAGATTGGTCTTGCCCGACAGGCACGACTTACACTGGCGGCATTCGGGAGTGTAAAGCGGGATCACGTGATCGTCAGGCTTCACCGAGCTCACGCCCGGCCCAACTTCACGCACGATCCCGGCGCCCTCATGGCCCAGGATGCTGGGGAAGATGCCTTCGGAATCGAATCCGTCGAGCGTATAGGCGTCGGTATGGCAGATGCCGGTGGCCATGATCTCCACCAGCACTTCGCCCGCCTTTGGCCCCTCAAGTTCAACTTCGACAATTTCCAACGGCTTCTTGGCCTCAAAAGCCACAGCGGCACGGGTCTTCATTCGGGCTTCCTTCCCTCAAGCGGCTTCGTGGATAGTTTTCGAGACCATGCAGGCGGTCACGCCTTCAGCGCCATCCTCAAGCCCGTAGCCCGACCATTTGACGCCGCCAAAGGGCGCATCCACCGCGCTCACCGTTCCGCCATTGATCGCGATCATGCCCGCCTCGATCTCGCTGGTCAGCCGCATCCGGCGCTTCGCATCCTGGGTCCAGGCATAGGCGGCAAGGCCATAAGGCAGCCGGTTGGCTTCCTCGATCATCGCTTCCTCGCCCTTCATCGGGTTGATCATGGCGACCGGGCCGAACGGTTCCTCATTCATGATGGTCGCATCAAGCGGCACTTCGCTCAGCACAGTGGGCTCATGGAAATAGCCCTGGTTGCCGATGCGGTTTCCGCCCGCGCCCAGCTTCGCCCCCTTGTCGAGCGCATCAGCCAGCTTGGTCTGAATGCCGTCCGGGCCGCGCTGGCTCGCCATTGGGCCCATTACCGTGTCGCCGTCGAAGCCATTGCCGACCTTGACCGCCTTCGCCCGCTCGACAAAGCCGTCACGGAAGCGCTCGAACACGTCCTCTTCTACCAGGAAGCGCGTGGGGCTGACGCAGACCTGCCCGGCATTGCGGAACTTGTTGCCCGCCATGGTATCGAGCGC
Source organism: Sphingomonadales bacterium BRH_c3 (assembly GCA_001515985.1). Classification (GTDB taxonomy): domain Bacteria; phylum Pseudomonadota; class Alphaproteobacteria; order Sphingomonadales; family Sphingomonadaceae; genus Erythrobacter. Next base: position 1,256 of record LOET01000108.1, on the reverse strand, counting down.
CTTGTCGATGTCGGCATCATTGAACACCAGCACCGGCCCATGTCCGCCCAGCTCCAGCGTGGCGCGTTGCAAATTCTCCGCCGCCAGCTTGGCAAGATGCTTGCCCACCGCGGTCGAGCCGGTGAAGGTGAGTTTGCGGATAACCGGGCTGGCGAGCAGGTGGCGGCTGATATCGTCGGGCACACCGAACACGGCCTGGCATACGTCAGCGGGCACACCCGCATCGCGCAGAGCCTGAACGATGCCCAGCCCGCCCGCCGGCGTTTCCTCCGACGGCTTGACGATGACCGAACAGCCCGCCGCCAGCGGCCCGCCAACCTTGCGGATCACGTTGAGCGCAGGGAAATTCCACGCCGAAAAGCCCGCCACCGGGCCGACCGGCTCGTGCCGCACTTCGACCCGCTGACCGTCCGGACGAACCAGCGTTTTGCCATAGAGCCGCTTGCATTCACCGGCGTAGAATTCGAGCAGCATGGCACAATAGATCGTCTCGCCCACCGCTTCCTTCAGCGGTTTGCCCTGTTCGCGGGTGATGGCCGCGCCAATATCCTTGGCCCGCTCGCGGATCAGCGCCGCGCCCTTGCGAAGCACCGCTTCGCGCTGGTCGGCAGAGGTCGCGCGCCATTGCTTGAAACCGCGCGCGGCAGCCTCCAGCGCTGCGTCAAGATCGGCCGTGGTTGCCTTGGGCAGTGCGGCGATGACCTCGCCCGTCGCGGGATCGAGCACATCGATTGTATCGCGACCGGAAGCGCCGATCGCCTCTTCACCGATCAGCAGATTGAGTGCGGGATATGCGGGAACGGTGCTGGACAAGGTAACCTCCTTCGATTCTCGGCCCCTCCATATCATTCGTGCGCGCTAGGTCCATGCGCATCCTGAAGAACATGGCTGGCGGGCCGGATCGCGAGAAATTGCTTGTATCATCCGTTTGGCGCTCTCCATCCGCGGTTCAATTGCGCGTGCAGCTGTGCCGCAAAAGTAGTGATGAACTTCGCACCAACCGCCATCTTGGCTTGTCTTTACCAAGTCCGTCGCCCCCGGATTTCAACCAACTGTCTGGTGAACAAGGTTTCTTAACGCTCACTCGGTATCTCTCCCTACCATCAAAGGGGGCGCGCATTGTTCGGGTTCGCAAAGCTTATCGGCCTGTGGCTGGTCCTTGCCGTTATCGGCATGGTGCCCGCGCATGCCGCGCATGCGGCCGAGCTGCGCCAGCTTGGCCCGCAGCTGTGCACCCTCGCCGGTTCTGCCGAGGC
>LOET01000107.1 GCA_001515985.1 Sphingomonadales bacterium BRH_c3 | reverse complement strand
GCCTCGACAGCGTCCTTGCGGTCGCCCGACAGCAATTCGGCATGCAAGCCCATCAGCGCGAGCTGGTGCAGTGTTTCGGCAATATCCTCGCGCAGAGGATCAGCGAAATGGATGGCGATTCGCCGATCGCCGATCCTCAGCTCGCTCATCGGATGGTCCGAAGCCTCCGAGGGTCGGGCGAGCGCGACGTCGGTTCCCCCGAACCTGGCGAATATGCCCTCACCTGCTCGCTCAACCACATCGGTAACCGACGCGGGCACAACGCCATTGGCCAGCAGCGCCTGGGCCAGCCCCTTGCTGAGCGGGTGACGCGAATTTTGTGCCAGTGCCAGCGCGATCGCCCCGGCCTCCTCATCGAGGCCGCGCAAATCCGGGCGCGGCCGGCCCAGCGTCAGCGTGCCGGTCTTGTCAAAGCGCACGCAATCGACTTCCGCCAGCCGCTCGAGCGCGGTGCCGTCTTTCACCAGCAGGCCCTGCCTGAGCAGCGCGTTGCTTGCCACCACTTGCGCAGCGGGAACCGCCAGCCCCAGCGCACAAGGGCAAGTAATAATCAGCACCGCGATCGAAATCAGCAGTGCTTGATGCCAACCAGCGCCCGCCAGCATCCAGCCGACAAAGGCAAGCAGCGCCAGAGTGTGCACCGCCGGGGCGTAAATGCGCGATGCGCGATCTGCAATGCGGACATAGCGGCTGCGCGATTGGCCCGCTTCGTCCATGAGCCGCGCAATCTCGGCCAGCTTGGTATCGCTCGCCACGGCCTTGGCGCGCACGCGGATCGGGGCCATGACATTGATCGATCCGGCGTGAACTTCGCTGCCCGGTCCGGCGGATTCGAGCCGGCTTTCGCCGGTCAGCATCGAATTGTCGATCGCACTGGCGCCCTCGATCACTTCGCCGTCTGCGGCCAGCGATTCCCCGGCCGCGACCAGCATCACCATGCCCGGCGTGAGCTGTTCCGCCGCCATTCGCTCGATGGTGCCGTCTGCGCCAAGCACCGAAGCGCTCCTGCCCATGCGCCCAAGCAGTGCGCCGATCCCGGCGCGGGTCTTGCCGCGCATCATTGCATCAAGCGCGCGTCCGGTAAGCAGGAAGAACAGCAGCATCACCGCGCTGTCGAAATAGGCATGCGCCCCGCCGGTCAGCGTTTCGTAAAAACTCAGTGCTGTCGCCAGCAGCACGCCGATCGAAATCGGCACGTCCATATTGGTGCGGCGGTGGCTCAGCGCCATCCAGGCGGAAGCGAAGAACGGCCTGCCCGCATAGGCGATCACGGGGATGGCGATGATTGCCGAAAGCCAGTGGAACAGCTGCTTGGTGACGCCTCCCGCGCCCGACCACACGCTGACCGAGAGCAGCATGATATTCATCATGCCGAAGCCCGCCACCGCCACCGCGCGCAGCAGCAGCCTGCGATCGGCATCGTCCTGCCCCAGCGGATTGTCGGCGACCCGCTGCGCCTCGAAGCCGAGCGCTTCGATCGCTTCGATCAGCCGGGCTTCGTCAAGTTCCGGGACATGCCGCAGCGCCACTCGCTTGGCGGAAAAATTGACCCGCGCATCTTCGATACCCTGAACCTTGGGCAATTCGCGTTCAAGCTTGGCTATGCAGCCCGCGCAGCGCATCCCCGGCACGGTGAAGCGGGTATCGACCAGCTCCCGCGCTTCGTCGGCGGGGATGGTTTGCGGCGCATTCACGGCAAGTGCTCTTCCCGCCGCCATTCCTGCCCGCCGGCATCGATATACAGGCGAATGATCCAGCGCCCGTCAGCCACCGGTTCCGGCGTGGTAAAGGCATCGGTTCCGTCAGGGACCAGCTCAAGCTCGGCCAATTCTGGATCCCCCAGCGGGCGGCGGATGTCTGCGCGAAGCGTGGCAGAGGCCGGAACCCCGCTGGTTTCGACGCGCAAGCGGCCATCTTCCGCTCGGGCAAGCTTTGCCTCCCAGCCCAGCGCCTGCTGCCTTTCAGCCTGCGCCAGCCAGCCGTTGAAATGCTGGCTCGCGACATAGCTGTTTTCGACGACCACACCGCTGAAGCCGCGCGCGGCGAGGCTGGCCATGAAGAAGTTGACCGCCACCACCACGCCGAAGCCGGCGACCAGCACGATCAGCATATGCCGACCGGTGAATTCGCGCCTCATCATTGGCCTCCTGGCGCGGTGAAGAGGGTTTCCTCGCTGTCGCTCTCAGCCTGCTCGTCTTGCGAGGTCAGGACGAAAGTGAAGTTCTGCTCGCCGGTTCCCGCAGGCGCGGCGACATAGGCGCGCACTGTCTGCGTGAGATCGGCGGGAACTTCCACCACCTGGCTGCGCGCGGCCGAACCCTGCGGGATAGTGTCGGTCCACAGCACCGCGCCGGGCAGGCCTTCAAGCGCGATTTCCATCGCGCGCGGGCGGCCTTCCATGTTGCGCAGCTTGAGCGTGTAGGCATTGCGAACCGAACCATCGCGCAGCAGCATGAAGGGCGGATTGCGATCGGGAGAGACTGTCAGATCGGTGCGGTTGCGTGTTCCGAGCGCAAACAGCAGTGCGAGGCCGATCGAACCCCATATAGTGAAGTAGACCAGCGTGCGCGGGTGGAGCAGCGCCTTCCACGCAGGGCGCGGGGCCTCGCCAGCCTGTTCGGCCTTGCAATCGTCCAATGTAGCATAATCGATCAGCCCACGCGGCCGACCGATATCCTTCATCACCCGGTCGCAGGCGTCGATACACAGTGCGCAAGTGATGCAGCCGATCTGCGGGCCTTCGCGAATGTCGATCCCGGTTGGGCATACCGCGACACATTGCAGGCAATCGATGCAGTCGCCGAAGGCCTCGGGATTCTTTTCCGCCTTCTTCAAGCTGCCGCGTGGTTCGCCGCGCCAGTCCTTATAGGTGACGATCAGCGACTTCTCATCGAGCATCGCGGTCTGGATGCGCGGCCAGGGGCACATATAGATGCATACCTGTTCGCGCATGAAGCCGCCCAAGGCAAATGTGGTCGCGGTCAGGATCGCTACCGTGCCATAGGCAACCGGCGCGGCCTGAAGGGTAAAAAAGTCCCGGAACAGAGTTGGCGCATCAGCGAAATACAGGATCCAGGCGCCTCCGGTTGCAAAGGCGATGGCGAGATAGATGGACCATTTGAACAGCCGCCGCGCAAGTTTTGATGCAGTCCAGGGCGCTTTATCAAGCCGGATGCGGGCGTTTCGATCTCCGTCAATGAGCCGGTCGATATGCTGGAACAGGTCGGTCCACACGGTCTGCGGGCAAGCATAGCCGCACCATGCGCGGCCCACCGCACTGGTGACCAGGAACAGCCCGATCCCGGCCATGATCAGCAGGCCCGCGACGAAATAGAATTCGTGCGGCCAGATCTCGATCCCGAACATGTAGAAGCGGCGATTGGCGAGGTCGATCAACACTGCCTGGTCGGGTGCGTAGGGCCCACGATCCCAGCGGAGCCACGGTGTAACGTAGTAAATGCCCAGAGTAATCAGCATCACCAACCACTTGAAGCGCCGGAATGGCCCGTCGATCCGCTTGTTATGGACGGTCTTGTGCTTCTCGTAGAGCTGGTCGGCGGCGGCGGGCGCGGATTTGCGCGGTGCAGATGTGTGGGGGGCTGCTGTTCCCCCACCACCGCCCGGTACTGCCTTGGCCCAGCGATCCTGTGTGCCGCTTGCCGATGGTCGATCGTCAGGGTTGGACATTATCTTCCGTTACCGGTTCCGGCGCCATCGCCGGCACCTGTTCGCCGCCGCCCAGCGAGTGGACATAGGCGGCCAGCATCTTGACTGTAACCGGATCGAGCCGATCCTGCCAGCCTGGCATTACTCCGTGGCGGGGCCTGAGGATCTGCGTGCGGATATTGGCTGCGTCGCTACCATAGAGCCAGATCGCGTCATTGAGCGCGGGCGCGCCCTGCAATCGGTCGCCGCCCCCTGCCGGGCCATGGCAGGCAAGGCAGTTATCGGCGTACAACTGCGCGCCAGTTGTGTTCGATTCGCCTTGCCCACTGAGCGAGCGGACATGGCCTACAAGGCTGGTGACCTGGGCATCGCTGAAGATCCCGTCAAATCCAGGCATCAGGCTGGTGCGACTCTGGCTGTCGCCGTCCCAGCGGATACCGTGCTTGATGGTGAGCTCGATCGCTTCGATATCGCCGCCCCACAACCAGTCGTCATCGTTGAGGTTGGGATATCCGGCTGAACCTGCCGCGCCAGAGCCGTGGCATTGTACGCAATTGACCTTGAAGGCCGCCGCGCCCCCGGCAACGGCTTTCTGCATCAATTCCGGATTGTCTTGCCACTTGATGATGTCAACGGCGGCCAGTTGTTCCTTGACCGTTTGATGGGCTGCATCGGCGGCGCCCATTTCCTCCATCAACTGGCCGCGGCTGGTCCAGCCCAGCACGCCCTCTGTGGCCCGGCTGAGCATCGGCCACGCGGGATAGGCAACCGAATAGGCCAACGCCCAGACGACTGTGGCGTAGAAGGTCCAGAGCCACCATCGCGGCAGCGGCGTGTTGAGCTCTTCGATACCGTCCCATTCATGCCCGACGAATTCGGTGCCGGTGGGCTCGTCAATGCGATTGGGCGTGTTCGGATCATTCGCCATCGTCTTGGTCCTTCAGGATCGAGTGGGCGGCTTCATGGTTGCGAGCTCTTGCTCCGGGCCGGAAGGGCCAGGCGCACAGTGCCAGGAACAGCACGGTCATTGCCAGCAGCCCATAACTATCTGCGAAATGGCGCAAGGTGTCGTAATCGCTCATCGCCCCTTCTCCTCGGCCAGCTCCTGCTGCGCGGCAGCACTGCTGACATCAACCAACGTGCCCAGCATCTGGAGATAGGCAACCAGCGCGTCCATTTCGGTGACGCGCCTGGGATTGCCGTCGAAATCGCGGATCTGCGCCTTGGGATAGCGCATTGCCAGGTCGCCCGGATCGACATCGGGATTGGCCTGCGCGATCAGGTCCGCCTCGGCCATCTCGATATCGGTTTCACTATAGGGCACGCCGACCCGGCTGAGCGCGACAAGCGTGCCTGCCGCATCGGGCACATGCAGCGTGGTCTCTCCCAGGAAGCCGTATTGCGGCATGATGCTTTCAGGCACCACGCTTTGCGGATCGGTGAGGTGCTGGACATGCCATTCATCCGAATAGCGCCCGCCAACCCGCGCCAGATCCGGCCCGGTGCGCTTTGATCCCCATTGGAATGGGTGATCATACATGCTTTCCGCGGCCAGGCTGTAAGGGCCATAACGCTCGACCTCGTCGCGGAACGGGCGGATCATCTGGCTGTGGCAGACATAGCAGCCTTCGCGGATATAGATGTCGCGCCCGGCTTGTTCGAGCGGGGTATAGGGGCGCATGCCCTCAACCTTCTCAATCGTGTTGTCGAGGTAGAACAGCGGGGTGAGCTGCACCAGCCCGCCGATCGCGACCGTTACCAGCGTGGCGACCGCCATCAGCGTGATATTGCGCTCCAGCTTCTGGTGGCGCGTCGAGTTTTGGTTGTTCGAGTTGCTCATGGATTGCGCTCCTATTCGGCCGGAACTGCAGCAATGGGACGGTCGGCAGCTTCATTATGCGGGGTCTCGGTCATCGGAGCTTCCTCGCGCAGATTGCCTGCGATCGTCATCCAGATGTTGTAGCTCATCACGACCGCGCCCGAGAGGTAGAGCAGGCCCCCGAAAGCGCGCAGGGCGAACATTGGCTTCAGCGCTGCGACAGTGTCGACGAAGCTGTTCACCAGATAGCCGTCAACTCCGTATTCGCGCCACATCAGGCCCTGAGTGATCCCGGCCACCCACATGCTGCCCGCGTAGAAGACGATTCCCGCACTTGCCAGCCAGAAGTGCCAGTTGATCATTCGCAGCGAATACATCCGCTCGCGTTGCCACAAGCGCGGCACCAGGAAGTAGATGCAGGCAAAAGTGATCATTCCGTTCCAGCCCAGCGCGCCGGAGTGAACGTGGCCAATGGTCCAGTCGGTATAGTGGCTCAGGCTGTTGACCCATTTGATGCTCATCATCGGGCCTTCGAATGTGCTCATCCCGTAGAAGGCGAGCGCCATCACCATCATGCGGATGATCGGATCGGTACGGACCTTGTCCCACGCGCCATTAAGCGTCATCAGACCGTTGATCATCCCGCCCCAGCTGGGCATCCACAGCATGATGCTGAAAACCATGCCCAACGTCTGCGCCCAGTCGGGCAGCGCCGTGTAATGGAGGTGGTGCGGCCCGGCCCAGATATAGAGGAAGATCAGGCTCCAGAAGTGAATGATCGACAAGCGGTAGGAATAGACCGGCCGCTCGGCCTGCTTGGGCACGAAGTAATACATCATCGCCAGGAAGCCCGCAGTGAGGAAGAAGCCCACCGCGTTGTGACCATACCACCACTGCGTCAGCGCATCCTGCACCCCGGAAAAGGCGCTGTAGCTCTTCGCGCCGAGGAAGCTGACGGGCACCGCCAGATTGTTGACGATGTGCAACATGGCAATGGTGATGATGAAGGCGAGGTAGAACCAGTTGGCGACATAGATATGCGGTTCATTCCGGCGCACGATCGTGCCCATGAACACGATGAAATAGGCGACCCAGACAATCGTCAACCACAAGTCGACATACCATTCCGGCTCGGCATATTCGCGCGACTGGGTAACACCCAGCAGATAGCCGGTGGCCGCCAGTACGATGAACAGCTGGTAGCCCCAGAACACGAACCGCGCGAGCGTGGGGAAGGCCAAAGTGGCGCGGCAGGTGCGCTGCACGACATAGAAACTGGTGGCGATCAGCGCATTGCCGCCAAAGGCGAAGATCACCGCTGAAGTGTGCAGCGGGCGTAGCCGGCCGAAATTGAGATAAGGCTCAAAATTGAGCTGGGGGAATACCATCTGCAGCGCGATGAACAGCCCCGCCGCGAAACCGGCCATGCCCCAGAATATGGTTGCAATCACGCCCCAGCGGATCGGATCATCATCATAGCGCGATGGCCCGGCTGGCATCCGGAACATGCTCTGCGCCTTGGCCAGCGGATCGTAATTTCTTGCGGTGAATACGATCAAGAGAAAGGCGGCGATCGCGACGATCGTCATGTGAACGGCAAAGACCGTGTCCTTCGCAGCCACAATCGCCATGATCGCGGCGAGCAGGACGACGGACCAGATGCCGATGCGGCCAAGTACTGCTTGCATTGTATGTTCCCCTAGTCTGCCGCTGCGATAGCGCCGGGCCGCAGGCCACTCTTTGATTCAGCGCAAATTTTGGCTTGTGTGTTTGAGCGCGAAACATGGCCCGCGCGCGTGGCCAGTTCGTCCAGATGGTGAAGCCGCACAATTGAGCGACCCGCAGTTGAAATCAAGTGCTCATTGCGCAACTCGGTGAACTGGCGGCTGACGGTTTCGATCGTCAGGCCCAGGCTGTTGCCGATGTCGCGGCGGGACATTGGCAAGTTGAGCCGGATCGAATTGCCATCCGGCACGCCAATCCGGTCAGCCATAGCCAGCAGGAAATCGGTGATCCTTTCTTGCGCAGACTTGCGGCCCAGCCGAATCGCCTTGTTGCGGCAGCGTTGCAGCGCCAGCAGTGTGCGGGCCAGGATGGTGCGCAGCACTGAAGGCTCTGCTTCCGCGATTTCGAGGAAGCTATTGGCGGGAAAGGCTATGGTACGGCAGTCTGCCAGGGCGAGCATGCTGATCGCGCCCTGTTCGGGCTGCGGTACATAGATCATGTCGCCGGGAAAGTGGAATGCCAGCACATGCTCGCTGGCATCCGGCATTCGAACAATCAGCTTGGTTGCCCCCTCAGCCAAGAACACCAGCTGATCTCCGGTCGCTGAAAGCACTATTCGTTCTGCCCGGCGTGTCTGCTGGAACTGACCAATTTCTGACAGGCGTTCGCTGACCTGCGCTGAAACGCAGCGCGCCAGGATCTGGCGGCGAAATCTGTCAAACGATTCCTTGGGCACGATCGCTCCGGATACGAGAACATGATCGCAATTACCCAGGTTGGCGATTTCGGTCTTTGATCAGGATCAATGAACCATCCTTTCCAACGGAGCAATTGCGACCTCAGGTTGCAAAAATCCTGGGCCGCAAGGGGCGGTCGCTGCAGCCACAGGGAAACCATGTGATGAAGATTCTATTGGCAGCTGCCACCGCCTCACTGGCGATGCTTGCCAGCCCCGCCGCCGCGCAGGACAATGATCGCACCGGCGACGTACAGGTCAAACTGCTGGGCACTGCCGTCTTGCCCGACGGAAAGATCACCGAACTCAGGGTTGATCCTGGCCTGCCTGCGGGCACTCAAACCAAGGCCAATGACAATTACGTCCCGACGATTGCGATCGAATATTTTTTCACCAACAATGTCTCGGTCGAAACGATCTGCTGCGTGACGCAACATGATGTTGACGCCGTTTCCGGCCTGCCAGGGGCAGAGCTGGTATCGAACGCCCGCGTCATTCCCGCGACTTTCACGGCCAAGTATCATTTCGATGCGGGCGGTGCGAAGCCCTACATCGGCGCTGGTGCGACCTATTTCCTGTGGATCAATGACAAGCCGGGTGCGGCCACGACCCCGGCGCCGCTGAGCATCACCGATACTGATTTTTCGGACGAGTTCGGTTTCGTGCTGCAGGCGGGTATCGACATCCCCCTGTCGGACAAGGGCTTTGGCCTAAGCCTGGATGCCAAACGCTATTTCGTCGACACGACTGCGCGCTGGTTTGCCGGGGACGTGGTAGTGATCGAAACCGAACACAAGCTTGATCCCTGGGTGCTGAGTGCGGGTGTAACCTACACCTTCTGACGCGCGGGGTGCCGCAGGCTATTCGGCACGATCCTCGAGCGCTTCGCGGTCGAGGATCGTAACGGCTCTGCGCGAGGGCAGATCGATCAGCCCTTGCGACTTCATCTTTGTCATCTGGCGGCTGACGGTTTCGATCGTCAGCCCCAGAATGTCGGCAATCTGCTGGCGCGATAGTTGCAGGTCGAAGCTGCGCCCGTCGCCACCAGCCTCGCTGGCGCGGTCGGCAGCCTGAAGCAGGAAGCTGGCGAGCTTCTGTTCGGCGTTCATGCGGCCCAGCAGCAGCATCCATTTGCGCGTCCGGTCAAGTTCGGCCAGCGTGCGTTCGAGCAGCTTGTGTTCAAGCCGTGGATGTTCCTTGGCAAACCGGTCAAAATCCTTGCGTTCGAATACACATACCTGCGCGTCGGTAAGTGCTTCGACGCCATAGGGTGTCGATCCGCCAAAGGGGCGGCCAAGAAAATCCGATGGAAAGGCAATGCCCAGGATCTGTTCGCGCCCGTCAGACGTTGAGCTCGACAGCTTCAGCAGCCCCTCCACCACATTGGCGACCAGCACCGCCTCGTCGCCTTCCCAGATCAGCTGTTCGCCCGCGCTCAGCCTGCGCTGGCGCCCGATGCCATTGAGCACGGCCAGCTCATCACGCGACAAGTCTGAGCAGATCGCCCGATTGCGCACGGTGCAGGTGTCGCAAAATGATGCTGGTGCTGTGCTGCCAATCGCGTCCATAAACGCCACATACAGCAGCTTGGAAGGAGTTCAAACCTGCCAATGACGCGATTTTAGCTAGCCGGGTGATGCGCCAGGGAATGATTCGGGTATAAGGCGCGACAGAAGGGGAGAATGTTAGCGATGCAAACTGCAAGCGATGGATTTGTGCGGCGCCCTCACCAGGACCGGCCGACCCATTGTACAACCGAGCAATATGAAGCGATGTACCGGCGATCCATCGAGGATCCGGACGGCTTCTGGCTAGAGCAGGCGCAGCGGCTCGATTGGACCACGCCGCCCACCAAGGGCGGCGAGTGGTCATATGACCCGGTCGATATCAAGTGGTTCGCCGATGGCGCGCTCAACCTCTGCCACAATGCGGTCGATCGCCATCTGGCCGAGCGCGGCGATGCCACCGCCCTGATCTTCGAGCCTGACGATCCCGCCTCACCCGGTCGCAGCCTGACCTATCGCGAGCTTCATGCCGAAGTCCTGCGCATGGCCAATGCGCTCAAGGCACTGGGTGTCAGGAAAGGCGACCGGGTCACGATCTACATGCCGATGGTGATTGAAGGCGTGCTGGCGATGCTCGCTTGCGCGCGGATCGGCGCGGTGCATTCTGTAGTGTTCGGTGGCTTTTCGCCCGAGGCATTGAGTGGCCGTATCACCGATTGCGGCAGCCGTTTTGTGGTTACCGCCGATACCGGGCTGCGCGGCGGCAAATCTGTGCCGCTCAAGGCCAATGTCGATGCAGCGCTTGAGCTTCACGGGGTCGAAGTCGATGGCGTGCTGGTGGTGCGGCATACCGGTGCTGAAATCACCATGCGCGATGGGCGCGATCACTGGTTCGAAGATCTTGCATCCGATGCCGATTGCCCGTGCGAGGAGATGGGCGCGGAAGATCCGCTGTTCATCCTTTACACCTCGGGCTCGACCGGCAAGCCCAAGGGGGTGCTCCACACCACTGGCGGATATGGCGTTTGGACCGCCGCCACCTTCAATTACATCTTCGATTACCAGCCGGGCGAAGTGTTCTGGTGCACTGCCGATATCGGCTGGGTCACCGGGCATAGCTATGTCGTCTATGGCCCGCTGATGAATGGTGCGACTGCCGTAGTGTTCGAAGGCGTGCCCAACTATCCCGATCATGGCCGCTTCTGGGACGTGGTCGACAAGCATCAGGTAAACATCATCTACACCGCGCCTACCGCGATCCGGGCGCTGATGCGCGAAGGGGATCACTTCGTCACCAGCCGCAGCCGCAAGTCGCTGCGCCTGCTCGGCACTGTGGGCGAGCCGATCAACCCCGAGGCCTGGCGCTGGTATTTCGACGTTGTGGGCGAAGGACGCTGCCCGATCATCGATACCTGGTGGCAAACCGAAACCGGCGGCTGCATGATCACAACCTTGCCCGGCGCCCATGACATGAAGCCGGGCAGCGCGGGCATGCCCTTCTTCGGCGTGCGCCCGCAACTGGTGGGCAGCGAAGGCGAAGTGCTGGAAGGCCCGGCCAGCGGAAATCTGTGCCTTACCCATAGCTGGCCGGGGCAGGCGCGCACCGTCTACGGCGATCACGAGCGCTTCGTGCAGACCTATTTCAGCACCTACAAGGGCAAGTATTTCACCGGCGATGGCTGCCGCCGTGACGAAGACGGCTATTACTGGATCACCGGGCGGGTCGACGATGTGATCAATGTCTCGGGCCACCGCATGGGCACCGCCGAAGTTGAAAGCGCGCTGGTGCTGCATGCGCTGGTGGCAGAGGCGGCAGTGGTCGGCTATCCGCATGATATCAAGGGGCAGGGCATCTATTGCTATGTCACGCTGAACGCGGGCGAAGAAGGTTCGGCCGAGCTTTACACCGAGCTGCGCAATCACGTGCGCAAGGAAATCGGCCCGATTGCTTCACCCGATCACATCCATTTTACCGATGGCCTGCCCAAGACGCGCAGCGGCAAGATCATGCGCCGCATCCTGAGGAAGATCGCCGAGAACGAGTTTAGTTCGCTCGGCGATACCTCGACCCTGGCCGATCCTTCGCTGGTCGACCGGCTGATCGAAGGGCGAATGAACCGTTAGCCAGGCGAACCGGGGCGCAGCGGCGGCCCGTGCCAGGCTAGTGCAGGGCTGTCAGCGGACTTCGTCAAGCCATTCGAGCAGCGCGGCGAGGCAATCACGCGCCAGCAGCTTGCAGCGTTCAGGGCTCCAGCCCTGTTCAGGCTCGGGCGCATCGACGAGATCCTTGTAGGGCATTTCCAGCGTCATCGCGGTGCAGCCAAACCGGTGCGCAACCTGGTTCGTGCACATCGAGAGGTTGGCCTTGCCGGGCGCGGCCTTGGGATAGCCCAGCCTGGTCTGGAAATCGGGCGTGCGCCGGTCAAGTATTGCCTGGTAACGGTCATACCCTGCCTCGTGTTCAGGCGTGAGGCCGGGAATTCCGTGATAGCCGGCCAGGAACACCGCCGGGATCGCCTCATCGCCATGCACGTCTATGGCAAAGTCGCAGCCGGTTGCGTCCATATGGCCCAGGATAGCGAGAACTTCGGGCGATTTATCAGCCGTCGGGTTGTCCCATTCGCGGTTGAGATTGGTGCCTGCGGCATTGGTGCGCAGATGCCCGCGGCGCGAGCCGTCGGGATTGCAATTGGGCACGATGTGGAATCGGCAGCGTGCACGCAAGGCGCGCGCGACAGGATCGGAGGGATCGGTCAGGCATTCCAATGCGCCCTCGGCCCACCATTCGGCCTGCGTCTCGCCCGGATGCTGGCGCGCGGTGATCCAGACCTGGGTATCGCCTTCGCCCAGTTCGAGGCAGTCGAGCGGCTGCCCGTCAAGCGTGGTGCCGAGCCGCAGCAGCTCCACCCCTTCGCTGGCGGCAGCTTCGGCCACCAGATCGTGATGCCGCTCCATCGAATAGGGGGCGAAGTAGGCGAAAAAGGCGATGTTGCTGGCTGGCGTATAGCTGATCGTCAGCGTGCCGCCTTCCTCGTCCTTGTCGAAGCGGCTTGCGGCGCGGGCCCAGTATTCGCGGTCTTCGGAAACGCAGGTGTCATAGCCTGGCCAGCCGCCCGGATAGGCCGAGCTGTTCAGCCCGGTAATCTTGAGCTGCATTTCCTTGCCCGCCGCGCCGCAAACCCGAAAGTGAAACCACTGCGCGAACTCGCTTTGATGGTCTTTGCGGATCGTCAGCTTGGCGGTGCTGCCCGTAACGGAAAGGACTTCGATATTGCCGCTGTCAAAATTGGCATCGATCGCGATGTCGCTCACTCGGAAACCTTCACTTCTACAGTCTCACCATTGTTGCCGGGGAATTCGCGGAACAGGGCGTCGGCGATCACTTCGGCATTGCGTGCGGGAACGGCCAGTTCGGATTTGGGCGACACGGTGAAGCGCGCGCGGCCTTCCCATACGGTCTGCCCGCTAACCTTGTCGCGCAGCATCACGCCCAGTTCGGTGCCAAGCCGCTCGCTCGATCCGCCGCCGCCCAGGTTGAAGCCGATACCAAGGCCCACACCCGAGCCATACGAGCCGGTGGAGCCACCCACTCCCACGCTCACCGGGCCGCGGCGCGAACCGTCGCTGCCGATGCGGTAGCGTTCGAGCCGGACCTGCGCGACCAGCGCGGCAGCATCGCTGCCCGCTTCGCCATAGCCAAGTTGCGCCAGCTCCTGAGCGACCGCCGCCTTGTATGGGGCCAGTTCCAGGGTATCGGAACTGCTGCCCGGCGCGCTGGTGACAAAAACGGTGCCGCGCTCAGCCGCGCCCAATGCTGCCGCATTGTGGAAGCGCGTGACTTCGACCGGGCTTGGGGCCGGAACCGAAGCGCACCCGGCGAGCGCGGCAGCGGCGGCTATTGCAAACAGTAGATTGCGTGGATTGTTCATGGTTCTCTTCCTCTGCCCGGCTCTAGCGGTGCGGCACGCCAATGGCCAGCATGTCGCTGCCGCTACGGGTATTTAGTCCTAAAAACAGCCTGGCGGTTAATTTTCTGCGCATTCGCCTCAGGAACTTGCTAACGGCGCGGCATGACGACTGACAAACGCGTACCCGTGCTGGTGACCGGCGGCGCCGGTTATATCGGCAGTCATGCAGTGCTGGCGCTGCTCGATGCAGGTTGGCCGGTGGCGGTGATTGACAATCTTTCTACCGGCTTCCGCTTCGCCGTGCCCGATGGCGTGCCCTTTTACGAGGGCGATATCGCCGACATGGGCCTGCTGGCGCGCATCTTTGCCGAGCAGGGCACGCGCGCAATCATGCATTTTGCGGGCTCGATCATTGTGCCCGAATCGGTCGAGAACCCGCTCAAATATTATCACAACAACACCGCCAACAGCCGCACGCTGATCGAATCTGCGCTGGCGGGCGGTGTTCGCCATGTGATCTTTTCCTCGACTGCTACGGTCTATGGCGAGCCCGAGGTCAAGCCGTTGACCGAGGAAGACCCGCTGCAGCCGGTCAATCCCTACGGCATGAGCAAGCTGATGACGGAGCGTATTCTGGCCGATGTCAGCAAGGCGCATCCGCTGAACCACTGCGTGCTGCGGTATTTCAATGTGTGCGGCGCTGATCCGCAAGGGCGCAGCGGGCAATCGACCGAGGGCGCTACCCATTTGATCAAGGTTGCGGTGGAGGCTGTGCTGGGCAAGCGCGACCATGTCGCAGTGTTTGGCGATGATTACCCGACACCTGATGGAACGGGCATGCGCGACTATATCCATGTCAGCGATCTGGCATCGGCGCATGTGCTGGCGCTTGAGGCACTGATTGACGATCCGGATCGATCGATGACGATGAATGTCGGCTATGGCCGCGGGTTTTCCGTGCTCGAAGTGCTCGATGCAGTAGACCGGGTGACGAACCAGCCTGTCGAGCGCCGCCAGATGCCGCGTCGCGCAGGCGATGTTGCTTCGCTCGTCTCCGATCCTTCGCTGGTGCGGGCAACCATCCACTGGCAACCGCAATTTGATGACCTCGACACGATCATTGCTCACGCCTTGCAGTGGGAGCGGAAACTGTCCGATCTCCGCGGAGGCGCTTGACCCGAATCTGTTCACGCGCTAACGGCGCGCTTCGAATTTGCCGCGTCGGGGGCAGCTCCGGCGCGTTTACTTTTGGAAAAGAACCATGAAGATCCGTAACAGCCTCAAGTCGCTGAAGAACCGTCACCGCGATTGCCGCGTCATCCGCCGCCGCGGCCGGACCTATGTGATCAACAAGACCAACCGCCGATTCAAGGCCCGCCAGGGCTGATTCGCGCCGCATGGCGGGCCGTCCCTGGGGCGGCTGCGCAGCGTTACCGGCCCGCCTCCCCTGTGGAGCGCGGGCCGTTGCTGTTTCAGGAGCAGGCAACATGACTCGGCAGGTGCAGGCGGTGGTGTTCGATGTCGGGCGGGTGATCGTGCAATGGGATCTGCGCCATCTGTTCGCGCAATTGATCGATGACCCGGCTGAGCTTGACTGGTTCTGTAGCCATGTCGTGACCGAGGAATGGCATTTCCAGCACGATGCCGGGGTTCCGCTTGACGAGATGCTGCCCGCGCGCAAGGCGCAATTCCCCGAGCATGCGCATTTGATCGATGCCTATCGCAACCGCTTTCTCGATACGATCCCGGGGCCGGTTCCGGGCACTGCCGGGCTGATCGAACATCTGGCCAAGCGCGAGGTGCCGCTATTCGCGATCACCAATTTCGGGGCGGAGTTCTGGGAGCAGTTCTTTCCGAGCGAACCGGTGTTGTCGCATTTCCGCGACATTGTGGTTTCGCGTCAGGAGCAGATCGCCAAGCCCGATCCGGCAATTTTCAAGCTGGCTGAACGCAGATTTGGATACCGGGCAGGTGAGATGCTGTTCGTGGATGACAATGCGGCCAATATTGCCGCCGCGCGTGCGCTTGACTGGCAAGTGCACCATTTTCGTGATGCGGGCGAACTGGAACGTGATCTGGCCGCGCGCGGCCTGTTGCCACGCTGAACGAGGCTGTGCCTTCCCTAAACGAGAAGGTCCCCGGCGAGGGGGCGCCGGGGACCTTGGGGTTTGCCGGGATTTTGGAGAGAAGCCGGCAAAGTGGGTTATCGGCTCAATTGCCGTTGCACTGCGCCAGTTTTTCGTCGGCCAGCGCTTCGCCTTTGCTGGTGAAGCTGGTCACGTCGCCAAATTCACGGGCGAGGCCGCGGCAAATGCGCAGCGGGCTGGACGTGCCTTTCGCGGCTTTGCAGGTGGTGCCTTCGCAGAACCACGCCACGCCGCCCGCCACGGTGCGGGCATCGCTGGCAGGCGCAGCGAGTTCAGCGATATAATAAGGGCCGCTGGATGCGGCATAGCCCGGGGCAGGTGCGGTAAGCGCACCGAAGGTAATGACGGTATAGGCGAGTGCCAGAACGAGAGTACCGAGACGACCGGTGTTGGACAGGGAGAGGGTCATGGTCGTTTCCTTTCTTTGGTTGGATTAAACGGCATAAGGTTTCGAATCAAAACCAGTTGCTAATCACTACCTAATGGGCTAGAATGTAAGTTGCAACTAAAAACTGAAAAAATTTTGCGAGGCGGTAAAACCCGCGCTAGGCAGGTTGCAGAGAGAGGACTGATTTATGGGCGATTTGAGAGAACCACTGCGCGATCTGATCGAATGCGGTTTGCCGCAAGCGCTTGAGGTGATGGGCGAACGCTGGTCATTCATGATCCTGCGGGCGAGCTTCAACGGGGTGCACCATTTCGAGGAATTCCTCAGCGAGCTGGGAATTGCGCGCAATATCCTCTCGAACCGGCTCGCCAAGCTGGTTGAGCACGGCATCCTCAAGCGTGAACCATGCGCCGATGATCGCCGGAAAATCGAATATCGGCTCACCGAAAAGGGCTTCGACCTGCTGCCTGCAATGATCGCGCTGCGCCAATGGGGCCAGAAATACGGTGCCGAAGTGGTTGAGGATCCGGTGCTGGTGGACGAGGTTGATCGCCTGCCGATCGGCCCGGTGTCGATCCTGTCGCACGATGGCCGCATATTGGGTCCGAAAGACCTGTGGCTGGCCAAGCGTGAGAATGTCGGCATCCGCGCCGATGGCACGCAGGCAAAGGCACACGGCAGCGTCAATCGCGGCGATGTCGTCGACCTTGAAGAGCTAAAACGACGCGCCGCAGGCTGAGCGATTAGCGTCCGCTAACGACCCGCTTGCGGACATTCGTTCAGGCGCCCACACCCGCTCAGCCTGAGCTTGTCGAAGGCCATTCGCGGACGCTTGCCTCAATCCTTGTCAACTCTGCCGCATCGGGAAAGCTGTGAGATCAACTGCCAATCCCCGGCGATCAATGCTTCCTTCTTCGCCCTGCTCCAGCCCTTGATCTGGCGCTCGGTCGCGAACGCCTCATCGCGCGTTGGAAAGCTTACTGACCAAACGAGTTTCACCGGAAGTCGTTTGGCTGTGTAACCGCCAAGCATACCTGTCCGATGCTGGGCGATACGAAAGTCGAGATCGTCAGTGTGTCCGGAATAATAGCTACCGTCATTGCACAGCAAGATGTAGGCATAAAAAGGCATTCCTGGTGGATACCGACATCGCATGGCCTTCGACAAGCTCAGGCTGAGCGGAGGTTGATTTCACTGGAAGCGAGAACGGCCGCTCCCCACCCAAACTCGGACATCACGCCCGCGGTGCCTGCCTGCGGTAACTGAGCGCCTCGGCGATATGTATCCGTCCGACGCCTTCCGAACCCGCCAGATCGGCGATGGTCCGCGCGACCCTGAGCATCCGCGTATAGCCGCGAGCCGAAAGCCGCATTGCTTCGGCGGCCTGTAGCAGCAGCTTTTGGCCCGCCTCGTCGGGAGAAGCCCATTTTTCCAGCGCATCGCCATTGAGCTCGGCATTGCTGCGCGCGCCTGTTTCCTTGGTGCGCGAAGTCTGGATATGGCGCGCTGCCGCCACCCGTGCTGCGACCTGCGCTGAACCTTCGGCCGGCGGGGGCAGCGCCATATCTGCCGCACTCACAGGATCGACCTCTACATGCAGATCAATCCGGTCGAGCATCGGGCCCGAAACCCTGCTCTGGTAATCTGCTGCACAGCGCGGCGCGCGCGAGCAGGCCAGCGCCGGATCGCCCAGATGCCCGCAGCGGCACGGGTTCATCGCCGCCACC
>LOET01000106.1 GCA_001515985.1 Sphingomonadales bacterium BRH_c3 | reverse complement strand
GCTCTGGCTCCGCCCGAAACCGGCGGCGGGTTTGCCGGTCTGAACGCAATCGGGACCAACAGTTGGCGCAGCGCAAGCACTTTACGCGGCCATGCGTTTCGCCGCGTCGAGGCGTTGTTTGGCGAGACAGGGCTGGCGCGGCGCTTCCGCTCGGTCCGGCAAACCTATGAGCGCCCGGACGAGATCGCTGGAGGAAGCGGCAGGCCGCTGCTCGGTGCGATTGCCTCTCTGCCGCAGGGCGACCCGCGCCTGCGCGCCGCTGTGGAAGCTGAAATCCTCCACCGCTTTGCCTGGCTGGACGGGATTTCCTCATACCTTTCCGACCATTATCGTTCGGGCATGATCGTCAATTTCCTGCTCGGCGCCATGGCGATCATCGCGGGCATTCTCTATCTGCCGCTGGTCGATGCGGAGCGCAAATGGGTCTTTGCCGCAATCGAGCTGGCCTTGCTGCTGGCGATCGTCGCGAACACAGCCTTCGGGCAAAAATTCCGCCTGCACAGGCGCTGGTTCGAGACCCGGCGGGCGGCGGAATATCTGCGGCATAGCCCGCTGCTCGCCGCGCTGGGCGTTGCCAGACCTCCGGGTGCATGGCCGCGCGGCACGGACAATTGGTGGCCGGAATGGTATGTCCGGCATGCGCTGCGCGAGATCGGTCTGCCGCAGATGCGTGTCGACAAGCCCTATCTACGGGAACTGCTGGCAGCATTGCGCGATCATCATGTCGATCCGCAGCGGCACTATCATCGCGAGAAATCCGCACGTCTTGCCCGGGTCCATCACCGGATTGACCGGCTCTCGGAACGACTGTTCGTTGCCGCTGTATTGCTGGTGGCGATGTTCCTTGCGCTCGCTGGCTTCTCTGCACTGGGCATAGTCGATCCCGGCTGGGTCGCGGCGAGCGCCAAATGGTTCACCGTCCTCGCGGTCGCCTTGCCGACACTCGGCGGTGCGTTTGCCGGCATTCGCTATTTCGGCGATTTCGAACGCTTTGCCGAGATATCTCAGGTCACCGCAGAAAAGCTCGACAGGGTGGCCCAGCGGATCGCGCTGATCCTTGATGCGCCGCACGAAGCGGTCGATTACAGCTTTGCTGCCGACATCGTCCACGCCGCCGACGAGATCGTTTTTGCCGAAATCCAGAATTGGCAGGCAGTGTTCAGCGCCAAGCGCACGGCGGTCCCTGCATGATCGTGGGGTTTGCCCTGTCGCTGGTGCTGATTGCGGCCACCATCCTGATCCATTACGAGGTGCTCCGCCTGACCTCGCTTGGCCTGGTCGAACTGGCCATCCCGGTGCATGCGCGCATTCTGGTCGTGCTCACGACTTCGATCGCCTCGCATTGTATCCATATCACGCTGTATGCGTTCGCTTATATGGCGCTGCACCGGCTCGGCGAATACGGCACGATCGGCGGGGCCGAACAGCTCAGCTTCCTCGATGCGTTCTACTTCTCGATAACCTCCTACACCACGCTCGGCATTGGCGATCTGTTTCCGCACGGGGCGCTGCGGATCATCTCCGGCTTCGAAGCGCTGAACGGATTGGTGATGGTGGGCTGGACTGCCTCGATGACCTATCTCGCCATGGAAAAGTTCTGGCGCCTGCCCCCGCGCAGATGAGGCGGGACATGAGTGCCCCGTGCTGCCGTTTTCAGTGACAGGCGGGGTTGCTGGTTTGGTCTGAAGCGAAGGCGCATTACTGACATAAAATTCTTCGCAAAATGTCGGGGTGCAAAACAGGGCAAATTTGCAGATAGGCTGACAAATTATTGAAATATTGAAATATTTATAAACGTAAGCTCGCATCCCAGCGTCTCCGCCACTGTGCCCCCCCGATAAATCCAGGCAGCATTGACTTGAGTTTGCCCGGCGCCTGGCCGCGCCGCTTTGGCCCCGCGCAAACCGCACCCGATTCCTGCAAGATGGAACACATGGAACACAGTCAAAGGGAAAGAAAACAGCCTGATCGCAGCAAGCGCGGGGAGCCGATATAGACCATGTTTTCAGCAAGATATATCGAGCAACCGGCGACATGGTTGCAATTGTGACGGAAGGCCAGCGTGTAGGAAAGCGTCGGGCCTGACTCGCCTCCGAGGCACCATCTCTCCCGTGTCCGGTACCTCGGCAGGGAAAACCGGTAATGCTCGCAAGCGGGCGCGCTATTCCAGGCTGGCCGGGCCGAAAGCGCGCGGGGGCCTGGCCCCGATCAACAAGTCCGGCCGTTACTGTTCCTCGAAAGTGATCAGCGTGGTTGAATCGACCGAATTCGGGGAGACGGTCATCGCGCAAGTGAAGCCATTGACGATTTCGACATCGTAAAGTTCGCCGACATCGCCATCGATGCGGAACCAGTCGACGCAGGCACCATTGGTGGTGTCAATCACCTGCACCCCGCACCATGGCTCGCTATCGGCCTGCTTCAATCGTTCGTCCAGCGGCAGCCCCTCGAAGCGCTTGTAGCGTGGTCGCGACAGGCCAACGAAAGCGAACTGTTCGTGGAATGCCAGGCCGCGCAGGAAGCCGGGGCAAAAGGCAACCGGCACGAAACTGCCCATTTTCTCCTCGCCGGTCGGCAGTTCTACATAGCCTAACTCGCCCGTGCCAGAATTGAGCACCCACAGCCGGCCGTCGTGCCAGCGCGGTGAGTGCGGCATGGAAAGGCCCTCGCAAACCACTTCGCCGCTCGCAACGTCGATCACCACGCCGCCATCGGCGCGCCGGTCACGCCAGCCATCGATGGTGTTGGAACGCGATACGGCGGTGACGAAGGCGGGCTTCCCGTCGCGCATCGCCAGCCCATTGAGATGGCAGCGGTCTTCATCGACCAGTTCGGTGACGAATGCGGGGCGCCATATCGGTCGAAAACTGTGCCGCGTGGATAGTGTAGCAAGGCAGTTGTAGCGCGTGTTGACAAACACCACCTCACCGTCGCTGCCGACCCCAACGTCATGCGCATCGAGCTGGCCGGTGATGTGCACGGTGCGCGGCATGAAGCAGCCGTCGTAAACCTGGTTGATCCGCTGATCGGGGGCCAGCACGTTTTCCAGCCGCAGCACTTCTGCTCCGGTGGTGAGCACCAGCGCGCCGGGGCCGGCCTGGAAAAGCCCCATCGGCTTGACCATGCCTGACTGGTGCAATTGCGCACCGCTCTGAGGGCTGGAACCGAGCATGTAGAGCAAACCCGATTGGTAGGACGTAAAGGCCAGCGTCGCACCCATCCGGGCCAGTCGCGCGATGATCCCGCCGGAGAGCGAATACTCGACCTTGGGCGTTGAAGCCTCGGCCTTGCTGGCGGCAATCTGTTGGACTTCTTCGGTCATTCATTACTCCTGTGGGGGCCAGCGGTCGGGACGCAGTTCCGACCGCCGCTTCATAGCCAGAATGGTCGCAATGACCATGTCCATGCAGACTGGCTTACCCCGAAAATTGTTCATGCGGCCCCGGATCCGGTCAGAACCTCAGGCGCACACCGACCCTGCCACCAAAGCTGGTGTAGTCATCCGACACGTCGCCTTCGACCTGGAAATAGCCGCTTAGCGCGCCCTTGCCCTGGATCGACAGCCCAGCCTCCAGATGACTGTAGGTGTCGATCGGATTGTTGGTGAACGCGATGGACTGATTGCCGAAAGCGAAACGGACCTGCGCCTCGCCTTCGAATTCGTGGACTGCGCTGGCTCCGAGGTAATAGCTGATTGCAGTGCCATTGGCGCGCGTATCGGTAAGGCCGAGACGAACGCCAGCACTGCCGCGCAGGCCATCGACATCCTCGAACTCGAACCCCGCTAGGTCGAGTTCAAGATCGTCAAGCCGGGTTTGCTGATAGTCGAGGCTCAACTGCGGCTCGATGAAGAATTGCTCCCCGCCAAGACGATAGCCAATTTGCGCCCGGGCGCCGAAGGCATCCCCGTCGAGATCGCCCTGGAAACCCTGTGGCGAAGTATCCCGCAATTTGCCCGATATCGTATCATATTTGACCAGCGCGTCAGCATAGAAGCCGCCCGCCTTGTAGGAGGCTGCGCCACCAAAGTTGACGACCCCAAACCGTGCCCCGTTTCCGCGCGCGTCAAACCCGAGGTTTGAATTCAGATATCCCAGCGTCAGATCGAGACCGAAGCCATCACCGCCGCCGCCAATCAGGCGGTAGCCAGCCTGGATTCCAAAACTATCCTGCTGATAATCTAGCACGGTCGAAACTGCGCTCATGCCTGTTGCAAATTGGGCCGTATCATCGCGCTGGGCATTGCCCGTATAGATTTCCATCCACAAGGGCGAGGCATCGCTGCTGTCAAATGCCGCCGATCTGCGGTGGCGCCCCCAGGCGTCCGCACTCTGATACCACAGGCTTTGCGCCGCTTCCGCCAGTTTGGTTGCTTCCAGCGTCTGGCCGCTGATCGTGCGCGTCAGCAGGAAATCATTGTTCCCCGCGTCGAACTCAAGCATGAGTTGGACAAAGGGTGAGTTGGTAACCGCCTCGCCAAACAGCGATCCGTCGGTGAAGAAGGCCCCCGCTTCGGTACCCTCCCCGGCATCAACCAGTACAA
This sequence comes from Sphingomonadales bacterium BRH_c3, assembly GCA_001515985.1. Classification (GTDB taxonomy): domain Bacteria; phylum Pseudomonadota; class Alphaproteobacteria; order Sphingomonadales; family Sphingomonadaceae; genus Erythrobacter. The sequence continues at coordinate 3,967 of LOET01000106.1, read as the reverse complement.
TTGACTGATTGAATGCGACTGCACCGCCGACATTGTTCAACAAAATCCGCGTAGAGCCACTTGCCGCGCCCGCAATCACCAGGCGATCCGAACTTCCGGCAAAATCGACATCGAGCGCCAGCGTGCCGCCGGTTCCGACAAAATCGCCGCTCAGCGTCAGCGATCCCGTGGCGGAATTGTCGGCCATGGTGATCAGGCCGCTGCTGGTGGTCTGCTCAAGCCCGGTGAACGCTGCGCTCGCCGCCACGGCCAGCGTGCCGCTGTTCACGAAGCTGTCCGCACCGCCTCCGAAATCGCTGATGCCGTCGGCGTTGAACAGTCCGCTGTTGGTGAAACTGTCGGCGCCCGCGGCAAAGCGCATCGCGCCCGAAATCGTCCCGCTGTTGGCCAGCGTGACCTGTCCTGTGTCCGCACCTGCCGCAAAAGCCAGGCTGCCACCGGACAAATTGCCGCTGTTGGTTACCGTGACCGCCCCTCCGCTGGTTGAAACGTTGATCCCGTTTTCGAGGCCATAGGTGGTGCCGCCGGTCGCGATCGTCACCGTGCCTGAGCCATCGGTGACGGCGTTGATCCCGTCAATCGATCCCGCGATGGTGCCATTGCCGGTGATGCTGATCAAGCCGCCTGTGCCGCCGCTGGCGTTGGCGAGGATGCCATTGCCGCCGATGCCGGTGATCGAATCGACCGCCTGCACGGTGATACTGCCGCCTGCCGAGGCCAGATCGAGCCCGTCACCGGCGTTGCCGCGCACCAGATCGAGATTGTCGACCAGGATGTTGCCGCCGAGCGAGCGGGAATAAATACCGTCGGTTGCGCCGATGATGGTTCCCGAAGATCCGCGCACGGTGATCGCCCCGCCGCCTGACCGAGTATCGATACCAGCGCCGGCGGTGCCGGTGACGATAGCGGTCGAAGCCAGCGTGATAGTGGTCGGCCCGGTGCTGGCTTCGGCAGCGATGCCCACTGCACCGCTCGCCACATTGACCCCGATCGTGAGGGCGCCCGCCCCCTGCTGATTGGCGAGAATTCCGCTCAATCCGCCCGTCGCCGTACCTGTCGAGGTGATCGCCAGTGTGCCGGTGCCGTAATTGACGGAGTAGATGCCAAAGCGGCCGCCGCTGCTGTCCGCCGCGCTGATGGTCAGATCGGTGCCGGCAGTCGAATTAAAGGCATAGACGCCGTAATAATTGGTACCCGTCGCCGTACCGGTCGAGGTGATCGACAGCGCACCAGTGCCGAAATTGCGGGCGTCGATGCCGCTCGAGCCACCGCTGCTGTCCGCCGCCGTGATGGTCAGATCGGTGCCGTAATATGAGTTGAAAGCGCGAATGCCGCCATCATTCGCACCTGCCGCCGTGCCGGTGGAAGTGATCGACAGCGCACCGCTGCCGAGGTTGACGGCGTAGATGCCATTGCGACCGCCGCTGGTATCCGCCGCCGTGATGGTCAGATCGGTACCGGCTGTCGAATTAAAGGCATAGATGCCGTCATAATTGGTGCCCGTAGCGGTCCCGGTCGAGGTGATCGCCAGTGTGCCGGTGCCGTAATTGACGGCGTAGATGCCGTTGTAACCGCCGCTGGTATCCGCCGCGCTGATGGTCAGATCGGTCCCGTAATCGAAATTATAGGCAAAGATGCCGTTGCGATCGGCACCCGTCGCCGTGCCGGTGGAAGTGATCGACAGCACGCCGCTGCCGAGGTTGACGGCGTAGATGCCGTTGTAACCGCCGCTGGTATCCGCCGCCGTGATGGTCAGATCGGTACCGGCAGTCGAATTAAAGGCATAGATGCCGTCATAATTGGTGCCCGTAGCGGTCCCTGTCGAGGTGATCGACAACGCGCCACTGCCGAGATTGACGGCGTAGATGCCATTGCGACCGCCACTGCTGTCCGCGGCGCTTATGGTCAGATCGGTGCCGTAATTGAAGGCGAAGATCCCTTCATTGTTAGTGCCAGTCACTGTGCCGGTGGAAGTGATCGACAGCACGCCGCTGCCGAGGTTGACGGCGTAGATGCCATAGCGACCGCCGCTGCTGTCAGCTGCGGTGATGGTCAGATCGGTGCCCCTGGTGAAATTGAAGGCATTGATACCGTCAACGCTGGCGCCCGATGCCGTGCCGGTCGAGGTGATCGACAGCGCACCGCTGCCGAAATTGCGGGCGTCGATGCCACTGAAGCCGCCGCTGCTGTCCGCCGCACTGATGGTCAGATCGGTGCCGCTGGTGAAATTCAAAGCATTGATGCCGTCAAGGCTGGTGCCCGTCACCGTGCCCGTCGAGGTAATCGACAGTGCTCCGGCGCCGTAATTGCGGACGTAGATGCCATAGCGCCTGCCGCTGCTGTCCACCGCGTTGATGGTCAGTCCGGTGCCGGCGGAGGAATTAAAGGCATTTATTCCGCTATTGTTGGTACCCGACGCCGTACCGGTCGAGGTGATCGACAGCGCGCCGGTGCCGTAATTGCGGGCGTTGATGCCATTGCGACCGCCGCTGGCATCCGCGGCGCTTATGGTCAGATCGGTGCCGTAATCCCAATTGTAGGCATAGATGCCGTCACGGCTGGTCCCCGTCGCCGTGCCGGTGGAAGTGATCGACAACGCGCCGGTGCCAAGGTTGACGGCGTAGATGCCGTTGTAACCGCCGCTGCTGTCTGCCGCACTGATGGTCAGATCGGTACCGGAAAGGAAGTTGAAGGCAAAGATGCCTGTATAATTTGTACCTGTTGCCGTGCCGGTAGAGGTGATCGAGAGTGCGCCGCTACCATTATTGAAGGCATTGATGCCGACTTCACCACCAGTGCTGTCCGCCGCACTGATGGTCAGATCGGTCCCGTAATTGCGGGCGCGGATCCCTTCAATGTTGGTGCCAGTCACTGTGCCGGTGGAAGTAATCGACAGCGCACCGCTGCCACCGTTGAAGGCGTTGATGCCAAAGATGTTGCCGCTGCTGTCCGCCGCGTTGATGGTCAGTCCGGTGCCGTAAAAGGAATTATAGGCATTGATACCGCTATAATAGGTACCTGCTGCCGTGCCGGTCGAGGTGATCGACAGCGCACCGGTGCCACGGTTGCGAGCGTAGATGCCGCTGTAGCCGCCGCTGCTGTCCGCCGCATTGACGGTCAGATCAGTACCGTAATTGCGGGCATTTATGCCGTCACCGTTTGCGCCCGCCGCCGTACCGGTCGAGGTGATCGACAGCGCGCCGCTGCCGTAATTGCTGGCGTTGATGCCATAGCGCCCGCCACTGCTGTCCGCCGCGCTGATGGTCAGATCGGTGCCGTAATCGGAATTGCGGGCAAAAATGCCGTCAAGGCCGGTGCCCGTCGCCGTGCCGGTGGAAGTGATCGATAGCGCGCCGGCGCCACGGTTGACACCGTAGACACCCCAGAATCCGCCGCTGCTGTCCGCCGCCGTGATGGACAGATCGGTGCCGTAATATGAGTTGAAAGCGCTAATGCCGTCAAGGCCGGTGCCCGTCGCCGTGCCGGTGGAAGTGATCGACAGCGCGCCTGTGCCGAAATTGAGGGCGTTGATGCCGCTCGAGCCACCGCTGCTGTCCGCCGCCGTGATGGTCAGATCGGTGCCGTAATATGAGTTGAAAGCGCTAATGCCGTCATCACTCGCACCTGCCGCCGTCCCGGTGGAAGTGATCGACAGCGCGCCAGTGCCGAAATTGGTGGCGTCGATGCCGCTGAAGCGACCGCTGGTATCCGCCGCGCTGATGGTCAGATCGGTGCCGTAATAGGAATTATAGGCATAGATGCCGCTATTATCGGTACCTGTTGCCGTGCCGGTGGAGGTGATCGACAGCGCACCGGTGCCACGGTTGCGGGCGTTGATGCCATAGCGCCCGCCACTGCTGTCCGCCGCGCTGATGGTCAGATCGGTGCCATAATTGTTATTGAAAGCGCGAATGCCGCCACCGCTGGTGCCCGTCGCCGTGCCGGTGGAAGTGATCGATAGCGCGCC
>LOET01000105.1 GCA_001515985.1 Sphingomonadales bacterium BRH_c3 | reverse complement strand
CCGAGACCCTGATCTATGCCGCAAGCGCCCATGCCCGCGATCTGCCGGGCCGGTTCGAGCCCGACGACAAGGGCTGCGCCCTCAAGGCGAGCGCCGAGGGGCGCGCCTACCGCATGGGCTACTTTCTTGGGGACGGAACTGGTGCAGGCAAAGGCCGGCAAGTCGCATCTGTCATCCTCGACCGGTGGGTGAGGGGTGAACGGCGCCACATATGGATTTCCAAGAACGAAGCTTTGCTCGAAGACGCCCGCCGCGACTGGAGCGCGCTCGGTGGCCTTCCCATCGACATCCAGCCGCTCGGCCAGTGGAAGCTCGGTGTCCCGATCGGGATGCGCGAGGGCATACTCTTCGTTACTTATCCGACACTGCGCTCGGGCCGCAGCGACGCGACCCGGCTCGAGCAGATCCTCGAATGGGCAGGGGAGGACTTCGACGGGCTCATCGTCTTTGACGAGGCCCATGCGATGGCCAACGCCGCTGGCGGGGAGGGCACACGTGGCAAGGTCAAGGGATCGGAGCAGGGCATCGCCGGTGTTCGTATCCAGAATCTGCTGCCACGCGCCCGCGTGCTCTACGCATCGGCGACCGGGGCATCCGACGTCAATAATCTCGCCTATGCGACCCGTCTTGGCCTGTGGGGTCCCGAGACGGCTTTTGCCAATCGCGAAGCCTTCGTCGCGGACATCCGCGATGGCGGTATCGCTGCAATGGAACTGGTCGCCCGTGATCTGAAGTCACTCGGACTGTATGCGGCGAGGGCACTTTCATTCGCCGGAGTCGAGTACGAGATTCTCGAGCATTGCCTGACCCCCGACCAGGTAGCGGTTTATGACGCCTATGCAGACGCCTGGGCAATCATTCATTCCAACCTGCGCGAGGCACTCGAGGCAACCCGGATCGTCGACACTGACAGTGGCGATACCCTGAATTCAGGCGCCAAATCGGCTGCGCTTTCGGTGTTTGAAGGCACCAAGCAGCGCTTCTTCGCGCAGCTCCTTCTATCGATGAAGCTGCCGAGCCTGCTGCCTGCGATTGATACGGCACTTGCCGACGGCAACGCTGTTGTAGTTCAACTCGTCTCGACCGCCGAAGCCATGCTCAACCGCCGCCTCGCTGATCTCTCCGATGCGGAACGTGAAGCACTCGAAATCGATCTCTCCCCCCGCGAATACGTGGTCGATTACCTCACCAAGAGCTTTCCCGTGCGGTTGATGTCCGTGTTTACGGACGAGAACGGCAATGCCCGGTCCGAACCGATGAGTGATGAGAACGGTGCTCCTGTTCTCTGCCGCTCGGCGCTTGCCGCGCGCGATCGCATGATCGAGCAGCTTTGTGCCTTACCGCCGATCGCGACGGCGCTCGATGCGATCATTGAACGGTTCGGTGTCGATCAGGTCGCCGAAGTCACGGGCCGTACTCGCCGCCTGATTGTCGGACGCGATGGACGCCAGGTGCTCCAGTCGCGTTCTCCGCGCGCCAATGTCGTCGAGACGCGAGATTTCATGGACGGAACCAAGCGAATTCTGGTCTTCTCCGATGCCGGTGGCACCGGCCGCAGTTATCATGCCGACCTCGCGGCAAAGAACCAGATGCGCCGGGTCCACTTTCTACTTGAGCCCGGCTGGCGGGCCGATGCCGCAATTCAAGGGCTTGGCCGTACCAACCGCACCAATCAGGCTTCTGCCCCGCTGTTCCGCCCGGTGACCACCGATGTGCGTGGCGAACGTCGGTTTATATCGACCATTGCGCGTCGGCTCGACAGCCTCGGTGCATTAACCAGAGGGCAGCGCCAGACTGGTGGGCAGAACCTCTTCGATCCTGCCGATAATCTCGAGAGTACTTACGCCAAGGAGGCGCTTCATCGCTGGTTCGGTCTGCTGTTCGCAGGCAAGCTCGAAGCCGTTACGCTCTCTCGGTTTGAGGAATTGAGCGGGCTCAGGGTCGAAGGGCCCGACGGCGGGATGGTCGATGACCTGCCAACCATCCAGCGCTGGCTCAATCGCATCCTCGCGTTGCCTATTGCTCTGCAAAACGGGATATTTGACGAGTTTCTCGGCCTCGTCGAAGCACGGATCGACGCAGCACGCCAGGCCGGCACGCTCGACATTGGGGTCGAGACCATTGCGGTAGAGCAATACGAGGTGCTGACCGACACGCTACTGCGCACCGATGCGCTGTCGGGTGCGACTACGCATCTCCTGGAACTCGAGATCGCCCGCGCGCTCAAGCCTTTGCGTCTCGAACGGCTGGAAGAGCTCTACGGCTTTTCAGGTTCGCGTCAGCAACTTCTGCGCAATGCGCGCTCAGGCCGGATCGGGCTGCTTGTCCCGGCGCGAAGTCTGCTCACCGACGAAGGTACGCGTGTGGCCCGCTTCGAGCTTGTCCGCCCCTTGAAGCACGGACACATCACAGCCGATCAACTCGAAGAGAGCAATTGGGAAACGGTGGATCCAACCGAATTTCGCCGCCTCTGGCAGGCGGAGGTCGATGACGCTGCCACAAATCACAAGCGTGAGCGACTGCATCTTGCAACGGGCCTGCTGCTTCCGGTGTGGGACAAACTCCCTTCCGACTATGTTCGCGTCAGCCGGATTTCGGCGCGAGACGGACGCTCGCTGTTAGGCCGGGAGGTTCCGCTCCATTGCGTGCCCGAACTATGCCAGGTGCTTGGTCTTGAAGACGAACATGCCTTCTCGGCAGAGCAAGTCGTCGATGCGGTGATCGGGACCGGGCGGCCGATGCAAATCAAGAGCCGCGAAGCGCTCACGCTCAAGCGCAGCCTCGTCAACGGCGCGCAGCGGCTCGAACTGGCAGGTTGGTCGGCGTCGCGCCTCGACTGGTACAAGGCACATGGGTGTTTCACCGAGATCATCCGTTATCAGACGCGGCTTTTCGTTCCGACCACGAACGCAGTGGCGGTCTTGGCGCGGCTTGCAATCTGATTTTGACGAACCTTGCCAAATGGCATTAAAATGCTATATGCTGCCATATGGAGAATAGTCATGCTGGCTTTGCAACCCGTTGATACCGTCCCCCACGCCTTTCGGCCCGACCCTGTAACCCAGGAGGAAGCAGCGGCGATGTTCCGCGCCGTGCTGAACCTGTTTGGGAAATGGGAAGTAACGGACGAACAGGCAGCGACTTTGCTCGACATGCCGGTTCGCTCCTACCGGCGGTGGAAGGCTGAGGGTGCGGGCCGTGTCTCGCGTGATGGTGCGGCGCGGCTCTCCAACCTGATGGGTATCCACAAGGCGCTGAGGATCATCTTTTCCGAAGCCCAACGTGGCTACGCCTGGATCAAGGCAGGCAACGCTGCCTTTGCCGGAGCGAGTGCACTCGACGTCATGCTTGGCGGCGAGCTGACTGATATCATGCGGGTGCGTCGTTATCTTGATGCCGAACGTGGTGCCTGGTGATCGATCCCAAGGCAATTCCGGTTGCCCAGGTCGAGTGGAAAGGTGCTGTACGGATTATCCGCAGTGCCTTTCCACCGATCGACCTGTTCGAAGATATCGCAGACCCCGCAGATTGGCCGCTGCTGATCTCTGCCGAGCAAAAAACCAATCCGCGCATTATGGCGACGATCGGCAATCTCGATCTGGTACCTGCTGACCGCCGGGTAGGGGGCAACGGCGCATCCTATCTGATGGCCCCGTTCACGCATGTCAGCACTGACCGACCAAGTCGCTTCACCGATGGGACCTACGGCGTCCTATACGCGGGAGATGCATTCGAAACTGCACTGTTCGAGACAATCCATCATCATGCTCGCTTCATGGCTCGCACTGTAGAAGCGCCAGGCTGGACCTCACAGTTCCGTGAGATTGTCCTTTCGGTGAGCGCCGATCTTCACGATCTCAGGAGCCTTGCCGCAGGCGATCCCGCGCTTGATCCCGACAACTATGCTGCATCGCAAGCCCTCGCTGTTGCGCTCAAAGGGGGCGGGGCCGAAGGTCTTGTCTATCCGAGCATCCGGCAACCGGGCGGTGAGTGTGTCGGCTTGTTCTACCCGGATTGTGCATCAGAGCCCATTCAGGGCCGTCACCTCGACTACCATTGGGACGGAACGGGCGTCGACCTGGTTCGAGACGCGGGAACAGGGGCGGTATTTCGAGTGGTGGATGCCGCGTAGACTGAAGGTCCAACGTCTGTTTTCTGCTGCGGTGATTCCGACAGTTTCGCACCCTATCTCAGTCATTCGACGACTCCTGACATGCTCTTGATAGCGGATGTCGAAATCATCGTCGCAAAGCGGCAGCAATTGGGGATATTGGGTGCTCTTCAGACTCAGGGACCACATCGCGATAAGCTGCCCATAGTTCAGGTGACGGAACTGTTCTGACGAACGTCGCCGTCGTCCAACGATTAAGACTGACCAGATCTGCCACTGGAATTGCGGAAGCGGTTTGTCGTTCAGGCGCAATTGGTCATAACCTGAGGGGCGCATCGGCACGTTTGGAACTTTTAAGCAGACAGGAATCTCAGCGGGCATAGCAGGAATGTACGCCTTCAAGCGGACGCTAAGCCGAACCGGCGCTCGTAAAACCAGGATTGAGCCTTTCGAAACCGTCCCCATGCAGCACTGTCGAGCGGTGATCGATGCCAAGCAGATCGAGATCGATCAGGCGGTGAACGGGGCCGCCATGTAGCAGACGCAGGATCTCCGAAACCGCTAATGCCGCGGCAACGGCTCCCACGAATGGTGCACCCACGGCCTTGCCGGCGAGTAGCGTCATGCCACAGCGGTCGAGGACGCCATCATTCATCAGGTTGGCATAGGCAGGCCGATCCTCGACCTTTTCTGCGGTCACCGCAGCCTTCCACAACTCGGCGGTCGGACGAGCCCCGGGAAGAGTGTGCAGGCGCATGGTTCGAAAATCACGATGGCCTCGGCCAAGGCCTGCTTCCACGATCATGTCGAAGCCGACCTGATCGAGCGCCCTGCGCCCTGCCGCGTTGTCGAGGCCACACAGCGCGATCGCCGGCTCGTCCGGGCGGCGCCTGAAATCGGCGTCGAACAGACGTTCCT
>LOET01000104.1 GCA_001515985.1 Sphingomonadales bacterium BRH_c3 | reverse complement strand
GGCCACCCCGGCGGCCGCGGCGCGCTCGCGTGCCAGCGCCAATTGTTCTTCGGACAGGGTGATGCCGGTGACTTTCACATCGAAATGGCGCGCCAGATAGATCGACATTCCGCCCCAGCCGCAGCCGATATCGAGCACGCGCTGCCCGTCTGATAATGCCAGCTTGGCGGCAATATGCGCCAGCTTGGCCTCCTGCGCATCGTCTAGTGTCTCGATGCCCGGTGCCCAATAGGCGCAGCTATATTGCATGTGCGCGGCATCCAGCATCATCCGGTAGAGATCGTTGCCGATGTCATAGTGATGCGCGACATTGCGCTTTGCCGAGCGCGCCTCGTTGAACGATGTCGCCAGGAACTTGAGATGCCCGCCGACCCGTCGCAGCAGTGATGGCTCCATCAGCCCGGCGCCGCTTTCCCACGGCTTGTTCATCCGCAGCAGCTGAACCAGCTGCATGATATCGCCGCGCTCGATCACGATCCGCCCGTCCATATAGGCCTCGCCCGCGCCCAGGCGTGGGTCGAGCAATATGTCACGCGGCACACGGTGGTCGGTCAGCCGGATCGCGACCTCGGGAAAGCCTTCTGCCGGTTCGCCCAGTTCATGCACCGTGCCCGAGGCCATGGTCAGGGTCAGCTTGCCCTTGCGGATCGCGGATTTGAGAAACTTTTCGACCAAAGCGTTTTTCATGCGAACCTCATACTTTGCGAGATGCCCTTGCGCGGTTCAATTCGTTCGCACCGGGTCAGTGTCCTCAATCCTTAGCCTATCTATAGCCCAATTCCTGTGGCACTGCATGTCCATTCAACCCTAATATTGTTGCAGAATGTCTTTTCCAGCCTGTCATGATCCTCATCCCGACCAGCCAGAACCGGCAGTGACGCGGCCTTGTGCCCGGTGATGGATCATGCTGGCGATCCGCAATGCCCGGTCGCGCTGAAGGCGGTGGAGGTCCGCAAGTCGTTCGGTGGTCGCGAGGTGCTCAAGGGGCTATCGCTGACTGTGCAGCAAGGCGAAGTGGTGGGTTTGTTCGGGCGTGACGGTGCGGGCAAGACAACCAGTTTTTACTGCATGCTGGGGCTGCTCAGGCCGGATGGCGGGCGCATCACGCTGGGCAGGCGGGATATCACGCGGCTGCCGTTCTATCGCCGGGCGATCCTGGGCCTGGGCTATTTGCCCGAACAACCTTCGGTCTTTCGCGGGCTCAGCGTGGCGCAGAATGTTTCCGCCATGCTGGAGATTGTCGAGCCGGAGCCTGAAACGCGGGCCGCGCGGCTGGAGGAGCTGCTCGACGCACTTCACATGTCGCATCTGCGCGATGCCATGGCCCATTCGCTGTCCGGGGGGGAGCGGCGGCGCTGCGAGGTGGCCCGCGCGCTGGCGCTCGACCCCAAGATCATGATGCTGGACGAGCCGTTCGCAGGGATCGATCCGCTTACGATCGGCAGCATCAAGGACCTGATCGGCGAGATGAAACGGCGCGATATCGGCATACTGCTGACCGATCAGAACGTGCGTGAAATGCGCAGCGTGATCGACCGTGCCTATGTCATCCACGAAGGCGAAGTCATCTTCGAGGGATCGCCGCAAGATATGGCCCACGATGCTGCGGTGATCGAACGCTATCTTGGCAAGTCGCAGGACTAGGTTCTTATTCTAGCTGGAGGCTGAGGGCGCCGTCCCTGCGGCCCTCGCGGTATCGAAGATCGCGCCAACAAACCCTGCCGGATCGTCTTCCTGGATAAAGTGGCCGCCTTTCAGCGTGCGGTGCGCGCCCAGCTTTGCGCCGGGAACACGTTCAAGGAATGGCGCGTCGCCGCCGCGAGTGATCGGATCGCCATCGGAAAAGGCGCAGGTAAATGGCTTGTCGAAGCTTTCGAGCGCTTGCCACGCTACTTTCTGGTCAGGCACGGCGACATTTTCGCCCAGCGGCACCAGTTCAGGGAATATCCGCGCGCCCGCCTTGCTTGCGCGGTTGGGGAAGGGGGCGTTGTAGGCGGCGACTTCCGCCTCGCTGAGCACCGTCTTGGTCGCCTTCTGCAACAGCCCGCCGATCGGGAATACCGGAGTGATCCGCGCGAACATGCGCCAGGCCGCGAATGCCTTGGGCGCCTCCTGCCCTTCGGGCAGCCCGCCGTTTGACAGCACCACCCCGGCAAAGCGATCGGGCATCTCCGCCGCCAGCCTGAGGCCGATCAGCGAGCCCCAGTCCTGGCAGGCGAGCAGCACATTTGTCACCCCCACCGCCTCCAGCCATTCGCGTATCCAGGCGACATGCCCGGCATAGCTGTAGGCACTCTTGGCGGTCGGCTTGTCGGATTTGCCAAAGCCGATCAGGTCGGGCGCAAGTACGCGGTATCCGGCGGCGACCACCGGCGGGATCATCTTGCGGTAGAGGAAGCACCAGCTCGGCTCGCCATGCATCATCAGCACTACCGGGCCATCGCGCGGACCTTCGTCGAGATAATGCAGTCGCAGCCCGCCAGCGAGCTCGTGGTAATGCGGGGCAAAGGGAAAATCGGGCAGGTCTGCAAAGCGATCGTCCGGTGTGCGGTAAATTCCTGCCATGCGGCTTTCTCCCTCTATTCTGCCGCTTCCTTCAGTTCGGGATCGAAACGCCATGTCGGCACTTCACCCTTCGCGCGCAAGCGGGCTGACTCTTCTTCGATATATTCGCGGGTCATCGGGATTGCGTTACGATCCTTCACATATTGCACCTGCCAGTTCACCATCGTGCCATTGCGGAAGCTTTGTTCCGCCCCGGCAAGATAGAACAACCACATGCGATAGAATTCGTCATCATACATCGCGGTAATCTCGTCGCGGTGCATCACCGTGCGCTTGTACCATTCTTCCAGCGTATAGCTGTAGTGGAAGCGCATCGCCTCCACATCCATCACCTGCCAGCCGGCCTTTTCGCTTTCGGTTACCAATTCCGACAGCGCCGGGATATAACCGCCGGGAAAGATGTATTTGCGGGTCCAGGCATCGGTGTAGCCCGGAGGGCCCGCGCGCCCGCAGCAGTGGCTGATCATCACGCCATCGGGCTTGAGCAGCCGGTTCGTGTGTTCGAAGAACTGCGGATAGTGGACCGTGCCGACGTGTTCGAGCAGCCCGACCGAAGAGATGCGGTCGAACTCGCCGGTGACATCGCGATAATCCATCAGTTCGAACTTGACCTTGTCGGCCACGCCAAGCGCCTCGGCGCGTTCCTTGCAGAAAGCGATCTGGTCAGGCGCAAGTGCCACGCCCAGCACTTCAACATCGTACATCTTGTTGAGGTAAAGCGCGAAGCCGCCCCAGCCGCAGCCGATATCGAGCACCTTCATTCCCGGCTTGAGATAGAGCTTGGCGGCAAGATGAGCTTTCTTGTCCATTTGCGCCTGTTCGAGCGAGGTCGATGCCGGATCGCCCTCGCGGTAATAGGCCATGGTGTATTGCCGGTCTTCGTCGAGGAAACGCTCATAAAGCTGGCGAGTGAGGTTGTAGGTATGCTCGGCATTCTTGCGGGCGGAAGCGCGCTGGTTGATCCCGTCAACCGCCGCAATCACCCTTTGCGCCAGCTTGCGCAGCGGGCCTTGTGCCTTCAGGGCTTCTTCACCCAGCCGCCTGGCGTTCATCGTGACGAACAGGATCATGTCGCGGATATCGTGCGGTTCTTCCACCACCAGCCAGCCCCACATGAAGGCTTCGCCAGCGCCCAGCTGCGGATAGCGGGCGATATGCGCTGCGGCCTTGGGGTGGGTCAGCCTGATGCGAACCGGGCCGGGTTTGCCGCCTTGTTCCTCAGGATAACTACCCGCTCCGCTGCCATAGACGTACTTCCTGCCGTCATGGTCAGTGACGACCAGCTGGCCGTGATTGATCGCTTTTTTCAGAAACTTGTCGAGCAGCCACATCGGCTTGCGTCCCCCATAATGGTCAAATTCTCAAAGTGCGCGTGCAGCAACAGCCTGTCAATTGCGAAGGGCGTAGCGGTTCACAATCTGGCCGCCGTCATTTCGCGGGCGAGGTAGATCACGTCGCGCGGCTGGCTCAGCAGGTGTTGGCCGCTGTCGACGAAGATCGTCTCTCCGCTGCGCAGATAACCTTGTGCCAGCATCAGCGCGGCTGCGGCAACTTCGCCTGGCCCGGTCTTGCGAACGAGCGGATTCAAGCGGTGCGAAAGCTCGATCTCCTCTTCGCTCTGGTCATGGCTGGGGAGGATCGCCCCGGGGGCAAGGCCGTAAACCCGGTCCTGCGGACCAGCCAGGCCCATGGCCAGCATCGGAATGGTTGCCGCCAGCGCATGCTTGCTCATGGTATAGCTGAAGAAATCCGGGTTGGGGTTCTCCAGCTTCTGGTCGGTGACATGGATAACGCGCCTGCCACCTTCGGCGCGCGCTTTGGCAAGGAAAACCTGCGCCATGCGCGCCGGAGTTTGCGCATTGACCTGCATGGCTGACCGATTGCTCGCGGGGTCAAGATCGGTGGCCGCATCGTAGGGAAAAATCGCGGCATTGTTGATCAGCACCCGCCAATCGGGCAGCCGCGCGGCAAGCTGCTGCACCATCGCCACCGCAGCATCGCCATCGGCAAGGTCGCACTGGATGATTTCGGCAGAGGGCAGGCTGCCAGCCAGCGTGCGCGCCTCCTCGTCCGAGCCGAGATAGTGGATCACCACATGCCAGCCTGCATCGGCAAATGCCCGCGCAATGCAGGCGCCGATCCGAGCTGCGCCTCCGGTTACCAATACTGCGGGCTTCGACATAAATTCTATTCAGCAGATTCGCTGCCGCTTGGCTAGGGAGTGGCCAGGTTCAATGGAGATATGTGATGAAACTCGATCTGGTGGATGTATTCGGCTCTGGCCCGCTTAGCGGCAATCCGCTGGCGGTGGTGCATGGCGCGGATGATATGAATGCTGCGCAGATGCTGGCGCTGACGCGGTGGCTGGGTTTCTCGGAAACCACGTTCCTTTTGCCACCAACCGATCCAGCGGCGGATTACCGCGTGCGCATCTTCTATCCGGCGGGCGAGCTGCCGTTTGCCGGGCATCCGACGCTGGGCAGCTGCCATGCCTGGCTTGAGGCTGGAGGTGTGCCGCGGGAGCCGGGCACGGTGGTGCAGGAATGCGGCGTCGGGCTGGTCGAGGTACGGCAGGATGGCGGTGCGCTGGCCTTCAAGGCCCCGCCCTTTACCCGCCACGGGCCCCTGAGCGAGCGGGAGCGGGCGGCTGCGATCGAACAGGCAGGGGTCGATCCGGCTGCCGTGGTCGAAGCCGTGCATGTCGCCAATGGCCCCAAGTGGCAGCTGCTGCTGCTGCGGTCGGCGGAAGATGTTCTGGCCGCCGATCCCGTTGCCAAGGCACCCGCTGGCACCGATATCGGGCTCGCCGGACCTTGTGGTGAAGGCAGCGATGCCGAGTGGGAGTTGCGCGCCTTCTTTGC
>LOET01000103.1 GCA_001515985.1 Sphingomonadales bacterium BRH_c3 | reverse complement strand
TGAAGGGGCAACGCGCCGACATCGATTCCTCGATCAAGGAACTGACAGAGTTCATCAAACTGATCGAGAATCTTGACTTCGATTTCTGATCGCTGACCCAGCAAAGATCCAAATCAATACCAAGGACACACAGATGCCCAGTTACACCGCCCCAAACCGTGATTTCCGATTCATTATCAATGAGATGCTTGATCTTGGAAGCCATGGCAATCTGCCCGGTTTCGAGCATGCCAGCGAAGATATGGTAAATTCGATCCTGGAGGAAGCGGGCAAATTCACTTCTGAAGTGATCGCTCCGCTCAACCAGATCGGCGACCGTGAAGGTTGCGTTCGTCATGAAGATGGTTCGGTAACCACCCCAACCGGTTTCAAGCAGGCATTTGACCAGTATCGCGAGGCGGGCTGGGGAACATTGACCCAGCCGGAAGAGTTGGGCGGACAGGGCTTGCCGCAGGTAATCGGCTTTGCGCTCAAGGAAATGATGAGCTCTGCCAACATGGCCTTCGGTATGTATCCCGGGCTCACCAATGGCGCGATCGCGGCGTTGCTGGCCAAGGGTAGCCCTGAGCAGATCGAGAAATATGTGCCGCGCATGGTCTCATGCGAGTGGACCGGCACCATGAACCTGACCGAACCGCATTGCGGCACCGATCTGGGCTTGATCCGCACCAAGGCCGAGCCTCAGGCCGATGGCAGCTATCTGATCACCGGCACCAAGATCTTCATTTCCGCCGGAGAGCACGACCTGGCGGACAACATCATCCATCTGGTGCTGGCCAAGACACCGGGCGCGCCCGACAGTTCCAAGGGTATCTCGCTGTTTGTGGTGCCCAAATTCCTGGTCAATGACGACGGTTCGCTGGGCGATCGCAATGGCGTGAGCTGCGGCTCGATCGAACACAAGATGGGCATTCACGGCAATTCGACCTGCGTGCTCAATTATGACGAGGCCAAAGGCTGGCTTGTCGGTGAGGAGAACAAGGGCCTGGCAGCGATGTTCATCATGATGAACGAAGCGCGCCTGGGTGTGGGTATGCAAGGGTTGTCACAGGCCGAAGTCGCATACCAGAATGCGGTTGCCTATGCGCTTGACCGGCGCCAGGGACGCGCACTGACCGGCCCGGCCGATCCCGAGGCCAAGGCCGATCCGATCTTCGTCCATCCCGACGTTCGCCGGATGCTGATGGATGCCAAGGTTTTCAACGAAGGCATGCGCGCGCTGTGCCTGTGGGGAGCGTTGCAGGAAGACCTTAGCCACAAGGCGCCCGATGAAGGTGATCGCAAGGCGGCGATGGACATGATCAGCCTGCTCACACCGGTGATCAAGGGCTATGGCACCGACAAGGGCTATGAAGTCGCCACCAATATGCAGCAGGTTTTTGGCGGGCACGGTTATATCGAGGAATGGGGCATGAGCCAGTTCGTGCGCGATGCCCGTATCGCCATGATCTATGAAGGCACCAATGGCGTGCAGGCGATGGATCTGTGCGGTCGCAAGCTGGCGCAAAATGGCGGCGCGGCGATCCAGGCATTCTTCGCCATGTGTGATGCGGACATTGCTGCCGCCAAGGAAGTGGATGGGCTGAAGGATCTTGCCGAAGCGCTAGACAAGGCGCTGGGGCAGCAGAAGGCCGCAACCATGTGGTTCATGCAGAATGCCATGGCCAATCCCAACAATCTGGGCGCGGGTGCGCACCATTATATGCACATCATGGGTATCGTGACGCTGGGGCTGATGTGGCTGCGCATGGCCAGGGTGGCACTGGAGAAGCTTGCGGGCGAGCCATCGGACAAGGGTTTTTACGAGGCCAAGCTGGTTTCGGCTCGCTATTATGCCGAACGCTACCTGCCCGATGCCGGCGCGCTGCGCCGCAAACTCGAAGCGGGCGCGGAAGCGATGATGGCGCTGGATGCGGAGGCGTTCCAGACGGCGGCGTGATGATACGGGGCACTACAAACCGGTACAACTGAAGGCTTGGATTGCGGCATCAGTGCGTTAGACGCCAATGCCAGATTCATGCTGAAGAGTGTGCCGCATCATGCTAAAATTCCGATCATTCGCTGTTACCATGTCCGTTTTGCTGGTGGCTTCGCCACCTCCTCTAGCCGCCTCTGACGGTCATGCTGCAGCTACTTCTCAGGCCATGCTTGACGCATTGCATGAAGTCTCCGGCGTGCCCGGGTTCGGGGCTGCAGTCTGGCAGGATGGCGGCACCGTCTGGATAGGATCGACAGGGATGCGTGACCGCGAAAGGTCGCTGCCTGTCGAAATTGATACGCGCTTCCGCCTTGCCTCGGTTTCGAAGCTGTTTGCAGCCACCGCGTTGGCGAAACTGGCAGAGGAAGGCCGTATCGATCTAGATGCCCCGATTGCTGAATCCTTGCCGTGGCTCGACAATGCTTGGCCGCCAATCACCCCGCGGCAACTGGCCGCTCATACATCGGGGCTACCGCATTATCAGGCAGCAGACAGCGAGCGCGGTGGAATACATTATGCCAACGGGCGTGAGGCCGTGGAGATATTCGCAAAACGCCCACTGTTGGCCCCACCGGGAGAGGATTACAGCTATTCTTCATGGGGCTACACGCTCCTAGGGGCGATTGCTGAGGAACTGACTGGCAAGAGCTTTCCCGCCCTGGTGGAGAAGGCCATTGCACCCGGGCTCGACATCGGTGCCGATGCGACCGACTCAGGCGATCCGACGGCGAGCGTGGCATATGAATTCGTCGACGCGGTCCCCGCCCGAGCGGCGCCACATGATTTCAGTTACACTTGGGGTGGGGGAGGCTTGATGGCGAGCGCCGCCGGACTTGCGCGTTTCGGCGGTGCGATGCTGGAGAACAGGATTGTCTCACGGGAAACCTTTGACAGCATGGTCGAGCCGACCGTCCTGAATTCGGGCGAGGTGGCGACTGATGCCGATTACACCGTTGGCTTCGGCTGGCGCGCCGCCAACTCAATCGAAAACGAACCGATCGTGTTCCATAATGGCGTGACGATTGGAGCGCGGTCTTCCCTGGTCCTTTGGCGTGAAGAAGGCACCGCCGCCACGATACTGTCCAACGCTCGGTGGACGTCTTCGATCGAATCGACCAGTCAGATGCTCGCGGCGCCGTTCCGCCGCAAACCTGACGGCTTGGTAGAAGCCGATTGCCCGGTCAGCGTCCGGCGTTTTTCAGGCACACTGGGAGGCAACAGCGTTGCGGGGTTGGTGCATTTTCAAAAGAAGGACGGGATATGTCAGGGCACGCTTGAGCTGACTGGAGGGTTCCGCGATTATTTTGGCCAAGGCCCGCAACCGGTAAACGGACGGATACAAATCATCGGGATCGATAACGAAGGCGGGCTATCGCGCGCTGGGTTCGTGACACCTTACGGCATCTACGACCTGCGAGCGGCGCAGGGTGGGCGATTCCGGGCAACGCTTTCGCGTACTCGCCAACTCGATATCGCTTTTGGCGATTAGACGCTTCACTCCACCGGCAGGAAATCGGGGACCGACAGATAGCGTTCACCGGTATCGTAATTGAAGCCGATCACTCGGGTCCCGGTATCGAAATCCGCCAGCTTCTGAGCGATCGCGGCCAGTGTGGCGCCCGACGAAATACCCACCAGCATACCTTCTTCACGCGCAGCGCGGCGCGCCATTTCCTTGGCATCTTCCGGCTCGACCTGGATTGCACCGTCGATCGACTGAGTATGAAGGTTGCCCGGAATAAAACCGGCGCCGATCCCCTGGATCGGGTGGGGGCCGGGCTGGCCACCGCTGATTACCGGGCTGAGCGTCGGCTCGACCGCATAGGCCTTCATCTCGGGCCATTCGCGCTTCAGCACTTCGGCGCAGCCGGTCAGATGCCCGCCGGTGCCGACGCCGGTGATGAGCACTGCGGGCGGCGTGTCGGCGAAATCGGCGATGATTTCCTTTGCCGTGGTGATGGCATGGACCTTCCAGTTAGCCTCATTGTCAAACTGGCTGGGCATCCACGAGTTTTCGGTTTGTGCCACCAGTTCCGCGGCGCGCTCGATCGCGCCCTTCATGCCTTTTTCCTTGGGTGTGAGGTCGAACGATGCGCCATAGGCGAGCATCAATCTCCTCCGTTCAAGCGACATCGATTCCGGCATTACCAGAACCAGCTTGTAACCTTTGACCGCGGCCACCATCGCCAGCCCGATGCCGGTGTTGCCGCTGGTAGGTTCTATGATCGTGCCGCCGGGTTTCAATGCCCCGGTCTTTTCTGCATCCTCGATCATGGCAAGGCCGATGCGGTCCTTGATCGAGCCACCAGGATTGGCGCGTTCCGATTTGATCCAGACTTCGTGATCGGGGAACATGCGTGACAGGCGGATATGCGGAGTGCGACCGATGGTCTCGAGGATGTTTGCGGCTTTCATGTCAGGCCTCCTGGGTTTTGCTTTCTGTGCGTTTGAGCACGATTTCATCGGGCGGATCAAATGTCTTCGTGGTTCTTAGCACAGGAAACAACCTGCTCCACAGCGCCACAGTGATGATCGCACCAGCGCCGCCGGTGACCACCGCCGCCACGGGGCCGAGCAGGAATGCCAGGCTGCCGGAGAAAAAATCGCCGAACTCGTTCGAAGCGCTGATCGTGAGCAAGCTGACCGAGGATACCCGCCCGCGTTTGTCATCCGGGGTGTGAAGCTGGATCAGCGATTGGCGGATATATACGCTGAACATGTCTGCCGCACCGACAATGAACAGCATCGCCAGGCTAAGCGGCATCGAAGTGGAAAGGCCAAACACGATCGTGGCGAGCCCGAACACGAATACCGCCCACAACATCTTGGGGCCAACGTTGTTTTCAAGCGGTCTGAAACTGAACCAGGCGGCAGTGAGCGCAGCGCCCGCAGCAGGCGCCATGGCAAGCTGGGCCAGGCCCGTCTCTCCAACTTCCAGGATGTCCCGCGCATAGACCGGAAACAGCGCGGTTGCCCCGGCCAGGAACACTGCGAACAGATCAAGCGTGATCGCGCCCAGCACCATCTTGTTGTGGCGGACATAGCGAATGCCGTCGAGCATCTGGCCGATCGGATGTTGCCCTTTGCGCAGCGGCGGCTGTGGCACTTTGCCAATCAGGCTCAAGGCAACGATCGCAACGCCGAACAGTACGCTCGCCGCGATATAGGGGAGGGAGGGCAGCACCGAAAAGGTATACCCGCCGATGAACGGTCCCACGATCATGCCCACCTGCCACGAAATGCTTGATAGCGCGATGGCGTTGGGCAGTATTTTCCGGGGGACGAGGTTGGGGGCAAGCGCGGATAATGCCGGCCCGGAAAAGGCGCGTGCGACACCCAGCAAAACGGCCACAGCGAACAGGATCGGCAAGGTGATGGCGTTGTGCCAGGTCGCCCAGGCAAGAGCGGCAGAGCAGATGAGCTGCAGAACAACCGTTAGCCGGCCGAGGCTCCTGCGATCGAACTTGTCTGCGGCCAGGCCCACGAATGGCGTCAACACGAACAGCGGCGCAAATTGCAGCAGGCCAATCAGCGCCAGCTGCCCCGATGCTGCGGCGACGCTCATCCCGCCATCGCGCGCGATATTGTAGGTTTGCCATCCGATGATCAGCAGCATGGCATATTGCGCCAGCGTCATGCTGAGGCGGCTGACCCAATAGGCGCGGAAATTGGCTACGCGAAAGGGGTGCGTCGCTTCTGGCTGGCTGGACGATGTCAGTGGAGTGTCGCTCACCACCGTGCAATGGCAGGGGGCAGGCCCGCTGCCAAGCCATCAAAAGCTATCCAGCTTTGTAGTAAGTTTTTTGCGGGTTGCGCCCCGGTCAGCGCAGGCGGCGCAAGCGTGGATTGGGCTGCAACTGGTCGATCACTGCCATGAAATCGTCAAGGCGGATGATCCTTTCGAACTGGAACCCGGCGCGCTCGTCATGACACCAAATAACATAAGCTTCGATCCGGCCCACCACTGGCAGGCGGATAATGACCCGGTCGCCGCGTTGGAGCCCTTCGGCATCGTCGACCATGAAGCCGTGCGCAGAAAGATTGGCGACATGCAGCTTCAGGTCACCCAAGCGGCGATGTTCGGCAATGACCGGAAAATCGACGGGGTGCCGCGCGGCGCGGCGCAGGTCGGTCACACTGAGATTGGCTCCGGCGTTCACGGTTACAAGCCTCCAAGCATTGTTCTTCCATAGCTAGATGCTGGAGAAAGGCTGACATTTGGTAAAGATGTGCTGCGCCAAAACGGGACTGACGGCCCGATTGAGCCCTGACCCGGACCGGGTTTATCGCTTTTTCAGCGGCTTACGGCGGTTAACGCGTAATGATTCCGTGTTTCTTTTTACCCAGGCTGAGCTTGCGCTGTTCGCCTTCAGCAATTTCGATCAGCAAGCCAGGGTCGCTTATGACCTGGTCATCAAGCTTCACCGCACCTTCAGCCAGCTTGCGCTTGGCTTCGCCATTCGACGCGGTGAACCCGATCGCAGTCAGCAAGGCACCGATGCGCATGCCTTCAATGCCCACGGCGATGGTTGGGAGATCTTCGCCAGCACCGCCGCCGGCAAAGGTTTCGTGCGCGGTGGCTTCCGCAGCCAGTGCGGCTTCCTCGCCCCGCACCAGCCTGGTCACTTCATTGGCCAGCACTACCTTGGCCTGGTTGATTTCTGCGCCTTCTAGCGCTTCCAGCCGCGCCACCTCGTCCAGCGGCAGATCCGTGAACAGCCGCAGGAAGCGGCCAACATCGCGGTCATCGCAATTGCGCCAGTATTGCCAGAAATCATAGCTGGGCAGCTGATCTTCGTTGAGCCAAACCGCGCCTGCCGCAGTCTTGCCCATCTTGGCCCCGTCAGCCGTGGTCAGCAGCGGCGTGGTAAGCCCGAAAACTTCCCTGCCCTCCATGCGGCGGGTCAGTTCGATCCCGTTGACGATATTGCCCCACTGGTCGCTGCCACCCATTTGCAGCCGGCAATTGTGCAGCAGCGCCAGTTCGCGGAAGTCATAGGCCTGCAGGATCATGTAGTTGAATTCGAGAAAGGTCAGCGGCTGTTCGCGTTCGAGCCGCAGCTTGACCGAATCAAACGTGAGCATGCGGTTGATGGTGAAGTGAGGCCCAACCGTGCGTAGCAATTCGATATAGCCGAGCTTGTTCAACCAATCATCGTTATCGACCATAACCGCGTCGGTCGGACCGTCACCGAAAGTCAGCAGCCGTTCGAATACCGTGCGGATCGACGCGATATTCGCCTGGATGGCTTCAGGCGTGAGCAGCTTGCGGCTCTCATCCTTGCCCGAAGGGTCGCCCACCTTGGTGGTGCCACCGCCCATCAGCACGATCGGTTTGTGGCCGGCTTGCTGCAGGCGGCGCAGCATCATGATCTGCACCAGCGATCCGACATGCAGGCTGGGCGCGGTGGCATCGAAGCCGATATAGCCGGGCACGACTTGGTTTTGGGCGAGCTTGTCCAGCCCGGCCGCATCGGTCATCTGGTGGATATAGCCGCGCTCGCCGAGCAGGCGCAGCAGGGTGGAAGTGTAGATTGTCATATCGCGCGGGCGCTTAGCATGGGGGCATGGGGAAGGGAATAACCTCCAGATCCGTTCGCCCTGAGCTTGTCGAAGGGCCGTCCTTCCCTTTACACCGCTCGATATGACATTCTGGGCTTATATGCTGCACTGCCGGGGCGGTGTCTTCTACACCGGGCATACGGATAATCTGCCGCACAGGATCGCCCAGCACGAAACGGGCGCGATCCCCGGTTTCACGTCCGACAAATTGCCGGTCAAACTGGTCTGGAGCCAGGAGTTTTCGACGCGGATCGAGGCCCTGGAAGCCGAACGGCGGATCAAGGGTTGGAGCCGCGCCAAGAAGCTTGCGCTGATCCGGGGTGATTGGGACAGGATTTCAGCCTTGGCAAAGGGGAAGAGCGGTCCTTCGACAAGCTCAGGACAAACGGAGAAGGAGATGCCGGCTCAATCCAACACCGTTCGCCCTGAGCTTGTCGAAGCCTGTCCTGAGCGACTGGCTTGTCCAGCGATTCGAAAGGGGCTGCACTTTGCTCTGCAACCTCACCGGGATACTCCGCCATCACGTGTTCGATCTGTCGCGGCCCGAATTTGGATGAGCGATCCGAATAAAGTGCTGATCGAATTCTCGGTCGAGGGCGCGGAAATGCTGTCAATCCCCGCTTGGGTTTCTCCGGCGCGGCGCGATGGCTTGTGGCGAACTACCTGCTTCGAGTTGTTCCTGAAGTGTGCCAATGGCCGCTATTATGAATTCAACTTTTCCCCCTCAACCGAATGGGCAGCCTACTCTTTCGACTCCTATCGCAGCGGAATGACGGCGCTTGCGCTGGATATCGAACCTCACATCGAAATTTCGCGCAAGTCAGATACATTTTCTGTCGAATGCGATATCGATCTCGGTCAAATTCCCACGGGCGGGCTAACTATGGCCCTCTCCGCAGTGATTGAGGAGGAAGGCGGCAGCAAAAGCTATTGGGCGCTTGCGCATCCACAACGCGATGCGCCGGATTTCCACGATCCGGCTTGCTTTGCGGCGAGCCTTCCGGCACCTCGAAACCCATGAAATTCGGGATTGATCGGCTGCTGGCAGAGCCGGAACTGCTGCGCGAACTTGATGGAAAACGGGTGGCACTGGTGGCGCATCCCGCCTCGGTCACGGCCGACCTGACGCATAGCCTTGATGCGCTGATCGCGGCGGGCGTGAACGTGACCAGCGCATTCGGCCCCCAGCACGGGCTGAAGGGCGACAAGCAGGACAATATGGTGGAGACTGCGGACGAGCTCGATCCGCATTACGGCATCCCGATCTTTTCGCTCTATGGGGAGGTGCGCCGCCCCACCGGGCAGATGATAGGCACTGCCGACGTGTTCCTGTTTGACCTGCAAGACCTTGGCTGCCGCATCTACACCTTCGTCACCACTCTGCTCTACCTGCTCGAAGAGGCCGCAAAGCACGGCAAGAGCGTGTGGGTGCTTGACCGTCCCAACCCGGCCGGGCGCCCGGTTGAGGGCACGCTGCTGGTGCCGGGGCAGGAAAGTTTTGTTGGCGCCGCGCCAATGCCGATGCGCCACGGCCTCACCATGGGCGAGATGGGGCATTGGTTCATCCGCCAGTTCAGCCTCGACGTAGATTACCGCGTGGTCGAGATGCATTATTGGCTCCCTGAAGCCGGGCCTGACGGCGGCATGGGGGGGTATGGCTGGCCGCAGGACCGGATCTGGATTAATCCGTCGCCCAATGCCGCAAATGTCAACATGGCGAGATGCTATGCCGGCACCGTGATGCTGGAGGGCACCACACTGTCGGAAGGGCGCGGCACCACGCGGCCACTCGAAGTGCTGTTCGGTGCGCCCGATGTCGATGCCAAGGCGGTGCTGGCGGAAATGCACGCGCTTGCGCCTGACTGGATGACGGGCTGTGCCTTACGCGAATGCTGGTTCGAGCCGACTTTCCACAAACATACAGGAAAGCTATGCAACGCCTTGATGATCCACGCAGAAGGCGGGTTTTACAATCATTCAGCCTTCAAGCCGTGGCGGTTGCAGGCGCTGGCATTCAAGGCGATCCGGAGGCTCTACCCGGAATATGATCTATGGCGCGATTTTCCCTATGAATACGAGCTGGAACGCCTTGCGATCGATGTAATCAACGGCGGGCCAGCTTTGCGCGAATGGGTAGATGATTCAGCGACACGGCCAGGCGACCTTGATGCACTGGCCGTAACCGATGAAGCGGCCTGGATCGCCGATGTGAAGGATCTTTTGCTCTACTGATCGACTTTGCGGACTGGCTGGACCCATTCGACCAGCACAAAGCTAATCAGCATCAGCAGATACCAGCTACCCAGCTTGGCCGGGCCGACCATCTGCCAGCCATCCTGTTGCCCCGGATAATTCCAGGCATTGGCAAAGGTGGCGATATTCTCGGCAAACCAGATGAACAGCGCGACGAGGCCGAAGCCGACCAGCAGCGGCATCCAGCGATGCACGCGGAAATTGCGGAAATGGACCCGTGTCCGCCAGAACAGCAATGCTGTCGCTGCAAACAACAGATAACGGATGTCGATCGTCCAGTGATGGGCAAAGAAGTTGACGTAAATCGCGCCAGCCAACAGCCACGTCGCCCAGCGCGGCGGATAATGGCTGAAGCGAAAGTCGAAGATGCGCCATACCCGCGCGATGTAGCTGCCGACGGCGGCATACATGAAGCCCGAGAACAGCGGCACTGCGCCGATGTGGAGCACGCTCGCCTCAGGGTAGGTCCAAGATCCGGCGGCGGTCTTGAACAGCTCCATCACCGTGCCGACGGCGTGGAAGATCAGGATCACCCGCGCCTCACACCATGTCTCGAGCCGGAAAGCGAGCATCCCCGCCTGAATGGCGAGGGCGGCGAGGGTGAGAAAGTCATAGCGGTGGAGCGACGCGCCCTCGGGATAGAACAGATGCGTGCCCAGCAGCAGCGCCAGCAGCAGGCCGCCGAACAGGCAGGCCCAGCCTTGCTTGAACCCGAACAGCAGGAATTCGTAGAGCGCGAGGCGCCAACCGGTACCCGGATCGAAGGCTTCGAGGCGCAGGCGGACGGCTTCGAAGCGGGTGTGGCGGGGTGTTGTCATTCGAGCTCAATATAATCGCCGCGCCCCGGATCCCACTGGAACGCGCTGCCGACGGGGCTGTCGATCAGGTGGATCCAGCGATCATCCGCATTGAGCACCTTGCCGAGCGCGATGTACATCGGCTTTTGCCCGAGCCGTTCGTCCTCGGCGATGGCCTCATCCGTGCCACGAATGCGCCAACCGCTGTCGGGCTCCTCGTCGCCCTCACGCGTCATGTCCGGCTCTTCGCGATAAAGGTAATCAGCGTGGCAGCGCCCCTCAACCACGCAGGCATCAACAAAGCATCGCTCCCAAAATGAGCGGCGCTTGGGAACCTTGGGGCCCTGCTTGCCCTTGGCGTAAGTACAGGCGATTATGTGGGTGAGCGGAATGCGGACCGGATCGCCGAGCTTGATGGAAGGCATATCAAGGGGTTCGTTATCGAGCCGTCCGACCACGAAGCCGTCCTCAATCGCATCGATCAGCACCCACATGCGTTCAACGCCGTATTCGCATTCGCCAGCGATTTCGCGGAACACGGCTTTGACACCGTCCCCCGGTTCGAGCACGGCCAATTCCTCTGGCCAAGGCATTTGGTAGGTGTAGGGCGCTGAAGCAGCTATCGGGCGGGGATCATCAAGCTCTATCCCCTCGGGCAGTTCGATCCCCTCACTCAATGCCCCTGTTTCCGGCTCAGCTCGCGCATCGCATCATCCAGCCCGTCAAGCGTCAGCGGATACATCCGGTCATTGACCAGCTGTTTGAGCATCTTGGTGCTCTGCGAATAGCCCCATTGCTTTTCGGGCACCGGGTTGAGCCACACGGTCGCGGGATAGGTGTCGACCACCCGCTTCATCCACACTGCGCCGGCTTCCTCGTTCATATGCTCGACACTGCCGCCGGGGTGAGTGATCTCATAAGGGCTCATCGCCGCATCGCCAACGAAGATCACCTTGTAGTCATGCCCATATTTGTGAAGCACGTCCCAGGTCTTGGTGCGTTCCTGCCAGCGGCGCTTGTTGTCCTTCCACACGCCTTCGTAAAGGCAGTTGTGGAAATAGAAGAACTCTAGGTTCTTGAATTCCGCATTGGCCGCGCTGAACAATTCCTCGCACAGCTTGATGAAGGGGTCCATCGAACCGCCCACATCAAGAAACAGCAGCAGTTTCACGGCATTGTGCCGTTCCGGGCGCATGTGGATGTCAAGCCAGCCCTGCTTGGCGGTGCCGTCGATCGTGGCGTCAAGGTCAAGCTCGTCCGCCGCGCCCTCGCGCGCAAAGCGGCGCAGCCGCCGCAGCGCCATCTTGATGTTGCGGGTGCCCAGCTCCCTGGTGTTGTCGAGGTTCTTGAACTCGCGCTTTTCCCATACCTTGATCGCGCGTTTGTGCTTGCTTTCGCCGCCGATCCGCACGCCTTCGGGGTTGTAGCCCGAATTGCCGAACGGGCTGGTGCCGCCGGTGCCGATCCACTTGTTCCCGCCCTGGTGGCGCTTTTCCTGTTCCTCGAGCCGCTTCTTCAGCGTCTCCATGATCTCGTCCCAGTCGCCCAGCGCCTTGATCTTCTCCATCTCCTCTTCGGAGAGGAATTTTTCGGCCACCGCCTTCAGCCAGTCTTCGGGAATATCGACCGGGTTTTGCCCGTAATCGCTGAGGATGCCCTTGAAGACGCGGTTGAAGACCTGGTCGAAACGGTCGATCAAGCCCTCGTCCTTCACGAAGGTGGCGCGGCTGAGGTAATAGAACGCCTCGGGCGTCTGCTCGATCACATCCTTGTCGAGCGCCTCAAGCAGGGTGAGGTGCTCCTTGAAACTGGCGGGAATTCCCGCGGCGCGCAATTCGTCGACAAAATTGAAGAACATGCGCTTGTCTTAGCCATACGCTTTGCAACGCGCCAGCTTTTGTCAGGCCCACTATCCAAATTAACCGGTTGCTAACCACGTAAGGTTACTGCGCCAGCAAGGACAGTTAAGGGGACGCATCTGATGAAGCCGATCGCGATCGATACCAACGGCGCAACAGCGCTCGACAGAATACCCGAAATCTGCGGGGATGTTACGGTTGGCTGCACCGATGTGGCCGGCATTGTCGAGGCGGTCATCCGTTCATCCGAGGCGCTGCGCGAAGAGCACACGGCGCTGCGCGGAACCGTTACCGCGCTCGAGGCCGATCAGGCCAAGGTGGCGGAAGCCAGCGACGAAGCCCGGCTACTGTCCGAACGCGCGATCGAACGCCTGGGCGAAGGCACCACGCTGATCCATTCTTCGCTTGGCCAGATCAATTCGCTGCTCGAACTGGTTGAAGCGCTATCGCAGCATGTCACCAGCTTTGCCGCCGCGATGGAACAGGTGCGGCGCAGCTCGAAAGATATCGAACAGATCGCCGAGACGACCAATATACTGGCACTCAACGCCACCATAGAGGCGATGCGCGCAGGCGATGCCGGGCGCACCTTTGCAGTGGTGGCGGGCGAGGTGAAAAGCCTGGCCAATGACACCCGCAAGGCAACCGAAGAAATCACTTCGACGATCGACGCACTTGGCAGTGAAGCGTCGCGGGTGATCGAACGGATCGAAACCGGCTCCAAGGCCAGCAGCGAGGCCAAGGCTTCCGTCGCCCAGATTGAACGCACGATCGTTGGCGTGGGCGAATTGGTGGAAGAGGTCGACAAGCAAAATGACCAGATCGCGCGGTCGACCTCCACGATCAGCGATCATGTGGTGCGGGTGCAGGATGTGCTCGACAGTTTCGACCAGGCGGCGCTCGACAACGAGACCAAGCTGCAACGTGCGCACACGCGCATGGAAGAGCTGGAAATGACTGCCAGCGAAATGTTCGACCGCATCGTGCAGGCAGGGCTATCGCCTGAAGACAGCGCAATGGTCGAGGCAGCTCAGGGTTTTGCGCGCGAACTGGCCGACATTACCAGCCAGGCGATCCAGACCGGCGAGCTTAGCGAATCCGTGCTGTTCGATAGCAATTATCAGCTGATCGAAGGTAGCAATCCCAAGCGCTATCGAACCAGGCTGTGCCAGTGGGCAGACGCGCACTGGCGCCCCTTCCTTGACCGCGCCAAGCAGACCAACGCGCGCGTGATGGCCGCAGCCTGCACTGACAAGAGGGGCTTCCTGCCCACGCACCTTTCCGAATGGTCGCAAGCGCCAACCGGCAATCTGGCGCACGATACGGCATTCTGCCGTAACGGACGCATCATCTTCGATCCGATCGACCAGAAGGCGAAGAATTCCTCTGCGCCCTATATGATGGCGGTTTACCGGCAGGAAGGCGATGGCGAGCGCTATAAGGTCGTTCGCAATGTCTACATTCCGCTGATTATCAACGGTAAGCGCTGGGGTGATTTCGAGCTCGCCTATTCGTTTGGCTGATTCCCTGACTTAGCCCGGGTTGCGGCGCGCCATGAAGGCCAGCCGTTCGAACATCATCACGTCCTGTTCGTTCTTGAGCAACGCACCGTGCAGCGGCGGAATCGCCGAATTGGGGTTGCTGTCCTGCAGCACTTCCAACGGCATGTCTTCGTTGAGCAGCAGCTTGAACCAGTCGAGCAGCTCGCTGGTGGAGGGCTTCTTCTTCAGGCCGGGCACGTCGCGCAGCTCGTAGAATATATCCATTGCCTTGCTGACCAGCTTTTTCTGGATTCCGGGGTAATGCACCTCGATGATCTCGGCCATCGTCTCGCGATCGGGGAACTTGATGTAATGGAAGAAGCAGCGGCGCAGGAAAGCGTCGGGCAGTTCCTTTTCATTGTTCGAAGTGATCACCACGATCGGGCGTTCTTTCGCTTCGATCCGCTCATGCGTTTCGTAAACGTCGAAGCTCATCCGGTCGAGCTCCTGGAGCAGATCGTTGGGAAACTCGATATCGGCCTTGTCGATCTCGTCGATCAGGAGCACCGGCAGCTCGGGCGAGGTGAAGGCTTCCCAAAGCTTGCCCTTCCTGATGTAGTTCGAGATGTCGTGGACACGCTCATCGCCCAGCTGGCCGTCGCGCAGGCGCGCCACAGCGTCATATTCATACAGGCCCTGCTGCGCCTTGGTGGTTGATTTCACGTTCCATTCGATCAGCGGCGCACCCGTCGCCTTGGCGATTTCATGCGCCAGCACCGTCTTGCCGGTGCCCGGCTCCCCCTTGACCAGCAGCGGGCGCCGCAGGGTTACTGCGGCGTTCACGGCGACCTTGAGATCGTCGGTCGCGATATAGGAGCTGGTGCCTTCAAAGCGCTGCGGTTGTTCTACCATCGGTTTTCCCTTGAAACTTTCCGTGCGCGTTAAGTTACCCGGCGGTTTGGTGCAAGGGTGTCGCTGCGCAAGCTATCGAATTGGCGAGGCGTGCTGCGGTGCTATTGCCGGTTCGATTGAAACTTTTGCCGAAACAATCCGAATTAGCCACTACACTTGCGCCAAAGGAGATCGCCAATGCCGACTGAAAGCCTGAAGATCGTCACTTCCCAGGGGCACGAGCTATCCGGCGCGCTGGAACTGCCCACCGGGCTGGTGCGCGGGGCGGCACTGTTCGCGCATTGCTTCACCTGCACCAAGCAGTCGAAGGCGGCAACTGCGGTAACCCGCGCACTGGCGCGTGAAGGGATCGCATCGCTGCGGTTCGATTTTACCGGCCTGGGTGCGAGCCAGGGCGAATTTGGCCGCGCTGGATTCGCCAGTGATGTGGAGGATCTGGTTGCATCTGCGCAATATCTGATCGAGCGGTTTGAATGTCAGATCCTGTTGGTGGGCCACAGCCTGGGCGGCGCAGCGGTGCTGGCGGCTGCGGCCGAGCTGGGGCGCGAGAATGTGGCCGCCGTTGCCACCATTGGCGCGCCTTCCGACGTTCCGCATGTGCTGCACAATATCAAGGGTGACCTGGAGCAGATTGAAAAGGATGGCGAAGGCGAAGTTTCGATCGGCGGGCGCAAGTTTCTGCTGGGGCGCGAATTCCTTGAAAGGACCCGCGAGGTCGATCTTGCCGGAGAGATGAAAAAATTGCGCGTGCCGTTGATGATCATGCATTCCCCGACCGATGAGATCGTGAGTATCGATCATGCCGGCAAATTGTTCGATGCGGCCAAACATCCCAAGAGCTTTGTCAGCCTGGCAGGGGCGGATCACCTGCTGCTGGATGAGGAAGACGCGCGCTTTGCCGCGCGGATGATCGCGGCCTGGGCAGCGCGATACCTGCCGAACAAAGGAGCGCCTGCCATGCCGGCTGAGGGCGTGGTGGTGCAGACCGGGAACGGCAAATTCGGAACCGAGGTGCATACAGTGAGCCATCGTTTCGTGGCGGACGAGCCGGCCAGCTTTGGCGGCGATGACAGCGGGCCGACGCCATATGACCTATTGCTGGCCGCGCTTGGCACCTGCACCGCGATGACGATGAAGATGTATGCCGATCGCAAACAATGGCCCTTCGCAGGGGCGCGCGTGCATCTCACGCATCAGCGCGACCACGCCGTGGATTGTGACCATTGCCAGAAAGAGGGCGAGGGCGTGCAGATTCAGGCGCTCTATCGCAAGATCGAGCTGCTGGGTAGCGAGCTATCCGGCGAACAGCGAGAGAAGCTGATGGAGATTGCCGACAAATGCCCGGTGCACCGGACGTTGGAAGGGCATTTGCATATTCATACGGA
>LOET01000102.1 GCA_001515985.1 Sphingomonadales bacterium BRH_c3 | reverse complement strand
AGGTGCCCGGCACCCGCGAGGCGCTGACCGCGCTGCCCGGCGTGGGCCGCAAGACCGCCAATGTCGTGCTCAATTGCTGGTTCGGCGAGGAAACTTTCGCGGTCGACACCCACATCCTGCGCGTCGGCAACCGCACCGGCCTCGCCAAGGGCAAGACGCCCGAAGCGGTCGAGGCCAAGCTGGAAAAGCGCGTGCCCGCCCCCTTCCGGCTGGGCGCGCATCACTGGCTGATCCTGCATGGCCGCTATGTCTGCAAGGCGCGCACGCCCGAGTGCTGGCGCTGCAAGGTGGCGGATTTGTGCAGTTTTCGCGAAAAAGTGTTAGAAAGACCCGACAGGGGAACCAACAAAGCCAAACGCGCCTGAATCTTTGGCGCGCTTGGGAAAGGAGTGCCTTAGATGCTTCGATCAATCTTGACTGCAAGCCTGCCATTGCTGGCGCTTGGCTGCGCCCCGATTGAAACCGACGAAGAATTCGTCAGCGACGGGCCGCCAGTGCGGGTAGTTGGCGAGGCACAAAGCTGCATTCCGCTAAGCCAGATCCGCAATTCGCGAGTGCACGACGATCGCACGATCGACTTCGAGATGAACGGCAACAGGGTTTATCGCAACACCCTGCCGAACACCTGCCCGCGGCTGGGATTTGAAGAAGCCTTCACTTACGAGACATCGCTGACCCAGTTATGCAGCACTGATATCATCTATGTGCTCGAGAATTTCGGCGGCGACCTGCGCCGCGGGGCGGGCTGCGGGCTGGGGAAATTTATCCCGGTCGAATATGTCGATCAGGATGATGGCAGCTAGGATCAAGGCCGGCAGGAACCTGTCACCAGCGTCAGGGCTCTAAACATCATCCGCGCTGATCATCTCGGCCCTGTCAATCTCGCCGGTCAGCGCGGCAACGGTGGTCGCCACCGCCGCATCGCCGGTGACATTGGTGGTGGTGCGCATCATGTCCATGATGCGGTCCACCCCTGCAACGAAAGCGATGGTTTCCAGCGGCACGCCCACCGCGCCGAACACCAGCGCCATCATGATGAGCCCCGCGCCAGGAATGCCCGCAGCGCCCACCGCGCCGAGCGTGGCGAGGATCGAGATCAGGAAATAATCGCCCATCGAAAGATCTACGCCGAAGACCTGCGCGCCGAACAGCGTCGCCAGGCCCAGATACATCGCGGTGCCGTTCATGTTGATCGTCGCGCCCAATGAGATCACGAAGCTCGCCACCGAATTGCTGATGCCAAGGTTGCGTTCGGCGCAGCGCAGCGTGACCGGCAGCGTGGCGTTGGAGGATGCGGTGGAATAGCTCACCGCAATCGCATCCACGATCCCGCGGAAGAACCCGATCACAGGCAGCCGCGCGATGAACTTGATCATCGCCGAATACATCACTCCGATGATAAGCAGGCAGCCGAGGTAGTTGAGGAACACCAGCTTGCCCAGCGCCGCCAGCGCATCAAGCCCCAGCGTGCCCGCCACCCACGCCATCAGCGCGAACACGCCGAAGGGGGTCAGCTCCATCACCACCATGGTGACTTTCTGCATCACCACCGCGCCCGAATCGAAAATCTTCAGGACTGGCTCGCCCTCTTCCTTGGCCATCAATATGCCGATGCCCATCAGCAGCGAGAAGATGATCAGCGGCAGCACGTTGACATCCGCCATGACCTGCACCGGGCTTTGCGGAATCATGCCCAGCAACATTCCGCGCCACGTGGTTTCGCTTGGCTCGGGCACGGCGCCCATCTCGATCATCGAGGTATCGACGCCAATGCCGGGCTGGACGAAGGTGCCGAGGCCAAGCCCCAGCCACACAGCAATCTGGCCGCTGACCACAAACAGCAGCAAGGCCCGCCAGCCGACACTGCCGAGCTTGCGCAGATCGCCGATGCTGGCAACGCCGGCAACCAGGCTGAAGAAGATCAGCGGCACCACCAGCATCTTGATGAAGGCGACGAAGATATCGCCGATGAACTTGATGCTTTCCGCGCCCGGCCCCCACAGCCAGCCCGTTGCAACGCCCAGCACCAGCGCGGCGATCACGCGCTGCCACAGTGGAATTCTGAACCATGTCTTCACGTCAGCGTCCCCTCACACTCTATCGTCATTGCGAGCGTAGCGAAGCAATCCAGGGGCGTCACGCAGAACAGCTGTGGATTGCCGCGTCGCCCCGAAACAAGTTCGGGCCTCCTCGCAATGACAAGATAAATTCATGCAGCGAGCGCAGCCCTGGCCACGCGCGCATAAATGCGGCTTAACGTATCGAGATCGGCCACCACAACCGCTTCATCGCGCTTATGCATCGTCGCGTTGCATAGGCCGAATTCGATCACCGGACACACCGCGCGCAGGAAGCGCGCATCGGACGTGCCGCCGCTTGTCG
The DNA here is from genome assembly GCA_001515985.1 of Sphingomonadales bacterium BRH_c3. Taxonomy (GTDB): domain Bacteria; phylum Pseudomonadota; class Alphaproteobacteria; order Sphingomonadales; family Sphingomonadaceae; genus Erythrobacter. The sequence goes on along the minus strand of LOET01000102.1, from coordinate 9,677 downwards.
ATGCCTCGGGATCGAGCCCAGTTTCCGCTTTCACTGCATCGGCAATGATCTGCGAGAACCTGCCGGGCGGTGTAAGGAAGGGTTCTCCCGAAATCACCGGGCGCGCGCTGCCGCCGTGCCTCTGTGCGATCTCCACCACTTGCTTTGATAGCGACGCGCCCGAATGGCGATCGTTGAAACGAATCGAAATACGCGCCTTGGCTTTGGCGGGAATCACATTGTGTGCACGGTTGGCAATGTCGATTTCGGTGATTACGAGATTGCTGGGCTGAAACCATTCGGTACCGTCATCGAGGTGGAGATTGTTGAGTTCACTCAGCATCGCCACCATGCGCGGCAGCGGATTGTCCGCCAGATGCGGATAGGCGACATGGCCCTGCGTCCCCTCGACCTCCAGCCAGACATTGACCGACCCGCGCCGCCCGATCTTCATCATGTCGCCCAGCCGGTGAACGCTGGTAGGCTCGCCCACCAGGCACAGATCTGGCTGGTGCCCGTGCTCACGCATGAAATCGATCAGCGCGCGCGTGCCATGCAAGGCCGGTCCTTCCTCATCGCCGGTGATGATAAAGCTGATCGTGCCAGCATCCACGGGCACATGTGACACCGCGTCGACCATCGCCGCGATCGCGCCTTTCATGTCCACCGCGCCGCGCCCGTAGAGCAGCTCGCCTCCCGGACTTGGCCGCACCTCAGGCTCAAACGGCGCGCTGGCCCAGCCTTCGCCCGGAGGAACGACATCAAGATGGCCCGCGAACGCGAAGTGTCGTGAGCCCTCCGGTCCCTTGCGAATGGCAAACAGGTTCTCTACCGGTGCCTCATCACTGCCTTCTTCGCCCTCGCCGCGCGTGAAGCGGTGGACCGCAAAGCCTAGCGGCGCAAGCATGCCTTCAAGCACATCGAACACCTCGCCGGTGGCAGGCGTAACACTGGGGGCGGCGATCAAACGCTTGGCGAGCTCAGCAGCGAAGTTCATTATGCCGCGATTAGCAGGAGTTTTCGCGAATGCCCAAGCTTGATATTGATGCCATCCCGCAAACCAATGTGACCGGCTATCCGTCACCTTATGATGAGCCGGTGCAGGGCCGATGGTATCGCCGCCTCGCGCCTGCCGCCGGGCTTACCCTGCTCGGCGCCAGCCATGTCGTGCTCAAACCGGGCGGTTGGTCGTCGCAGCGCCATTGGCATCGCGGTGAAGACGAACTGGTGATCATACTGACGGGCGAGGCGGTGCTGGTCGAGGACGACGGCGAAACCACGGTGCGCGCGGGCGACATTCTGGCTTGGGCTGCGGGCGAAGCCAATGGCCATCATCTCCAGAACCGCTCAACGGAAGATTGCATATTCGTCGCCATCAGCGGCGGTGACCCCGATGCCGATTCGGGCGAATATCCCGATATCGACATGGTGTTCGACCCGGATGGCTATGCCCGCAAGGACGGGACGCGATACGAAACCAACCGCATTCCCTAGCGGCGTTCCCGTTCAGGCACCGGCAGCGGCCCCGGTGCAAACGCCTCGTCAAGCATCCACGCCATGCGCAGCCCGGCCTGCGTCACGCGGCGCTGGCTTACGGGGATGGCGGCGACAATATCTTCCTGTGTCAGCGCGGTTTGTGATGGCAGTTCGCCGGTGCAGTCCTCGCAATCAAAGGCGTTGGGATAGACAAAGGTCCGGGCAATCTCCCAGCTTTCGCGGCCCCATTCCGCCGCATCGCCGCCAGCCAGTTCGGCCCGTTCGGCTGCGGTATAGCGGCGCACCAGCGACGGCTGCGCCGAGGAAATGGCGCGTTCGGCCAGCGGCCCGTCCCAGATCCAGTGCAGGTTCAGGCCGGGCACGATACCGTAATCGGTCACGCGGTCATTGCCGCCGCGATCGTTGTGATCGCCCGAATGGAGCGGCATATGCACATCGCCAACGAAGTGGACCATGAAGGCCAGCGCCTCCAGCCGGATATTGGCGGGCAGGCTTTCGTCGGCAAGGATACGCTGGTTGCGCTCGATCTGCGCCAGGATGCAATTGCCCCCGCTGCAATTGCTGCGCGGGCTGTAAGGCTCGCCAATCGGCGCAGTGCGATAGTGCCAGGCGAAGGTATAACCCCAGCGCCAGCCATCGCGGCGCAGGCAATCGGGCCACACGGTCGCATCGGGCAGGCTGCGCAGGCGGCAATCGGGCGTGCCGATCAGCGCCTCGGCCCGGAAAAGCCGCTCCATCGCTGAGCGCGTTTCGGGGCGAATATTGGCGAGCGCGATCTCGCCCGTCACCTGATGGGCGTAAAAGCCCCAAGCCTGCGCCGGGGCGGGCAACAGGATTGCCAGAGCGGCGATCAGACCCGCCAGATGTCGCAACATCAGGCCGGTTCCTTCTCGAACTGTTCGATCACCCACTCTTCATCCTCCGAGGCGGTGATCCATTCCTGCATCCAGTCATGCTCCCAGATCGCTTCCATATAAGCCTGGGCGAAGCCCGGCACGGCGATGCCATAAGTGACAAAGCGCGACACAACTGGCGCATAGAAAATGTCTGCCGCGCCGAAAGTGCCGAACAGGAAGGGGCCACTGTTGCCGAAGCGCGCGCGCGCCTCCGCCCACAGGCTCAGCACACGCACGATGCCCTGCTTTGCCTCATCCGAGACCGATGGCAGCTGGACCCGGCGGCGCACATTCATCGGCAGCTCGCGCCGCAATGGCAGGAAACCGCTGTGCATTTCAGCCACCATGGCGCGGGCCATTCCGCGGGCGCCCTCTTCCTTGGGCCAGAAGCGTTCACGCCCGACCTTGTCGGCCAGATATTCCATGATCGCCAGGCTGTCCCACACCACGGTTTCGCCATCCCACAGGATCGGAACCTTGCCTGATGAGGGCTGGACTTCGCCCATCGCCTGCTTGCGATGCCCCCATTCGTCGCCATCGATATTCACGATCAGCTCTTCGAAATGAAGCCCTGACTGTTTGGCCGCGAGCCAGCCGCGCATCGACCAGCTCGAATAGTTCTTGTTGCCGATGATCAGCTTCATGCACGCGCTCCACCTTGCTTGCCCATCACCTAGAAGTTCAGGAAAGCGAAGTCGAGCATGAACGGGTTTTTCGGCGTCAATCCAGCTGTCGTGGGTTAGTTTTTCTACGCAACCGGAAACGGAATGTGCCTGTTTATCATGGGGGTGCGGACTAATTGGGCTGTCTGAACAAGTCATAACAACCGGAACCGTCATGTCCCTCCCTGCAATCCGCCGTCTATCCTCCCTCGCCATACTGCCGCTGGCCGCAACCATGCTGGCGCCTGCCGCGCATGCGACGGACGGATATTTCCTGAACGGTGTGGGCGCCAAGTCAAAGGGCGCCGGGGGCGTTGCCATCGCCCTGCCGCAGGATGCGCTTTCGATCGCTGCCAACCCGGCTTCGGCGACAGAGCTGGGCCACCGCATCGACGGCGGGATCGATATCTTCATTCCGCGTCGCGGGGCCAGCATCAACGGCAACGCTGCGGGGCTTGACGGAGATTACAACGGCAATGGCGCGAATCCGTTCGTGATGCCCGAATTCGGTTATGTCCGGCCGGTGTCGGACAATGTCTCGATCGGCCTTGCCATCTACGCCCATGGCGGGATGAACACGACCTATCGCGAAAGCCCGTTTGCGGCCTTTGGTGAAACCGGCCAGACCGGCGTTGACCTGAAACAGGTCTTCATCACCCCCACTGTCGCGGCACGGATCGCCCCAGGCCATTCGCTGGGCATTTCGGTGATCGGGGTTGTACAGGGCTTTCGTGCACGCGGGATAGCGCCCTTCTCTGGCGCATCGGCGGACCCGGTCAATTTTACCAATCGCGGCACCAGTGTGGCCTTCGGCTCGGGCGTGCAAGTGGGCTATCTTGGCCGCATTACCGACGAAATAAGCTTGGGTGCGTTTTACAAATCAAAGGTGTGGACAGGAAAGTTCGGGCGTTATTCCGGGCTGTTCGCTCAAGAGGGCGGCTTCGACGTGCCCGCATCATGGGGCGGCGGGATAGCCGTGAAGGCCAGCGACCGGCTGACGCTGGCGGCAGACTTCAAGCGTATTGAATATTCCGATGTCCAATCGGTGGGCAATCCGCTGGCCCCGCTGTTCCAGGGCATCTCCTTCGGTGTGGACGATGCACCCGGCTTTGGCTGGCGCGATATCTCGGTGGGCAAATTCGGCGCGGTCTACACGGCGAATGAGAGGCTTACCCTGCGCGCTGGCTATAGCATTGGCGGCAATCCGGTGCCGCAATCGGAAACCCTGCTCAACATCCTCGCCCCCGGCGTGGTCAAGGAGCACTTCACCGCAGGTGCATCGCTCAAGACCGGTTCCAAGCTGGAATTCAGCGCCTATGCCATGCACGCCCCGCGCAACACGGTGCGCGGCGAGGGTTCGATCCCAATGAACTTCGGCGGCGGCGAAGCCGACATACGGCTCAGCGAAACCTCGTTCGGGATTGCGGCAGGTGTCAGCTTCTGAGCGCATGCGGGCTCTTTTCCAACCCTGGCCGGCTGGTGTAAGCAAGGGGCATGAGCCTGCGCCCCTTCCACCTCGCCTTCCCCGTCGATGACCTTGCCGCCGCGCGCGCCTTCTATGGCGGCGTGATGGGCTGCGCCGAAGGCCGTTCGTCAGACGAGTGGATCGACTTCGACTTCTACGGCCACCAGATCGTGACCCATCTTGCGCCCGGTGGTGCCGGGGACCGTGCCAGCAACCATGTCGATGGGCACGGCGTGCCGGTGCCGCATTTCGGCATCGTGCTCAATATGGACGATTGGCAGGAGCTGGCTGACCGGCTGACTGCGGCGGGCACCCAATTCGTGATCGAGCCGACCATCCGCTTCAAGGGGCAGCCGGGCGAGCAGGCGACGATGTTCTTTCGCGACCCCGCCGGCAATGCGATAGAGATGAAGGCGTTCGAAAACCTCGCCAACCTGTTCGCGACGTAAGGCATTACGTCATTGCGAGGAGCGAAGCGACGAAGCAATCCATGGTCCAGCGCGAGGTCTTTCAACCGGTCGTCTACATGATGGCGAACCACAAGCGCGGCACGATCTACATCGGCGTTACCTCGAACCTCGTCCAGCGAGCCTGGCAACATCGGGAAGGCGCGCTGGACGGTTTCACCAGGCGCTACGGCTGCAAGAGGCTGGTCTGGTTCGAGTTGTGCGGAACAATGGAACACGCGATCCTGCGCGAGAAGCAGCTGAAGGCCGGATCGAGAGCCAAGAAGATTGCCTTGATCGAGAATGACAATCCGGAATGGCAGGACTTGTACGAAGCCCTTCTCGGCTGAGATGGTCGCAACGCAGCTTCGTGGATTGCTTCGCTTCGCTCGCAATGACGGTGTAACGACAGACTTGCGAAAGGCGCCAATTCCAGAGCCGGCAAAGACCCAATTCCCGCCGTTCGGGCGTTCAATTGCGTCGTCCTCAAGCGGTCGCCACTTACTCCGAAAGCCCGCCAGGCCCCAGCGCGTCCTGCACCACCGCCGCCCTGAGCGCGGCGATGCCCATGCCCTTTTCCGCGCTTGTTACATGCAGCTCTGGAAAAGCGGCGGAGTGTTTGCGCGCCTCTTCGGCGGTTGCCGCCACTACCTTGTCGAGTTCGCTGGCCTTGACCTTGTCCGCCTTGGTCAGGACTATGCGATAGCTGGCTGCCGCCTCGTCGAGCATTTTCATCATCTCGCGGTCGACTTCCTTGGGCCCGTGCCGGCTATCCACCAGCACCAGCGTGCGATGGAGCGCCTGGCGCCCGCGCAGGTAATCGCGCACCAGCCGCTTCCACTTCTCGACCACCTTGGGCGGGGCCTTGGCAAAGCCATAGCCGGGCATATCGACCAGCCGGAACAGCGTGGGCTCGCCCACCTCGAAAAAGTTGAGTTCCTGCGTGCGGCCCGGCGTCACCGAAGCGCGCGCAATCGCCTTGCGCCCGGTCAGCGCGTTCAGCAGCGAGCTCTTGCCGACATTCGAGCGCCCGCAAAAGGCGATCTCCGGAACGGTGGGGTCGGGCAGGAACTTGAGCTGCGGCGCGGACAGCAGGAAGTCCACCCGGCCGGAGAACAGCCTGGATGCGGCCAATTCGCGGGCGTTCTGTTCGCGCTCTTCCTCGGGTGTCACGGCCAGCCTCAGCCCTTGCGCTTATCGTCGCGCGCAACAACCGCCGATTGGTCAGCCTTTTCCTTCTCAGCCGCCGCCTTCAACTGCGGATGCTTCGAATAGAGATAGGTCTGCTGCGCGAGCGTGAGCAGGTTCGAGGTTACCCAGTAGAGCAGCAGGCCCGCTGCAAACGGCGCCATCACGAACATCAATATCCAGGGCATGAACTGGAATATCTGCTGCTGTACCGGGTCCATTGCGGTGGGATTCAGCCTGAAGGTCAGCCACATGGTCACACCCAGCAACACCGCCAATATGCCGATGCCAAGGAAGCCCGGTGGATCGAACGGCAGCAACCCGAACAGGTTGAGGATCTTGGCCGGATCGGGCGCGGAAAGATCGTTGATCCAGAGCACGAAGGGCTTGTGGCGCATGTCGATCGACAGCATCAGCGCCTTGTATAACGCGAAGAAGATCGGGATCTGCAATAACAGCGGCAAGCACCCGGCGAGCGGGTTGACCCCCTCGTCCTTGTAGAGCTTCATGACCTCCTGCTGCTGCTTCTGCTTGTCGTCCTTGTAGCGTTCCTGGATCGCCTTCATCTTCGGCTGGACTGCTTTCATCGCTGCCATGCTGGCAAACTGCTTTTGTGCAATCGGGAACATCAACCCGCGAATGATGACGGTGAGCAGGATGATCGCAACGCCGAAATTGCCGACAAATTCATAAAGCGTGCGCAGCAGCCACATCATTGGCTTCACGAACCATTCGAACCAACCCCAATCGATTGCCTTGCCCAAATTCTCGACGCCGCCGTCGCGATACTGGTTGAGCAGCGCGCTTTCCTTGGCACCGGCGAAAAGCTGCGTCTCGCGTGTTGCACTGCCGCCTGCGGCAACCGTCTCCGGCGCATAGATCAGGTCGGCGCGATAGAGCTTGTCGCCCAGCGCGCGAAAGCCGGGGGTCGCCTGTGCGCCCTGCTGCGGGATCAGCGCGGAAAGCCAATAGGTGTCGCTGAAGCCCAGCCAGTCAGGCGCGCCGCCTTCGGGCGTATAGGCACCGGCTTCATCCAGGTCTTCATAATCCGGGCCGTATTCGACCGTGTCGCCAAACGCACCCATGGGGCCGGCATGCGAAATGAACTGGCTGACACTGGCATTTTTCGAAGTGCGGGTGATCAGGCCAAAGGGTTGCACTACCACCGGGCCTGCAGCCTGGTTGCGCACCGTCTGGCGCGCCGTGAGCATGTAATTGTCATCGACCGAAAGCTCGATGGTGAATATCTGACCTTCGCCATTGTCATGGCTCAGCGTTACCGGAGCTTGCCGGGTCAACTGCGTGCGGTCAGCCTGCCACACCGTGTCCGCAGTTGGCAGGGCAACCCCCTGCCCGATCCAGCCGAACTGCGCGAAATATTGGCCTTCGGTGCCTGCCGGGGCCAGCAGCTGGACCGGGCGGCTGTCCTTGTCCGCGCTTTCGCGGTGATCCTTCAGTTCGATATCGTCGATCCGCGCGCCAACCAGATTGATCGATCCTTCGATCCTGGGGGCGTCGATGCGCACCCGCTCGGGCGCGGCGAGCGCGCTTTCAAGATCGACAGGCCCAGCGCTTGCGCCGGTCTGGGGGTCGATATTGCCGCTGCTTGCCGGTGCCGCAGTAGCCGCCACCGATTCCGTCTGCTCAACCTGACCTGTGATCGAAGCCTGCGGATAGAAGAACCGTATCGCCATATCCCAGCCCAGGATAAGTAGGCCGGAAAGCGCCACGGCGAGCAGGAGATTGCGCTGATTGTCCAAGATCGTTCTCTTTGTTTTTCAGACTATCTGGGGTGGTGTCTTATAATAACAAGACACATGTCAAGGCACGGGATCGTGACCGTGCCCCCCCCAAGGGTGGCAGCGCATTAGCCGCTTAATCGCCATCCATCCACCCTTGATCGCACCATATTTGCCCAGCGCCTCAACCGCGTACTGACTGCAGGACGGTGCGTAGCGGCAGGTCGGCGGCAGAATCCGGCTTGGGCCCCATTGCCACAGGCGCGCGATGAAGATCAGAACATGCTTCATTTTCGCCCTCCCTGGCCCATTTCGCCGCGATTGCCCTTGCGCGGCCTGCGGGTCCTTGAGCCTCTTGGCGGATCGCCTTGCCCCGCTGCCGCACGGGCAAGCGCCCCAGCCAGTTCGCCTTGCAACGCGGCAAAGTTACGCTCGATCGCGCCGTCGCGCGCAATCAGCACGTGATCGTGATCGGGCAGGCCGGCTTCGGGCAGGGCGGCGCGCAGCAATTCACGAAACCGGCGCTTGATCCGGTTGCGGACCACGGCATTGCCGACCTTCTTGGTTACGGTGATGCCGTATCGCTTGCCTCGGCCCTGGTTGGGGTGCGCCAAAAGCACGAAACCGGGGCGCGCCACGCGCAGGCCCCGGTTCGCAGCAATAAAGTCAGCGCGGCGACGCATCACCGCGATGTCATGTGTGTCAGGTGTTGCGCTTACGCACAAAGCGTCTTGCGGCCACGCTTGCGGCGTGCACGCAGGACCTTGCGACCACCCGGGGTCGCCTTGCGCGCGAAAAAGCCGTGACGGCGGGCACGCACGAGATTGCTGGGCTGAAAAGTCCGCTTCATATCGTCCTCGAAATCAATTTTACGTGTCCTGCGGGAAATCCGAAGTGACACCAACAAAAAGGGCCGCCCGCAAAAGGCGACCGCCATTGCCGCGGCCCGTTAAGCCAAGCCGCAACCCGAGTCAAGATATAGCGCATAGCAAGCAGCCGCGGCCGAACCTGGCCATGTCCCTCGACATATACAGTAAAAACAGTCACTAGTCATCAATTGCACTGGATTTCAAAGGGTCGCCAGTGGTCGCACTAGTCAAGACAGTCGCCTATTTGGGGCTGGAAGCCAGAAGTGTCGAAGTTCAATGCCAGGTCGCGCCGGGTCTGCCGCGCTTTGCCATTGTCGGCTTGCCCGACAAGGCGGTGAGCGAGAGCCGCGAACGCGTGCAATCGGCGCTGGCGGCAATGGGCCTGGCACTTCCCCCCAAGCGCATCACCATCAACCTCTCTCCCGCCGATCTGCCCAAGGACGGCTCGCATTATGACCTGCCGGTTGCGCTGGCATTGCTGGCTGCGATGGGCGTGACCGACGCCGAACAGCTGGTTGACTGGATCGCGGTGGGTGAACTGGCGCTCGATGGCCGGATCGTGCCTTCACCGGGCGTATTGCTGGCCGCCCTGCACGCCAGCGAGAGCGAAACAGGGCTGATCTGCCCTGCCGCGCAGGGTTCCGAAGCGCGTTGGGCAAGCGGCGTACCCGTGCTGGCCGCCCCCAATCTGGTCAGCCTGCTCAATCACCTGAAGGGCACGCAGGCCCTGCCTGAGCCGCCGCGCGGCGAGGTAGAGCGGGCCGTGCCGGTCGCTGACCTCAAGCAAGTGAAAGGACAGGAGGCTGCCAAACGCGCGCTGGAGATCGCGGCAGCGGGCGGGCACAATCTGCTGATGATCGGCCCTCCGGGCGCAGGCAAGAGCTTGCTGGCGAGCTGCCTGCCGGGAATATTGCCCGAGCTCACGCCAGCCGAGGC
>LOET01000101.1 GCA_001515985.1 Sphingomonadales bacterium BRH_c3 | reverse complement strand
GGCTGCTGATCGAGCGCGACGGCGGCCTGGCGAGCGAGCGCGGGCAGGCGGCGCGGTTGCTCCTCTACCTGTTCGAACGTGACTGGGGTGTGCAACTGCTGCGCGGGGGTTAGCCGCCAAAGTGCCGGGACGCCGGGGCCGAAGCCCGGCTCAACTGATAGACAGCCCCCCATCGACCGGCAAGCACTGCCCGGTGATGTAATCGCTGTGCGATGAGGCGAAGAACACGGCGAGCCCCTCCAGCCCCTCGTGATCGCCAAATCGCCGCAAGGGAATGCGCTTGGTCATCCATTCAGCGAAGCGAGGATCGGCCTGGGCAGTCAGATCGGTCTCGTAAAATCCGAACAGCAAGGCATTGGCGGTGATCTTGTAGCGCGCCAGTTCGAATGCTGCGGCGCGGGTGAGCCCGTTCACTGCAGCCTTCGACGCGGCGTAGTTAGAGCTGCGATTGACGCCCATGATCGATTGGCCTGACGAGGTAGCGATCAGTTTCCCGCCTTCGCCTCGTTCGACCATGTGTTCGCTCACATAGCGATAGGTAAGAGCCGGCCCGCGCGCATTGACCGCCATAACCCGGTCCCACGCCTCGGCGGTCATTTCGGGCAAGGCCATACCCTGGCCGATCCCGGCATTGGCGAAGCAGATGTCCACCTTGCCGAGGCGGTCCAGTGTCGAAGCCATGGCAGAGGCGATCGTTTCCTCTTCCGCCACATCGCATGGAAAGGCGACCGCCGTCCCGCTGCCAAGCGCATTGAGCTCATCGACGGCAGCAGCGTTCTTGGCTTCATTGCGCGCCCAGATCGCGACATCGGCCCCGGATTTTATGAGCCCACGAGCAAAGGCAAGCCCGATGCCGCTATTGCCGCCGGTAATGACTGCGGTCTTCCCGCTTAGGTCGAACAGGTTCATGACCCTAAGCGTGCCCGATACGAACGGCGCGGGCAACTATCACGAAAGCAGTAGAGAAAATTCCAGGCAAGAAAACTGGTCGGGGAGAGAGGATTCGAACCTCCGGCCCCTGCCTCCCGAAGAATGTTGGTAATAGCACAACCTCAGTTTCCTGCGGTTTTTTCCGCGGCTGAAACGCGAAAAACGACATCTAAAAGCACGTTTTTTGTCCATTTTGCGCCGGGATTGCGCCGGGATATTTCTGTAAAATACTATTGATTGCAACTCGCTGCATGCATGTTATTGCGCATGCATGTTGACTAGAAGCGGCACTTTGTTCACTTTTCCAATATAGGTTCGCCGTGGAGTTAGTTCTGTCATCATGAATAGGGGAGGGCGAGTGGCAGTGACGCAGATGGTTCGGTTTAAGCCGAGTTGGCTTCATGCGTTGCGGCACCATCCAAAACAATCGTGGTAGATGTTCCTATCAATGGGCGGGTCCTCAAATGGGCGAGGGATGAGCGACATCTGTCGCCGGCCGATGCTGCCGCTTTATTGAATATGGATGAAGAGGCATTGCTTGCCTTGGAAGGTGGCGACGAAAAGCCAACGGTAGGTCAGCTGAGGACGATCGCATCGAAGTATAAGATTTCCTTCTCCGCACTCCTAATGCCTGAACCCTTGCCTCCAAATACACGGCCGGAAGTTCAGGACTTCCGAACATTCGAAGGGGTGCCGCCAGATCACTCCTTGAAATTACAGCGGGTGCTCGACGAGGTCTGGGAGCAGATTGATGCGTTGGTTGATGTTCGCGACAACGCAGACGATTTGTTCGCGAAGTCTGGTAGGTTGCCTCATGTAACACTGCGGATGGATCCTGAAGTCGTAGCCGCGGAGGAACGACGCCGCATCGGCATCAGTGTTGATGAACAAATCTTGCTTGTGAATGATCGCGCAGCATTTCTTCGCTGGCGTTCTGTCGTCGAAGGCCAGGGTGTTTTCGTTCGCGTCGAGAACCTTGGGGACGAGGATAATTGTCGAGGTTTCGCCGTCTACGATGACCGTGAGATCCCATTCATTTTCTTGAATAGTGATGAGTCCGACGTTGACATGGATTATCGGGCACGCACCTTTGGGCTGTTCCACGAGTATTATCATTTACTGCTCCGTCAGTCTGCATTGAGCGATCATAATCGAAGCAATCGTGTGGAGGCACTTTGTAATAAGTTTGCCGCTTTCTTTTTGATGCCTCGTGACCGGTTCGAGCTCGAATGCCAACGCCTTCATGTTCAAGAAGGAAACATTACCGAAGCAAATGTGCGGAAACTTGCACAGACGTTTCACACTTCGATGAGTTCTGTAGCCATCCATCTCGAAAGAATTGGAATCGCAGAGCCCGGCCTTTTCGAAAGACTGCGTCAAACTTGGCTCGAACGACCCAAGCGTAAGGGGCAAGGAATCGCACAACATCATGAGAAGTTGGCCAACAAATTTGGTGTGGGTTACTTGGGTCTTGTCATTGAGGCCGCGGAACGAGGACTGCTCAACAAGCTCGACCTCTTCGAGATGACGGAAGTCAAACCTAAGTATATCGAAGCTGTGAACGAAGAGCTGCATGCCCGCCAAATGGCACATGGCAGAAGCTAGAAGGATCTATGTCATCGATACATCGAGCTGGCTGCGAATTGATGAGCATCCAGCTCGGAATAGGATTCTGGACGCGCTTGGCAAGTTGCTGGAGAATGGCCAGCTGAAGGCGCCGCCTGAGGTTGCCAAAGAGCTGAAGAAGATTGGCGTCGTCCAAGGATGGTTCGCCGTCAATAAGGAGGACATCATAGAAGATCGAAATTCTGACATCGATTTTCTGAAAAAGGTCGGCGAGGTGACACATCAATTCCCTGCCATGGCAGCAGCACGTTCCTCGAAAGAAAAGGCGGATCAATACGTGGTGGCACTGGCTGCCTGTGGATCTCCAAACCCAGGGCCTTGGATTGTTGTGGCGGACGAAACGCTGGACCGTAGACCAAACAGAAAGATACCGACTGCCTGCGGTGCATTCGGTGTTCAGTGTGTCTCATTTCTCGAAATGCTTAGACACGAATTTCCCGACGATGGCTGGTGAGTTCTGCGGCCCATCTCAAGCGCCGATTGGCCTCAGGCTGAGGGTCAAATTGAAACCTTGGTCAAAGGTGCGACTATTGTCTCAGTCAAGCATGCGAAGACAAGGGTCATATAAAAACTAATAATTACCGATGGTTGAGTGTGTCATTGCACACTAAAAAGATCGCAGTGCGGTCCGATTTGCGTCGGGGCAGAAATCACTGGAAGCCGCATAAGTGCTTGAATTAATTGGTCGGGGAGAGAGGATTCGAACCTCCGGCCCCTGCCTCCCGAAGACAGTGCTCTACCAGGCTGAGCTACTCCCCGACCGTGTCGTGCCCACAAAGCTGCAAAAAGCTGTGGGACGAGGCAAGGCGCGCCCTATAGGAGTGCGCGCACGGGGTGGCAAGCGGGCAAATGCAGGTTTAGGGATGGTGGCATGGCCAGCGCTGCGATTCCCTCTGCCGACATCCCCTTGCGCCATCCCGAATGGCAATATCTCGACCTCATGCGCCAGATATGGGAGCACGGCAGCGAGCGCGTTGACCGCACCGGGGTAGGGACGCGTTCTATCGCCGGGGTGATGCTGCGATTCGACCTTGGCGGCGGCGCGATGCCGCTGCTCACCACCAAGCGGGTCTATTGGAAAACCGCCACGCGCGAGATGCTGTGGTTCCTCACCGGCGAGACCAATATCCGCCCTCTGGTGCTCCAGGGCGTGAAGATCTGGAACGAATGGCCGCATGCGCGCTACATTAAGGAAACCGGAGACGGCATTCCGCTCGACGATTTCGTGGCGCGGATCGCCGAGGACGAGGAATTCGCGGCAAAGTGGGGCGATCTCGGCCCGGTCTACGGCAAGCAGTGGGTCGATTGGCCAACCTGGCGCTATCGTGCCGACGGGCTTTACGAAAGGGGCGAGGGGATAAATCAGGTCGCCGAAGTGGTGGCAAGCCTAAAGAACAATCCCGGTAGCCGCCGCCATATCATCGAAGGCTGGAACGTGGCCGAGCTTGACCGGATGGCGCTGCCGCCGTGTCACAAGACTTACCAGTTCCATGTGGCCGGAAACCGCCTCAACTGCCTGCTCTATCAGCGCAGCTGCGATGTGGCGCTGGGCCTGCCGTTCAACCTGTGGTCTGCGGCGTTGCTGATGCGAATGATGGCGCAGCAGACCGATCTGGAGCCGGGCGAACTGGTGTGGATGGGCGGGGATGTGCACCTCTACCTCAACCACGAAGATCTGATCACCGAGCAGCTCAGCCGGGAACCAACCGGGCATCCGGTGCTTGAGATCAAGCGCAGGCCGGAAACAATTTTCGATTACCGGATCGAGGATTTCGTTGTGCATGATTACGCGCCGCTAGCTCCCATCAAGGCACCTGTTGCGGTCTGATCCCTTAGACATGCATCTGCTTGACCAACTGCGCGGTGTGAAATAAAATAACGCGCACTTAAAAGATTGCTACAGACCTGCATCAGGCAGGGGGAGAGCCAGGATATGGCCGACAGGCCTGACACTTCACGCCCGTCCGGCAGCAACAAGCCGGCGCTTGAGTTGCACGTTCCCGAGCCGAAGTATCGGCCCGGCGACGAGGTGGATTACAGTGATCTGGATATTCCCGCACCAGGTGCGCAGCCGCGCCCTGATGAGACTGCCGATCCCAAGGATATGCGCGAACTCGCCTATGGATTGGTGCGCGTGCTGGGCGAAGATCACCAGGCGCACGGGCCGTGGGATCCCAAGCTCGATCCCGATACTCTTCGGACCATGCTGTACAACATGGCTCTGGTGCGGGCTTTTGATGACCGCATGTTTCGCGGTCAACGCCAGGGCAAGACCAGCTTTTACATGAAATGCACTGGCGAAGAGGCAACCAGCGTTGCCGCTGCCATGGCGCTGGCGTCAGATGACATGGTGTTTCCGAGTTACCGCCAGCAGGGCATATTGATCGCGCGCGGCTATCCCATCGTCGAAATGATCAACCAGATCTATTCGAACAAGGGCGACAAGCTGAAGGGTCGCCAGCTGCCGATCATGTATTCCAGCCGCGAGCACAGCTTCTTCTCGATCTCCGGCAACCTTGCCACGCAGACCCCGCAGGCGGTGGGCTGGGCGATGGCCAGCGCAATCAAGGGCGACAGCCGGATTGCGGCGACCTGGGTAGGGGAAGGGTCTACTGCGGAGGGCGATTTCCATTCCGCCTGCACCTTTGCCGCGGTCTATAACGCACCGGTGATCCTGAACGTGATCAATAACCAATGGGCAATCTCCAGCTTCTCCGGCTTCGCCGGGGCTGAACGCACCACCTTTGCCGCGCGCGCGCTGGGTTATGGCCTGGCGGGCCTCAGGGTCGACGGCAACGATGCACTGGCCTGCTATGCCGCGCAGCAATGGGCCGCCACACGCGCCCGTGCGAATGCCGGGCCGACGCTGATCGAATATTTCACCTATCGCGCAGAGGGGCATTCGACATCGGACGACCCAAGCGGGTACCGCAGCGCCCAGGAACGCGAGGAGTGGCCGCTGGGTGATCCAGTCATGCGCCTGAAGCGGCATTTGATCGCGATCGGCGAATGGGATCTTGAACGACAGGAAAAGATGGATCTCGAATGTGCCGAGCGGGTCAAGGCAGCGACCAAGGAAGCCGAGAAGAACGGTATTCTTGGCCATGGTATGCATCATCCGTTCCACACCATGTTCGAGGATGTTTACGAAGAACTGCCCTGGCATCTTGAAGAGCAGGCCGCGCAGGCGATCCGCGAACGCGAGATCAAATGGCCCGAAGGAAGGCCCAAATCATGAGCGGCCAGGTGAGCGAAGCAGCTATTCAGGACGGCGTGACCGAACGCCGCATGAACATGATCGACGCCATCAATGATGCGCTCGATATCATGCTTGAGCGCGATCCCGATGTGATCGTGCTGGGCGAGGACGTGGGCTATTTCGGCGGCGTTTTCCGCTGCACCGCGGGCCTGCAGGAAAAACATGGCAAAACCCGCGTGTTCGATACGCCGATCAGTGAATGCGGGATCATCGGCGTTGCCGTGGGGATGGGGGCTTATGGCCTGCGCCCGGTTCCGGAAATCCAGTTTGCAGACTATATCTATCCCGGCCTCGATCAGCTGATTTCCGAGGCAGCGCGACTGCGCTATCGCTCCGCTTGCGATTACATCGCGCCGCTTACCGTGCGCTCACCCTTTGGCGGGGGCATCTTCGGCGGGCAGACCCACAGTCAGAGCCCGGAGGCAATCTTTACCCATGTTTCAGGGCTGAAAACGGTGATCCCGTCAACGCCATACGATGCCAAGGGCCTGCTTATCTCGGCGATCGAAGACAATGATCCGGTGATTTTCTTCGAACCCAAGCGGATCTATAATGGGCCGTTCTCGGGCTATTACGACAAGCCTGTCGAGCCGTGGAAGAAGCACCCACAAAGCATTGTTCCTGAAGGATATTACAAGATCCCGCTGGGCAAGGCGCGCAAGGTTACCGAAGGCGATACGCTGACCATTCTCGCTTACGGCACAATGGTACATGTCGCCGAAGCAGTATGCCGCGAGAAAGGCGTCGATGCGGAAATCCTCGATTTGCGGACGCTGGTGCCGCTCGATATCGAAGCAATCGAGGCATCTGTTGAAAAGACCGGCCGCTGCATGATCGTGCACGAAGCCACCCGAACTTCAGGCTTCGGGGCTGAGCTCTCCGCGCTCGTTACCGAACGCTGCTTTTACCACCTCGAAGCACCGGTAGAGCGCGTGACCGGTTTCGACACACCCTATCCGCACAGCCTCGAATGGGCCTATTTTCCCGGTCCCGTGCGCATTGGCGATGCGATCGACAAGATTCTGAAGGACTGATCCCGATGGCGAAATTCACGTTCAATATGCCTGATGTTGGCGAGGGCGTTGCTGAGGCCGAGATCGTGGAATGGCATGTAAAGGTTGGCGACACTATCCGCGAAGACCAGCACCTGGTTGACGTGATGACTGACAAGGCCACGATTGACATCGAAAGCCCGGTTGATGGCAAGGTCATCCAGGTTTCAGGCGAAGCGGGAGATACGATTGCGGTCGGCTCTATGCTGCTGGTTGTCGAGGTTGAAGGCGAAGTCGAAGAAGAGGCTGACGAAGTCGCAGAGGTTGGTGAGCCGGAAAAACCCCTTCCCGTGGGCGAAGGGGTTGGGGATGAGGGGGCGAAGCTCGAGACCTCGCACACCGCCGCACCCTCGGACACCCACCCCCCGGCCCCCTCCCCTAAGGGTGAGGGAGAGGTAAAGGTCCTTGCCTCCCCCGCAGTGCGCCAGCGCGCGCGCGAGTTGGGGATCGATCTTGCTGAAGTGAAACCCGCCGAGGATGGCCGGATCCGGCACGGTGATCTCGACCAGTTCCTGGCCTACAATGCTGGCGGCGGCTTTGCTCCTGCCGGCCGCGCAGGGCCGGACGAATCGATCAAGGTGATTGGTCTGCGGAAACGCATTGCCCAGAACATGGCTGCCTCGAAGCGTCACATTCCGCATTTCTCCTATGTCGAGGAATGCGATGTCACCGAGCTTGAGCGCATGCGCGCTGATCTCAACGCCAATCGCGGCAGCAAGCCGAAGCTTACCATGTTGCCGCTGTTGGTTAGCGCGATTTGCCGGGTGATTCCGCGTTTCCCGATGATCAATGCCCGCTATGACGACGAAGCTGGTGTGGTGACCCGCCACGGCGCAGTGCACCTGGGCATGGCGACGCAGACTGACAACGGGCTTATGGTGCCGGTGATCCGCGATGCGCAAAGTCGCAATCTGTGGCAGCTTGCGAACGAAATCGGGCGGTTGGCTCAGGCCGCGCGCAATGGTTCAGCCAAGTCCGAGGAGCTTTCGGGTTCAACGCTGACGCTGACTTCACTCGGCCCGCTTGGGGGAGTGGCGCACACGCCGGTGATAAACCGGCCGGAGGTGGCAATTCTGGGTCCGAACCGGATCATCGAGCGCCCGATGTTCGTGCCGGATGGCATGGGCGGCGAGCGGATCGAGAAACGCAAATTGATGAATATCTCGATCAGCTGCGACCACCGCGTGGTCGACGGTTACGACGCGGCTAGCTTCATCCAGGAGATCAAAAAGCTCATCGAAACGCCGGTTCTGCTGCTAAGCGAATAAAGTTCTTTTTTTCACGCCGAGGGCCGTTGACAGCATCTGTGCCCGGCCTTATTGGCGCGTCTCCCAAGAGGCGCTGCCGCCGTAATGCGCGGGTGTAGCTCAGTTGGTTAGAGTGTCGGCCTGTCACGCCGAAGGTCGCGGGTTCAAGTCCCGTCACTCGCGCCACTTGGGATTTTTTTCTAAAGCAGTTGGTCCAGGTCGATCGCCTGGCTTTTTGCCGGCAGGCTAACCAGCATTCCGTCCCTTGCCAGATGCAGCGGGCCGTCAAACAAATCGGCTGCGTCCCCCAGGAACGCCGGCTCAATCAGCCGCGTAGGCGGAGCGGGGACGAGGTGATAGAGCACCAGCATCTTCGCCCCTGCCATCTGCGCCACGCGCGCCGCTTCTTGCGGGGTGGCATGATAGTCTGGAATGTCGGCCATGATCTTTGCTGCATCTGCATTCCCCCGCGCGGCCAGAGTCTGCCCCAGCTTGCCGATCATGTCTGGGTTTAGCGCTTCATGGAAGATTACGTCGGCGCCTTCTGAAAAACGCGCGAGCCCTTGAGAAAAGCCGGTGTCTCCGCTGATAACGATGACTCGCCCCTTGTAATTGATCCGAAAGGCCAGGGCATTGTCGACCGGCGCGTGATCGACTTTCATGGCGCGGATAGCCAACCCGTCATCTTCGAAAACCAACCCGCTCCTGATGATGCGGGCTTCGCCGCCGAAACCGCCGGGGCGTGCAACGCCCGGCCCGTGGTGCGCGATGCGATAACCACGATCAATTTCATAGGCTTGCATGAACCCTGAAACAACGCGGTCAGTCCCGTTGGGGCCATAGATCGGCAGCGGTGTATCGCGGCCCCCCGCCATCCACGCTTGCAACATCAGTTCCCCAAGCCCGTCGAGATGATCGGAATGAAGATGGGTCAGGAAGGTTGCCTCGAGCCGGCCCATCGGGAAACCCATTGCGCCAAGCTTGCGGATCGCCCCCGATCCTGCGTCGAAAATGAACCCCTGCCGCCCGGCAAGCACGGCGAGGCACGGCCCGGCACGGTCGGCGTCGGGCATGGGCGATCCGCTGCCGCAGAGATAGACATGCAATCCATCAGGAAGTTCGGCAGAGCGATCAACGCCAGCTTGCCGCTCGACAGCGGCATTGAATACGCGTTCACCGATCCAGCGCTGGCCGAACATCCAGACCGCTCCGGCCGCAAGAACAAGAGCCAGCGCCACCCAACCAATCAGTCGCTTCATAAAGGCAACCTCCCCTTTGGACGCTAGGCTAGCTCAACCCCAGCGCCCTGTCTCCATCCAGATAAGGAAGCGTTTGAGTGGAAGCAGCCAGACAACGCCCAGAATGACATAGGCCAATGTCTGGAGCCAGATCGGCCATGCCCCGATAAGGCCCGGCGCATAGCGGGCAATGACAATGCTATAGACGGTCAGTCCCGCCAGCAGGCCGAGAATGCCGATTGGTATTCGCCAGGTAGGTTTGTCGCGCATCAGAAAGGGCCGTAAATCCGTGTTGGAGTGACAACGGCGTCAAGCGCCACGTCATGCGGTTCGCCCGGCAATTCATTGCATAGCTGTGCGTCCCATGCCAGGCCGATGGCGATCCTGCCGGGATGTTTGGAAAGCCAGCGATCATAATGCCCGCCTCCTTGGCCAAGCCGTTCACCGGTGGCGGTAAAACCGATCAGCGGCAGGAACAGGACATCTGGCGTGATGTCGATCGCATGGCTAGCTGGCTGGAGCATGCCGAAGGGCCCCACCTCAAGATCGCTCTCGCCATAAGGGTCGGAATGCAGCTTGAAGGTCATTTCTGCATCGCGCGAGGCGAAATGGGGCAGGGCCACATTGTGACCAGCTTCGACGAAATGCTTCAGGTAACTGGCAGTGGGCGCTTCCCAGGGGCCAGCGTGATAAAGGCCTATCACCGAACCGGACGCGATCTTTTCCAGCAGCGGGGCAGGAGGGCGGTGGAACAGCAGCTCCCGAATGACATCGGGTTGCGCTTCCACATGTTTGCGGCGGCGAGCGCGCAATTCCTTTCGCAATGCGGCCTTGTCTTGCATCTGTCCCCTCGCAAGTAGCGGAACCACCATGGGTCGGTTGCCCGAGAAATCCTCTGACGCCTCAACGTCAGGTG
Source organism: Sphingomonadales bacterium BRH_c3 (assembly GCA_001515985.1). GTDB lineage: Bacteria > Pseudomonadota > Alphaproteobacteria > Sphingomonadales > Sphingomonadaceae > Erythrobacter. Next base: position 27,679 of record LOET01000101.1, on the reverse strand, counting down.
GGCGCCGTATGCCCCAACTCCCAGGACGAACCCGTGAACAGGGGCAGGGACAGCTCCCAAGGATTGCTTATAGCCTCAGGGATATTCAAATGGCTCGTGCCGGGCAGTCCCGCCGATCCCTATCTAGGTGGCTGCGAGCTTGCTCTCAAGCACAACTGCACATTTTTCGACCAAATCTGCCAATTGCTCAAGCTTTGGTGCGATGTCGGCCCCTTCAAACAGTGGTTCCTGGCCACCGGCAGCAGAGTGAATATTGGCAAGATCGTTGGCGATCGTGTCGCGCTCTGCGCGGACAGCCTCAAGTTCAAGCGCGGTTTCGCGCTGCGCATTGGACGAGGCGCGCGCTTCTGCCTCAAGTTCCCTGACGCGCTCAGCCAGCCTTGCAGGATCACCGCCCACCGCTTCGCGTGCCTCGTACAGCTCGTCAGCGAGCAAGATGGCGGCAAATAAAAGGTTCTGCGCATCGCTCGGCGCCAGAATCCCTTCCATCTGCTTGAACTTTCCGTCGACCATGTTCCCCAGCTTGGCCAATTGCGCTTCCTCGCCGTCAGCACAGGTAACCTTGTAGGCCTTGCCGCCGATACGAAGCGTAACCTCGCTCATGGATTGAGCCTTTCGATCAGCTCGTCAAGATCGCGCAGGGTTGCGGCCACTTCCTCGCGTAGTGCGTGATGGTTGTTTGCAAGTCTGGTGGCAGCACCGGAATTGGGGGCGAACGAAACCGCCGCCGCTTCAATGCGGCCCAATGCAACTTCGATCCTTCGGACCGCCTGCTCGACGCGGTGCCTATCCATGCAGGTAATTTAACCAATTTGCCGTGAGTGAGCAAAGCCTTGGCTGGGCCTGTTGATAAGTTGTCTTGACGATGCCGTATAAAACAATTTTTCCGCCAGCCGGTGAAAGGACGCGCCGGGCGGGTTGACCTCATTCCCGCCCTCCGCAAAGGGTCCGTCAATGCGTCGAATCGACGCGCCGGGCCGATGCAGCATGGCGTCGCTCGCAGCAGTTCAGGAGCAATTTGCGCATGAGCATTGATCCCGCCCGCCTTCAACCCATGGCCAATGCAATCCGCGCGCTATCAATGGATGCCGTGCAGGCTGCGAACTCGGGCCACCCCGGGATGCCGATGGGCATGGCCGATGTCGCAAGCGTTCTGTGGTCGAAATATCTCAAATTCGATCCATCCGCACCCGACTGGGCCGATCGCGATCGTTTCGTGCTTTCGGCGGGCCACGGCTCGATGCTGATCTACAGCCTGCTGTATCTTTCGGGCTATGAGCAACCGACCATCGAGGACATCCGCAACTTCCGTCAGTTGGGCAGCCCCTGCGCTGGCCACCCGGAGAATTTCATGTTGCCTGGAATTGAATGCACCACCGGCCCGCTGGGCCAGGGGCTGGCAATGGGCGTGGGCATGGCGATGGCCGAACGGCATCTCAATGCTGTGTTCGGTGACGGCTTGGTCGATCATCGCACCTGGGTGATCGCGGGCGACGGCTGCCTGATGGAGGGCATAAATCACGAAGCGATCGGGCTGGCTGGCCATCTGAAGCTCGGTCGGATGATCGTGCTGTGGGATGACAATGACATCACCATCGACGGTAGCACCGAGCTTTCAACCAGCGAAGACATCAGGGCGCGCTATATGGCGACCGGCTGGCATGTGACGAGCTGCGACGGGCACGACTTTGCCGATATTGCCCGCGCGATTGACGAAGCGGTGGCAGACCATCGCCCTTCACTGGTGGCTTGCAAGACAGTGATCGGCAAGGGTGCCCCTAACAAGCAAGGCACCAGCGCGACCCATGGCGCTCCGTTGGGGGCAGACGAAATCGCTGCCGCGCGAAAAGAGCTGGGCTGGGACGCTGAGCCATTCGTCGTTCCCGACGATATCCTGGCACACTGGCGCGCCACCAGCGAACGCGGCAAAGCCGCTCATGGCGACTGGAACGAGCGGCTGCGAGCGTCAGGCGACAAGTCAGAGTTCACTCGCCGCATGGCGGGTGAATTGCCGCAGGGCGATGCGATGAAGGACTATCTTGCCTCACTTATTGCGGAACCGAAGAACGTGGCAACCCGCAAGGCCAGCGAGATGGCGCTGGGCGCGATCAACCCGGTTTTGCCCGATACGATCGGCGGCAGCGCCGATCTTACCGGTTCCAACAACACCAAGGCGGGCGGTATCGAGGCCTTTACTGCCGAAAACTACGGCGGGCGCTACGTCTATTACGGCATCCGCGAATTCGGCATGGCGGCGGCGATGAACGGAATGGCGCTGCATGGTGGGGTGATCCCCTATGGCGGCACCTTCCTGGTCTTTACCGACTATGCGCGCGGTGCGATTCGCCTGTCCGCGCTGCAGCAGGTCCGCGCGATCTATGTCATGACGCATGATTCGATCGGGCTGGGCGAGGACGGGCCAACCCACCAGCCGATCGAACACCTCGCTTCACTGCGCGCCATGCCCAATTTGCTGGTGCTGCGCCCTGCTGATGTGGTCGAAACTGCAGAGGCATGGGAAATCGCGCTCAAGCAAACCAGCCGCCCCAGTGTGCTGGCACTGAGTCGTCAGAACCTGCCCCAACTTCGATTGGAGATGCCGGACGAAAATCTTTCGGCGCGCGGCGGCTATCGCCTCAAGAGCGCCGACGCTGCGCGCAAGGTTGTGTTGATCGGAACGGGTTCCGAACTCCATGTCGCACTTGAGTGCGCCGAGGCCCTTGAACAACAGGGCGTGGGTGCCGATGTGGTTTCGATGGTTTCGACCGAGCTGTTTGACGAGCAACCCGCAGAATATCGTGCAGACGTATTTCCCGCCGGTTGCCTCAAGGTTTCGATAGAAGCCGGTACAACCTTCGGATGGGAGCGTTACACGGGCAATGACGGATTGAACATCGGCATCGACCGCTTCGGTGCATCTGCCCCTGCGGAAGAATTGTTTGCCAAGTTCGGCTTCACCGTGGACGCGATTGTCCCCAAGATACTCAATAAACTCAACGGCTAATCAGGAGCATTTTCCATGGCGACCAAGGTTGCGATCAACGGTTTCGGACGTATCGGACGGCTTGTTGCACGGGCTATACTTGAGCGGGACGACCACGATCTCGAGCTCGTTTCGATCAATGACCTTGCGGACACCAAGTCCAATGCGCTGTTGTTCCAGTATGACAGCACGCATGGCCGCTTTCCCGGCTCGGTGGAGGCCGCCGATGGCGAAATGATCGTCAATGGCAAGGTCATCAAGGTCACGGCCGAACGCGATCCTGCAAACCTGCCGCACGCCGCGCAGGGCATCGACATCGTGATGGAATGCACCGGCTTCTTCCAGTCTGACGAAGCAAGCCGCCCGCATCTGGCCGCTGGCGCCAGGCGCGTGATCATTTCGGCCCCCGCAACGGGCGTTTCGAAGACGATCGTATATGGCGTGAATCATGACACGCTGACGGCGGATGACGTAATCATTTCCAACGCCAGCTGCACTACCAATTGCCTGGCCCCGATGGCCAAGGTGCTGAACGAAACGGTGGGGATAGAACGTGGTTTCATGACCACGATCCACAGCTACACCAATGACCAGCGCATCCTTGACCAGATGCACAAGGACATGCGCCGTGCACGCGCGGGTGCCGCCAACATGATCCCAACCACCACGGGTGCCGCTCGCGCGGTGGGACTGGTGTTGCCCGAGCTCAAGGGCAAGCTCGATGGTTCGTCCGTGCGCGTTCCCACGCCGAATGTTTCGATGGTCGATCTGGTGTTCACGCCGGGCCGGGACACGAGCGTCGAAGAGCTCAATGCCGCGCTCAAGGCGGCTGCCGAAGGACCGCTGAAGGGCGTGCTCGACTATACCGACCAGCCGCTGGTATCGAGCGACTTCAATCATTATCCGGCAAGCTCGACCATCGACAGCCTGGAAACTGCAGTGACGGAAGGCAAGCTGGCCCGGGTCGTCAGCTGGTATGACAATGAGTGGGGCTTCTCGAACCGCATGATTGACACTACTGGTGTGATGGCGAAGTTCCTTTAAGGGGCCATTGCAATGGCAGCTTTCAAAACCCTGGATGACCTTGGCGACCTCACCGGCAAGGTCGCGCTCGTTCGGGTCGACCTGAACCTTCCGATGAAGGACGGGTCGGCGACCGATGTGACGAGGGTTGAGGCTGCCAAGCCCACCATTATCGAGCTGTGCGACAAGGGGGCCAAAGTCTTGCTGCTTGCGCACTTCGGCAGGCCGGGCGGCCAGCGCAGCTCGATGCTGTCTACCAGCATGGTGCAGGGCGATGTCGAGAAGGTGCTCGGCAAGGAAATCATGTTCATCCCCGAGGTCGCAGGTCCAGTGGCGCAGCAAGCCATCGATATTCTGCGGCCCGGCGACATCGGGCTGATGGAAAACGTCCGCTTCTGGCCGGGCGAGGAAGCGAACGATCCGGGTTTTGCAGCATCGATTGCCGAAAATGGCGATATCTTTGTCAATGACGCCTTTTCCGCCGCGCACCGTGCACACGCCACGACCGAAGGGCTGGCGCATGTGCTGCCTGCCTATGCCGGGCGGGCGATGGAAAAGGAACTGACCGCGCTTGAAGTGGCATTGGGCGCGCCGAATCCTCCTGTCGCGGCAGTGGTCGGCGGGGCCAAGGTTTCGAGCAAGCTGGCAGTGCTCGAAAACCTTGTTGGCAAAGTGCAGCACCTCGTCATCGGTGGCGGCATGGCCAATACCTTCCTCGCCGCGCGCGGGGTGGATGTGGGCAAATCGCTGTGTGAACACGATCTCACCGAGACTGCGAACAAGATCATGGATCAGGCTGACCAAGCCGGCTGCACGGTCCATCTGCCCTACGACGTGGTGGTGGCGAAGGAATTCGCACCCAATCCGCCGAGCTTGCGCACTTGCAACGTCCACGAGGTAGCTGCCGATGAAATGATCCTCGACATCGGCCCTCAAGCGGTCGAGGCGCTGGGCGATGTGCTCAAGACCTGCCGAACGCTGGTGTGGAACGGGCCGTTGGGCGCATTCGAAATTCCCCCGTTCGACGAGGCGACCGTGGCACTGGCACGCACGGTAGCCGCTTTGACCCAGGAAGGCTCGCTGATCTCGGTGGCCGGAGGCGGCGATACCGTCGCGGCGCTGGCGCATGCGGGCGTGATGGGTGAAATAACCTACGTTTCGACTGCAGGGGGGGCCTTCCTTGAATGGATGGAAGGCAAGGAGTTGCCCGGCGTCGCCGCGCTTCGGGCCTGAACAATGTCTGACATCTCGGCGACAATCGAAGCACTTGAAAATCAGATGATGCGCGCCTGGATGAACCGCCAGGCGGCTGAATTGCGCAAACTGCTGTCGCGCGATTTCCTGATGATAGTCGGTAGTGATCGACCGCAATTGCTCGACAGGCCCAGTTTTGCCGAGGCGAGCAAGGGAGCCTTCGCGTGCACCGGTTTCCGCTTTCGCGAAGTGTTCGTGCGGCAACACGGAAAATGTGCATGGTTCGCAGCCGGCGTGGACCTGGACTTGAAATTAGGCAGGCTGGAATGGTCTGGCCCGTTCTGGGTAACCGATCTTTGGTGCAAGTCGGCGATCAGGCGTCGCTGGATGCTTGAAGAACGTAGCCTTTCCCGCATGGAGACGAATGCCGAGGTGCCGCCTGCCATACGCGATCTCCAGCTTTGGAAATAGGCCGGCGCTGCAACCGTTATGTTTAGCGATGCTCAGGATTGGGCGCGTCGAACCGACATCCCTCGTTCCACAACTCGCGCGAATTCCCATGAGCAGGCAAGCCGCCAGCATCCTTCAACATGTGCGCCATGTGCATCAAGTTCCAGGTCATGAAGGTGGTATTGCGGCGGGTAAAGTCATTGTCGAACCCGGCGCGTGAGCCGTCGTCAAGCTCCTCGCCGAAGCTGGGGCCGGGGCCGGCCTCTCCAATCCAGCCTGCATCGGCCTGAGGGGGGATGGTAAAGCCAACGTGCTGCATGCTGTAGAGCACGCCCATGCCGACATGCTTGATACCATCTTCATTGCCGGTGACGAGGCAGCCACCCACCTTGCCGTAGAAGATATACTGGCCCTTGTCGTTGGTCTGGCCTGAGTGGGCATATAGCTTTTCTATGATGAGCTGACAGACTGAGCTCTTTTCGCCCAGCCATATCGGTGTGCCGAGCACGACTATGTCGGCAGCGGCTACCTTGGGCCAGACGAGTGGCCAGTCGTCGTGCTTCGCACCGTGCTCGGTCATGTCCGGGTATACGCCATAGGCGAGCTGGTAATCGCTTGCCCGGATCCGTTCGACCTGCACGCCATTGCGGTGCATGATCTCGGCCGACATGTCGATCAGAGTGTCGGTGTGAGAGGCTTCAGGCGAATATTTCAGTGTGCAGTTGATGAAGAGAGCTTTGAGATCGCCAAAATCGGTTGGGTTATTGTCGCAAAGCTTGCTCTGGATGTCGTCCAGCATGTTTATTCCTCTTTGTTACATAAGGGATAAACGACCAAGGCCGCAGATAAGTTTCGAAATCTCTTTTTCGGGATGTTGCAGCGCAAAGCTGCGCCCGTTATGGGCGCGTGCATTCGTATGCATGAATTTACCTTCAAGGCAGGACCTCCCAGATGAATTTCGACCAGATGGCCGCAACAATCGCCAGCGCCGATGGCTTCATCGCCGCGCTTGACCAGTCCGGCGGATCGACCCCCAAGGCGCTGCGCGGCTATGGCGTCGAAGACAGCGAGTGGTCAGGCGATGAGGAAATGTACGCGGCGATCCACGCCATGCGCAGCCGGGTTATCACTGCGCCCAGCTTTGCCAGCGGCAAGGTGATCGGCGCGATCCTGTTCGAGAAGACCATGGACGGCCTGGTCGAAGGCGTGCCCACTGCCGATGCACTCAAGCAGCGCGGCGTTGTGCCCTTCATCAAGGTCGATCAGGGCCTCGAGGCCGAGGCCCAAGGCGTCCAGTTGATGAAGGACATGACCAATCTCGATGCGTTGCTCGACAAATCGGTTGCGGCAGGAATGTTCGGGACCAAGATGCGTTCGGTGATCAAATCGGCTGATGCAGCCGGGATCGCGGCCATCGTTGCGCAGCAGTTCGAATATGGCAACCGGATAGCCGATCGTGGGCTCGTGCCGATCCTCGAGCCGGAATATGACATCACGGCGGCCGATCGTGCACAGGGCGAAGAAATCCTGCTGGCCGAAGTGATGAAAGGTCTCGACGCCTTGCCTGAAGGCCGCAAGTTCATGCTCAAACTGTCTATTCCTGCAAGTCCGAACCTTTATGCGCCGGCGATTGCGCACCCCAACGTGCTGCGTGTGGTCGCGCTGTCGGGCGGCTATTCGACCGAGGATGCCTGCACGCATCTGGCGAAGAACAAAGGTATGATTGCCAGCTTCAGTCGCGGTTTGTTGCAGGATCTGCGCAAGGGCCAGAGCGACGCCGAGTTCGACGCTACGCTGGGCGCCGCTATTGATGCGGTTTACCAGGCTTCAGTTGCGGGCTGACCCGGCGGGGCGATCTTACCGGTCAGGCTCGAACAAATAAGTCAGCCCGTATTCCGCAAGCGGGATAGCGCCATACTCACGCGGCATGGCGGTGGTCGAGACCAGTGTCAGCCAACCGCCATAGACGCGCAGCGGCACGCCCAGTTCCATCGCCACGCCGGTGCGCTTGCGCCCGTCCATCACCACAGTCGCCACCACCAGTCGCTCTTCGCGGAAGCACAATTCGCGGTCGGGGCAGCGCGTGTCGTCGAGCACGCCCACAGTGTAGAGCGATAGCCCTGCAGGCAATTCGACCTCGTCGAACATCGAAACCTGGCTGATAACAGGGGCACTGGCGGCTGCAGCAATCGCGGCAGCGCTCGAAAAGAGAAATGCAGACATAGGATGACCTCTCGACTGGGGCGATGTTATCTCAGGGCTGGCCTAAAGTCTGTGGCGCAATGGCCGGTATCCCGCCTTGGCACAGTATTGGCGGTCATCTCACGATCTGTTCCATCGGCTCATTGTCCATCAAATCGGGCACGAAGCGGAAGGCAAAGCGGTAGTGCTCAGGCGCAATGGGTGACCGTTGGATCGACATGTCGGGGGCAACTTCCGCAACCGAAAGAAGCCCGGCGTTGATATGCATGGGTTCACTGCTGTCGAGCAAGACCGTGATCACCTCGTGCCCCAGCTCAAGCTCGGTTTCGATCACCACGCGGCCAGCCCAGACGCATTCGGCCTCGATCGGGCAGCGGCTGTCTTCCTTGATCGAGACAGGCCGTGCGGCAAGGCCGGGCGCAAGCCGTTGCTGTTCGCCAATGGCTATGCAATCGAATTGCCGGCAGCCAGGCGGCTCCTGCGGCGTCATACAGGCTGCAAGTGGCATTACGGCGAGTGATAGGAGCAGCTTGCTGCGATGCATTGCGCAATCATTGCGGAACGTTATTGAGCGCAGCATGAACGATCTCCTGCCCATGACTCAGCTTTACCTCATTTCGCCGCCCGACGTGACTGGCGATTTTCCCGAGCGTTTGACGCGCGCCCTTGATGTGGGCGCGGGGCTGGTCGCGGCATTTCAGTTCCGGGTGAAGGGATTCGACCAGCACGAGGCGGCAAAATTGGCCGCACCGCTTCAGGCAATCTGCGCCGAGCACGATGTAGCCTTTATCGTCAATGACAGCGTGGCACTTGCCAAACGCATCAAGGCGGACGGGGTTCATCTGGGGCAGGGCGATGGCTCGCCGAAGCAGGCACGCGAGGAACTGGGCCGTGAAGCGCAGATCGGGGTGACTTGCCATGCGTCGCGCCATCTTGCGATGGAAGCGGGCGAGGCGGGCGCGGACTATGTCGCCTTTGGCGCCTTCTTTCCTTCGACCACGAAGGATAAAGGCGATGCCGAAAGGCCTGAGCCCGAACTGCTCGAATGGTGGAGCCGGCTGTTTGAAATTCCCTGCGTCGCGATCGGTGGAATCACGCCCGATAATTGCGCGCCGCTGGTCAAGGCAGGTGCCGATTTCCTGGCTGTGTCGGCTGCTGTGTGGAACGGTGATGAGGCGCAGGCGGTGCGCAATTTCGCCACTGCGATCAAGCGCGCGTCAGGACCTGATCAGTAGTTACTTCCCACGCGAACGCAGATCATGCGGCCAGTTTTTTCATTGTCGTTGATCTGGCGCAGTTCATTGGTGCCAGTCCGGCGCAGGCGCTGCCCGTTCTTCGGCCCGCTGGTAAAGGTCAGTTCGTCACCCTTGAGCAGGTAAGTGCCGCGCCCTTCGGTGTTGCGATAGCGCGAGGCGCGCGAAATGGTGAAGCTTTGCTCGGCATCGGGTACCCATGCAGTGTCGGCGGCATTGCCTGGTAGCGCGCATTCATAGGGTCCGTGCGGCATGGTCTTGAGCATTTCGCCATGTGCCGGGGCCGCAATGGCAAAAACAGCAAACAGCGCGGGCAAGATAGATCTTTTCATGGCCAGAAGCGCTACCATGTTCTTGTCCTGCTCGCCAGCCGCCTTGCCCTGCGTTCGCGCCTCGGCTAAGGGCGCGCGCAACAATGCGTGGGGCGCGGCCCCGCAGGTTCCTTGAAAAGGTTAGCTCCCATGAAGATCAGCGGCGTCGATATTCGCCCAGGCAATATCCTTGAATATGAAGGCGGCATCTGGAAAGTCGCCAAGATCCAGCACACCCAGCCGGGCAAGGGCGGCGCCTATATGCAGGTCGAAATGAAGAACCTGCAGGATGGGCGCAAGACCAACGTGCGCTTCCGCAGCGCCGATACGGTCGAGCGCGTGCGGCTCGACACCAAGGAATTCCAGTTTCTGTATGAAGACGGCACTATGCTGGTGTTCATGGACAATGACACTTACGAGCAGATCAACCTGCCAAGCGACCTTTTGGGCGATGCACGCCCCTTCCTGCAGGACGGGATGCAGGTAACGCTTGAGCTGTGGGAGGAAAAGCCGATCAGCGTCGACCTGCCGCCGCAGGTGGAGGCCACCATCGTCGAAGCCGATGCGGTGGTGAAGGGACAGACCGCTTCATCAAGTTACAAACCGGCGATGCTTGACAATGGCGTGCGCATAATGGTTCCGCCGCATATCGAAAGCGGTACGCGCATTGTGGTTGACGTGTACGAGCAGTCCTACGTCGGGAAAGCCAGCTAACACCCATGTCCATGTATTCCGGTCTCATTCGCGTGATGGAAAAGGCGGCCCGCAAGGCGGGCGGCCGTTTGCGGCGTGACTTCGGCGAAGTCGAACACCTGCAGGTCAGCCGTAAAGGGCCGGCGGATTTTGTTTCCAAGGCAGATATGCGCGCCGAACGCGCGATCTATGATGAACTGCTTCATGCGCGGCCCGATTGGGGCTTTGTGCTGGAAGAGGCGGGAATTATCGAAGGCGATCCCAACAAGCCGCGCTGGATCATCGATCCGCTCGACGGTACCAGCAACTTCCTGCACGGCATCCCGCATTTCGCGATCTCGATTGCGGTTCAGGAGCCCAAGCCGGATGGTTCAGGCTGGGATGAGGTGACTGCGGGTGTGATCTACCAGCCGATTACGGATGAGACATTCTGGGCGGAAAAGTCGCGCGGGGCCTGGTTGCAGGATGCCCGCTTGCGCGTATCGGCGCGTTCCCGCCTGTCTGAAGCACTGATTGCCACCGGCATTCCGTTCCAGGGTGCGGGGGACGCGGAAGAATGGATGAAAATCTACGCCGCGATTGGCCCAAATGTTGCCGGTATTCGCCGCTTTGGCGCAGCCTCGCTTGACCTGGCCTGGCTTGCAGCGGGCCGGTTTGACGGGTTCTGGGAAACCGGACTTAGCGATTGGGATACGGCCGCCGGCTGCTTGCTGGTGCGCGAAGCGGGCGGCTTCGTGAGCGATTTTCGCGGTCGTTCGCAATCGATCCATGCGGCACAGGTTCTGGCGGCCAACGACGTGCTGCATTCCAGGTTACACAAATTGCTTGCGGGCGCATTGAAAACTTGAAGACTGTCGATGGCGCGGCTATCCGCCTCGCTCCCGTGACAGTGCCTCTGTGGCGGAATTGGTAGACGCGCTCGACTCAAAATCGAGTTTCTTCGGAAGTGCCGGTTCGACTCCGGCCAGAGGCACCAAGCTCACTGGCCAGGCTGCCTGGCCGGTCTGTTCGATTGGATGGGCACGGCGACCTGCAACGCTCCCTCAGCAAAAGCGCTTGTAATTTTGGCTCGGCTTTGGGATTCACAAGGTTAGCGATGCTGGCCTTACCTTCCTTCCACGCCATGGCAGCGATGGTGGTCACCGTGGCCATGTTCATCGCATTCGCTCGAGGGCGGATGCCGATTGAAATCATTTCCTTGCTGACCATCGCTGTGATTGCGGTAGGGCTGTATTTCTTCCCGCTCGAAGGCACCCGTCCGACCGATGGCCTGATTCTCGCCTTCGCCGGTTTCGGGCACTATGCGCTGATCACCATCTGCGCGTTGATGATCATGGGCCGCGGACTGGTGGTAACCGGTGCATTGGAACCAGCAGCGCGCATTCTGGAGCGGGTATTCAAGATAAATCTGCAGCTGGGCCTGCTGGTTTCGCTGTTGCTTGCGATGACCCTCTCCATGGCTGTGAATGACACGCCGGTGCTGGTTCTACTGATGCCGATTTTTGTGGCGCTGGCTGCGCGGGGTGCCATGCCCGCTTCCAAGACTTTGATCCCGCTCAATGCAGCGGTGTTGATCGGCGGCATGGCAACGACGATAGGCACTTCCACCAACATCCTTGTCGTCTCGATTGCGGTTGACCTGGGCATGCCGCAGATGAGTGTGTTTCATTATACGCCGATTGTGCTTGTGGCGGCACTCGTGGCGCTGCCCTACCTATGGCTTGTCATGCCGCGCCTGCTGGGTGACAACAGCGTAACGCAGAAATCCGTCAAACGCCGGTTCCATACCCGCCTCAGAATCGGGCCGGAGAGTGCGCTTGTGGGCGAGGAAATCGCGGCGATCGTCCCGCGCCTGTCAGATGACATTCTTTTTCACGATCAGCCTGGCGGTCCCTTGCAACCTCAGCAGCGCTTGCACATTTCAGGCACGCACGAAGCGCTGGAGGATGCGGTGCGCGTGTTGAAGGGCCAACTTGCCCCAAGCTGGGTGGTTGACCGTATACGGCGCGAATCTGCTGCCAAGGGGCAGGACATTACCGTTGTCGAAATGACCGTGACGGCCGATTCCCGGCTTATCAATCGCACGTTGCCTACATCGGGAATCGCGGATTTGTACGGGGTTGCAATTCTCGGAATCCACCGGCCCGAAAGGCTGATGGGCGAGCGCGATCAATATAGTGAAGGCGGCGACCTGCGCATTTCGGAAGGCGATGTGCTCCTCGTTATGGGCCTGCCTGAGAGCCTGCAAGAATTCGCCGACGCTGACAGCCTTCTGATGCTCGAGGGCGCGCGGGAGCTGCCGCGCAAGTCCAAGGCTGTGCTTTCCGCAGCAATCATGTTCTTCTCGGTCTTCACTGCATCGATCGGCCTTTTCCCGATTGCAATTTCCGCGCTGGCAGGCTCGATCCTGATGTTCGTGACCGGCTGTGTGAAGTTTGACCGAGTTGGGCGAGCACTTTCAGGCAAGGTCATTGTGCTTGTGGCTGCCAGCATAGCGATCGGGCGGATCATCGATGACAGTGGGGCCGCCGCCTGGCTGGGCGAAACAATGTCGCTGGGGTTGCAACATCTTCCGGCTGCGGCAGTGCTAGCGGCGATCATGCTGTTCGTGACGTTGCTGACCAATTTTGCGTCAAACGCCACGGCTGCAACAGTGGGCACTCCGATCGCCTTCAACATTGCAAACCAATTGGGCTTGCCGCCAGAGCCACTGATCCTCGCAGTGCTGTTTGGCTGCAATCTTTGCTATGCAACGCCGATCGCATACCAAACCAATATGCTGATCATGTCCGAGGGTAGTTACCAGTTCAAAGACTATATACGCACCGGTGTTCCATTGGTGCTGTTGATGGTTGCCACGCTTTCGATCCTGCTGGTGAAGACTTACGGAATGTAGCTGCGGGCGTTGGTGCGGATAGCTGCATAAAGTTGGCGATCGCGGAAAAGTGACGGCCGCCGGAACGGGGGGCGTTCCGACGGCCGTGTTCTCCTCCCCAGGAGAAAGTGTGCAGGGCAGGGGAGTGCCCCGGATCTGTGTCAGCTATATGTGCCTAATCGGTGGTGCAACGCGTTGATCTTGGCCAGCTCGTCACGATCATCCGTGGCGCGGGCGTGGCTTTCGAGCGCGCGGCGCAGCAGCTTGAAATCGGCAGTGGAGAGCAGGGCGCGTGCACGGCCCGGTTCCTTGGTGGGGGTATCGCTCATATCCGCTCTCCTATGCAGCTTCGAACTGGTTCATGGTGTTTTCCTTGCCGCCGGCTTTGAGGGCCGCTTCGCCGGCAAAGTATTCCTTGTGGTCGTCACCGATGTCGCTGCCGGCCATATTCTGATGCTTCACACAGGCGATGCCTTGGCGAATTTCCTCGCGCTGGACCTGCTTGACATAGCCCAGCATGCCTTCCTCGCCGAAATAGCGCTTGGCGAGGTTGTCTGTGCTCAGCGCGGCCGTGTGATAGGTCGGCAAAGTAATCAGGTGATGGAAGATTCCGGCCTGCGCAGCGGAGTCGCGCTGGAAGGTCTGGATCCGGCGATCGGCTTCATCAGCGAGCGCGCTACCATCGTAGTCGATGCTCATCAGCTTGGCCCGGTCATAAATTGACAGATCGCGACCCTCGGCTTCCCAGGCGTCATAGACCTGCTGACGGAAATTCAGCGTCCAGTTGAAGCTGGGCGAGTTGTTGTAGACCAGCTTGGCGTTAGGGATCACTTCGCGGATGCGGTCTACCATGCCGCCGATCTGGCCGATATGCGGTTTCTCTGTCTCGATCCACAGCAGGTCTGCACCGTTCTGGAGCGATGTGATGCAGTCGAGCACACAGCGATCTTCACCCGTGCCGGCGCGGAACTGGTAAAGATTTGAAGGCAGGCGTTTGGGGCGCAGCAGCTTGCCTTCGCGGCTGAGAAAGACATCCCCGTTCCTGATGCCGGACGGATCGACCTCTTCGCAATCGAGAAAGCTGTTGTACTGATCGCCCAGATCGCCCTCGTCCTTGGTGTAAGCGATCGACTTGGTCAGGCCTGCACCAAGCGAATCGGTGCGGGCAACGATGATCCCGTCTTCAACACCCAGCTCCAGGAAGGCGTGACGGACCGCGCGGATTTTCTGCAGGAATTCCTCGTGCGGAACCGTAACCTTGCCATCCTGATGGCCGCATTGCTTTTCGTCAGAAACCTGGTTCTCGATCTGGATCGCGCAGGCGCCTGCTTCAATCATTTTCTTGGCGAGCAGATAAGTTGCCTCGGCATTGCCGAAACCTGCATCGATGTCAGCGATGATGGGCACAATATGTGTCTCATAATTGTCGATCGCGGCTTCAATGCGCTTGGCCTCGATTTCATCGCCGCGCTCACGGGCCGCATCGAGATCGCGGAACATCATGCCCAGTTCGCGCGCGTCGGCCTGCTTGAGGAAAGTGTAGATTTCCTCGATCAGGGCAGGCACGCTGGTTTTTTCGTGCATCGATTGGTCAGGTAGCGGGCCGAATTCGCTCCGCAGCGCAGCAACCATCCAGCCCGAAAGGTAGAGATAACGGCGCTTGGTGCTACCGAAATGCTTCTTGATGCTGATCAGCTTCTGCTGGGCGATGAACCCGTGCCAGCAACCCAGCGACTGGGTGTAATTGGCTGGGTCAGCGTCATAGGCTGCCATATCCTCGCGCATGATCTTCGCGGTGAATTTCGCGATGTCGAGTCCGGTCCGGAAACGGTTCTGCATTTGCATGCGAGCCGCGCTTTCCGCGTCGATCGCGTTCCACGGCGCGCCATTCGTTTCGATGGTCTTGCGCATCGCTGCGATGGAAGCCTGGTAGGTCATTCATTGTCTCCTGCTTGGGCGGGGAGGCGCCCCTTGCAGGCATCAATGACGGACGGAACGCTACGAAGACAGGGAAAATTACAAAATATCTTGTCTTCGTGAGCATTTTTCGGCTTCCAACTCTGTAAAAATGTAAATATATTGACATTATGGCTGATACTTCTCTTCTCGCGGGCCCGGCCTTACGCCGATTGCGTAAGCGCGAGGGGCTGACCCAGGCGGCAATGGCCGCAACATTGGGCATCAGCCCCAGCTACCTAAACCTGATCGAACGTAACCAGCGTCCACTATCCGCGCGAGTGCTGGTGCAGGTGATCGAGCGATTTGACTTCGATCCACGCACATTGCGTGAGGATGAAGCGATTGGCGGCGTGGACGGACTGGCACGCAGGTTAGCGGACGAACGCTTTGCCGATCTGGGCATAGACCGCGACGAAGTGAGCGAATTGCTGGCCGCCGCGCCTCAGGCGGCAGCGGCGTTCGCCCGGCTTTACGATCGCAGTGGCCAGGAAACTGGTGGAATCAACGATTCGCTAATCGCCTCAAGGCGCGAGATCGAGCGTTGGCGAAACCATTTCGCCGATCTCGATCACGCTGCCGAAGATCTGGCTGACGAACTGCGTCTTTCCCATAGCGACCTTGGGGCGGCGCTGACCGAACGCCTGCGTGACAAACACCAGCTCACCGTGCGTATTCTACCGCTCGACGTCATGCCCGATTGGCTGCGCCGGCTCGATTTGCACGCCCGCCAACTCCAGCTGTCCGAGATGCTCGATCGGTCCTCACGCAATTTCCAGATTGCCGCGCAATTGGTGGCGCTGGAACAGCGCGAAGCGATCTCCAGACTTGTTGCCGGTGCCCAGCTTGACGATGCCGCATCAAGGCAGTTGTTCGAACGGCACCTGACGGCATATTTCGCGGCGGCGCTGCTGATGCCCTATGGCCGGTTCCTGCGCGCATGCGAACAGACCGGATATGACTTCTTGGTGCTGCAACGGCGCTTCGGAGTCAGTTTCGAACAACTCGCGCATCGTCTCACCACAATGCAGCGGGTTGGTCAGCGCGGCCTGCCGTTTTTCATGGCAAGGCTTGACCGTGCGGGCCAGTTTTCGAAACGCTTTTCCGGTGCCAGCGGGGCTACCCTGCTTGAAAGTGAAGCCACATGCCCGCTTTGGGTGGCACACATGGCATTTGAACGGCGCGGAGACTTGTGTGTTCAGCCGGTGATGGTTGAAGGTGCGGATTCCGGGCCTGCTCACTGGCTTACCTTTGCCCGCACCGTCGACGCGATTGGTGCGGGCGACGATGCCCGTTTTGTGATCGTGCTGGGCGTCGAGACGCGTTTTGGCAGTCAGATGGCTGCGGCGAAGGGCGTTTCGCTAGATCCAAAGGCTGCAGAGCCGATCGGGCTTGGCTGTGCGCGGTGTTACCGGGAAGGTTGCCGCCAGCGGTCGCTGCCACCGCGCGGCGCGCCCTTGCGTATCGATCGAGTCACGCGCGGCGTTACTCCGTTTGAATTCAATCCCTTGCGCGATCACTAGCAGTATGCCGGTTATAAATGCGTCAATCACGCAATGTGGCAGGAATGCTGATGGAAATGGCCGAGTGTAAAATTTACCGACATTTCATTTCTCCCTCTTAATACGCGATGTGATTGGCATTGCGAGGCAACCACACGCGAACATGCAGGGCGAACGGTCCATCTTTGATTTCTACGCGCGCTGCGGCACACATGCCGTAGCGGCTTGCGCAAGGAATCCGGTGTGATGCTCGGAACCGACCTTTCGCTGCTGCAGCTGGCCGGTCAGATCGGCAATATTGGCGGCGCCGCCTTTTGCCTCGCTTCGGCTTTGTGGATCCTGCGCATGGGAGACAGGACGCGGCTTGACCGCTGGGCCGCAGTCCTTGCTATAATGCTGACCGGGCTCTGGGCCGCATTGTCTGCTGCCCTGTCACCTGCCTCGCTAGCTACAGGGCTCGCTGAATCAGCGCGCAACCTTTCGTTGGTCTATCTGCTGTTCCGTCTGTTCGCGAATGACGGACGGGACGAAAGCATGCGGCCCATCCGGCCGCTGGTGGGCACCTTGTTCCTGGTCGAGCTGCTTCAGCCCTTGCTGTTGGCTGTTGGCCTGCGGGTTGCCGCAACGCCCGAGCTGGCAGCGTTGACGAACCAGATATCGGTCATCCTGCATCTTTTGGTGACGATCGGGGCGCTTGTATTGCTGCATAACCTGTATGGCGGGGCGGCCGTCGCCTCAAGGCAATTGCTGCGTTGGAGCGCATTCGCACTGGCGGGGATCTGGCTCTACGACCTCAATCTGTACACGGTCGCCTATCTCAGCAGCGAGCCTCCCGAACTTTTGCTGGCGCTGCGCGGGTTGGTGACCGGATTGCTGTTCCTCGCCTTGGCGATCGGCAGCAATGCTGGCACTGCGGGGTTGCAGTTTCGCCCGTCGCGTGCGGTCGCTTTCCGCAGCCTCTCGCTACTGCTGATCGGTGGTTACCTGATGGCGATGGTGGTGATCAGTCGCTCGCTGGCGTTGCTGGGCGGAGACCTTGGCCGTGTGACACAAGTGGGATTTATGGTTTTCGCAAGCGTCGCAGCGATTATCTGGCTGCCATCAGCGCGCGCGCGTGCCTGGCTTCGGGTAGTGCTGGCCAAGCACCTCTTCCGCCATCGTTATGACTACCGAGCGGAGTGGCTTCGTTTCACCGCAACCATGGGGCGCGGGGGCGCTGACGAAGGCAGCCTCAACCAGCGCGCAGTAAAGGCGATGGCAGACATTACCGATAGCCCTGCCGGATTGCTGCTTGCCCCCAATGAAGAAGCTGAGCTGGAACTGGTAGCCCGCTGGCAATGGCCCGAGATCGAAGTGCCTTCTCCGGCAGCTGAACATGACCTTGCAGCGCAGTTTGAGCGTAGCCAATTCATCTATGATATCGATGCCCTACGCTCTGGGGCTGTCCACCATCCCTATGCGAAACCACTGCCTCAATGGTTGTGGGACGCTCCTGCGGCCTGGGCTGCCATTCCGCTGATTCATTTCGAACGGCTGGTTGGAGTGGTCATCCTGGCCCGTCCACCGGTGGCGCGCGCTCTGGACTGGGAAGACTTTGATCTACTGCGCGCGGCCGGCCGCCAGCTGGCCAGCTATCTGGCTGAACAAACGGGCCAGCAGGCCTTGATGGAAGCTGGCCGGTTTGACGAATTCAACCGCCGGATTGCTTTCGTGATGCACGACATAAAGAACCTGGCAAGCCAGTTGACCCTGCTTGCCCGCAATGCCGAAAAGCATGCCGAAAACCCGGAATTTCGTGCAGACATGCTGATCACGCTGCGTAACAGTGCAGACAAGCTGCAAATGTTGCTGGCCCGGCTCGGCCGCTATGGAACCGGCAAGATCGAGCGTCAGGCAGCGGTCAATCTGGCCGCGATGGCGGATGCGCTGGCCAATCGTTCCAACTCCCTCCACCCTGTCAGGGTTGCTCGCAGCGAAAGTTGTGTGGTGCGCGGCGATCCCGTGGCGATGGAGCAGGCGATTCAGCATCTTGTGCAGAATGCGATCGATGCCAGTGACGCCAATCTCCCGGTTTATATCAATGTTTCCTGCGATGGATTGACCGGCCGCGTCGAGGTGATCGACAACGGAAAGGGAATGTCGCCCGAATTCGTGCGCAACGGTCTTTTCAAGCCGTTCGTTTCTTCAAAAGAAGGCGGGTTTGGCATTGGCGCGTTCGAAGCAAGGGAGCTCATTCGCGCGATGGGCGGGAGCCTGCATGTCGAAAGCCGTGAGGGGCTGGGAACACGATTTATCATCACCATGCCATTGGCGGAGGCAATTGATCCGCTGTGGCAGGGCAAAGAGTTTGAAAGCAAGGTGGCATGATGGCCGACAAGAAACCCGCACTGCTGGTCATAGAGGACGACGAGGGTCTGCAGGCCCAACTCAAATGGGCTTACGACGATTTTGAAGTCGTCCCTGCCACAGACCGCGAAAGTGCAATTGCGGCATTGCGTCAGGTCGGACCGGCGGTGGTCACGCTTGACCTTGGTCTGCCGCCTGATCCGGATGGCACAAGCGAGGGTTTCGCCGTGCTCGATGCGATCATGGAACTGAAGCCGGACACCAAGGTAATTGTCGCTTCGGGGCACGGAGCGCGCGAGAGCGCGCTGGATGCGATCGCTCGCGGAGCCTATGATTTCTACCACAAGCCAGTTGATATCGAGGATTTGGGCCTGATTGTGCGGCGTGCCTTCAACCTGCACCAGATCGAAGCGGAAAACCGCAGGCTCAAATCGCAAAGCGGCGAGGATAACCGCGTGCTGGGCGGCATGATCACCGCTGCCCCCGAAATGGTGCAAGTTGCCCGCACGATCGAACGGGTGGCGAGCACCAATGTCTCGGTCATGCTGCTGGGAGCAAGCGGTACTGGCAAGGAATTGCTTGCCAAGGGACTGCATGATGCAAGCGACCGCAGGGATGGGCCCTTTGTCGCGATCAACTGCGCGGCGATCCCGGAAAATCTGCTTGAGAGCGAATTGTTCGGGCATGAAAAGGGTGCTTTTACCGGCGCGGTCAAGACCATCGAAGGCAAGATCGAGAATGCCGCAGGCGGCACTCTGTTCCTCGATGAGGTGGGTGATATACCGCTGGCACTGCAGGTCAAACTGTTGCGCTTTCTGCAGGAACGCACGATTGAGCGGATCGGCGGGCGAAAGCCGATCGAGGTTGATACGCGTATCGTTTGTGCCACACATCAAGATCTTGAGTTGATGTGCAGTGAAGGCAGATTCCGGGAAGACCTGTTCTATCGTCTGGCTGAAATCGTGGTGAAGATCCCGACGCTGGCCGAACGGCATGGTGATGCGACCTTGCTGGCCAAGGCGTTCCTCAATCGCTTCGCCAATGAGATGAACCCGCAAGTGAGCGGCTTTGCACCCGATGCGCTGGCGGCGATCGATGCGCATGATTGGCCCGGTAATGTGCGCGAACTGGAAAACCGCGTGAAACGCGCGGTGATCATGACTGACGGCAAGCTGGTGGGCGCGGGTGATCTTGACCTTCAGCAAAGCGGCGAGGAGCGGGGCGATGTGCTCAACATTAAGACCGCCCGCGAAGAAGCGGACCGGCGCGTGATCCGCCATGCTCTTGCGCGCAGCGAAGGCAATATTTCCAGCACCGCCAAAATGCTGGGGATCAGCCGACCGACGCTTTACGACCTGCTCAAGCAATACGATCTTTCGGCCTGATCGGAGCCGGTTGCACGCAGGCACTCGACAAGCGCAAAGTGCGCGGGCAGTGCGGGCCAATGCGCAGGCTTGGCTCCTTTTTCGCTGACCCGATGATTGCGGTCCTTGTTATGGCGACTGGGCTGGCGCTGATCTTTCCTGCAGCAGGCGAGCTGCGCGACACGGCGCGCACTGTTTCAAGCACAGGCATATTCCTGCTGTTTCTCGTCAATGGCATGCGCATTGCCCGCGGCGAAATCACGCATGGTCTCAGAAACTGGCGCTATTTCGGCCCGCTGATGCTGTGGGTTTTCGGAGTGATGGCGCTTGGCGGCATGGGTATTTCGTTGGTTGCCACAGCCCATCTGCCCCCGCTGGTTGCACTGGGGTTCCTCTATCTCGGTACCTTGCCGTCTACGATTCAGTCAGCCACTTCATATACCACGCTGGCAGAGGGCAATATCGCGCTCGCGGTGGTGGGGGCGGCGCTGATCAATATTGCGGGTGTATTCATCACCGCGCCGCTTTTCGCGTTGCTCGCCGGCAATGAGGCGGGCGAGATAGGCTATCAAGCGATCGTGAGGATTGCGGCGATCCTGGTGCTGCCATTCATTATCGGCCAGGCGCTTCAGGGATGGACCCGTGATTGGGTGATAGCGCGCAAGGCCAGGATCGTCTGGCTTGATCGTATCGTGATCGGGATTGCCGTCTTTGTCGCCATGTCGGGGGCTGTCGAGCAGGGCCTGCTGCAGATGTTTGACGGAGCAAGCTGGGCATGGCTACTTATTATGACAGCCATTTTCCTGATTGCCGCGCATCTGGCTGCATGGTGGGCGAGCGGGCTGCTTCGCTATCCGATCGCCGACCGCAAAGCGTTTCTGTTCGCTGGAGCGCAGAAGAGCGTGGCGATTGGCGCACCGCTTGCCGCCATTCTGTTCGTTCCCGACGTTGCCGGATTCGTGATCGCGCCGCTGCTGCTCTATCACCTGTTTCAACTGATGATGGCTGCACCCATAGCTAGTCGCCTTGCGCGGTTGCATTGAGATCTATTCTTTGCACGCCTTCGCGGCGGTTGTGACGAACAGACCACAAAAAGCTTAGCCCGATCAGCGTTGCGCCAATCAGCCCGGTGATCGTTTCCGGGATGTGGAACCTGGCTGAAAACAGCATGATCCCGCCCAGCACGATGATCGCCCAGAACGCGCCGTGTTCAAGATAGCGATATTGCGCCAATGTTCCCGTTTGCACCAGATGAATGGTGATCGACCGCACGAAGATCGCGCCAACCGACAGGCCCAGCGCTATGATGATCATGTTGTTCGACAGTGCGAAGGCACCGATCACCCCGTCGAAGCTGAAACTGGCATCGAGCACTTCCAGATAAAGGAATCCGCCAAGGCCTGACTTGACGACGATGCCCGCTGCCCGCTTCTTCGCTTCGTGCTGCTCCAGCAGCGCTGCGATCGCGTTGACGCCGATAAAGGTAATCAGTCCCAATATCCCGGCGGTAAGGAAGGTATTGGCATCCTGCGGAGCAAGCAGGGTTGAAACGCTGTAAACCAGCGTCAGAACCAGCCCGATTTCGATCGCAGGGACAGTCGAAAAGCGATTGATCGTGCGCTCAAGCGCCGCGATCCAGTGCACTTCCTTGTCTTCCTCAAAAAAGAAGGTCAGCCCTACCATCGCCAGGAACGCCCCGCCGAAACCAGCGATGCCGATATGGGCGCCAGAAACGATACGCTCGTATTCTGCCGGATTGTTGAGCGAAAGATCGATTGCGGCAATCGGGCCAAGCCCGGCGGCAATCGCGACGATGGCGATCGGGAACACAATGCGCATCCCGAACACGGCAATCAGGATACCAATGGTCAGGAAGCGTTGCTGCCACACCGGGTCCATGGTGCGCAATACGGTCGCGTTTACCACGGCGTTGTCGAAGCTGAGCGAAATTTCGAGGATCGAGAGTACGAATACGATCCACAGGATGCTGAGCGTCGCGCCAATATTGCCTGTGCTGGCCCAGCCGTACCAGACAGCCAAGGCGAGGCAGGTCAACGAGAAGGCCAGCGAGAAGCCGTAATACCGTAGCAGCGTTTGCATGATTGATCAGGCCTTGGGTTGGTAAGTCTGGTCTTCAGTGGGGAAGCTGCGGTTGCGAACTTCCTCGGCATATTGCACCACTGTTTTTTCAATGATGTCGGCAATATCTGCGTATTTTTTCACGAAGCGCGGGACGCGGTCGAACATGCCCAACATGTCTTCGGTTACCAGCACCTGCCCGTCGCATTGGGCCGATGCGCCGATGCCGATCGTTGGGCACGATACAGACTTGGTCGCCTCGATGGCAATGGGCTCGACCACACCCTCGATTACGATCGCGAAGGCGCCTGCTTCGTCCAGTGCCCTGGCATCATTGACGATCTTCTCGGCCTCGGCATCGCTTCGCCCGCGCGCACCATAGCCGCCCAGGACATTAACCGCCTGCGGGGTCAGCCCGACATGGCCCATTACCGGAATGCCGCGCTGGTTGAGAAAGGCGACCGTTTCCGCCATCGCTTCGCCGCCTTCAAGCTTGACCGCAGCCGCCCCGCTCGCCTTGAGCAAGTAGGATGCGCTTTCGAAGGCTTTTTCCTTCGAGCTTTCGTAGGAACCGAACGGCATGTCGACCACAACAACCGAATGGTAAGAGCCGCGCACCACGGCTGCGGCGTGATTGGCCATCATATCAAGCGTGACGGGGACAGTGGAATCGAGCCCATAGATCACCTGCGCGAGCGAATCGCCCACCAGCAAAATGTCGCAATGCGCATCAAGCAATTGGGCCTGCCGGGCGGTGTAAGCGGTAAGCATCACGATTGGTTCTGCAGTCACCCCGCCAGATTTACGGCGCCTGATCGCGGGGACGGTGAGCCGCCGCATCGGTTGCGGCGTAGGGTGTGCGCGGCTGGTCGAAGTATCGAGCTGGAAAGTCGTAGACATGGCGTGCTTTTAACCCAACAGGGGATTTGCGCAAATGCCCGCTCGACTGTGTCCGGGTTTCACGGCAGTAAGTGATTATAAAGACTTTCCCGAAGGGAAGGCGAAGGAGGGTTTCATATATGGCAGTTGCACCATCTGGCGGCACCGGTCGCGATGGCTGGTCATCGCGTACAGCATTCATATTGGCCGCGATCGGTTCGGCTGTTGGCTTGGGCAACTTGGTCAGATTTCCTGCAGAAGCAGCGAGCAATGGCGGCGGCGCCTTTGTGCTTTTCTACATTTTTTGCATTGTCTTGATCGGCTTGCCGGTTTTGCTCTCTGAAACACTGATTGGGCGCCACGGACAATCATCGGCGACGCAGAGCGTTCGTCGGTTGGCGGTGGAATCGCGCGCTTCGCCCTACTGGGAGGGCTTGGCCGGGTTGGGAGTGCTTGCCGCTTTCATGATCCTGGCGTTTTACTGCGTTATCGGCGGCTGGGTGCTATATTACATCGGGCTGTTCTTCCTCGACCTGTTCCAGTCTGGCGTGACGGGAGGGGCTTTGCAGGGCTTGAGCGCCGAGCAGATCGAGGCAATTTTTCCGGCGCTTCAGGCTGACGGTTTCACTATGTCCGGCTTTGATATCGCCTTCGTGGCAATCACGCTCTATTTTGTAGCACGCGGGGTGTCTGGCGGGATTGAGGTGGTGGCGATCTGGCTGATGCCGGCCTTTTTTGCGTTGTTGCTGCTTATCACCATCTACGGTGCGTTCGGTGGAGCTTTCACGGACACCTTGGGATATCTTTTCACGTTTGATTTTTCCAAGCTGACCGGAGAAGTGATGCTGGCCGCCGTGGGCCAGGCGTTTTTCTCGCTTTCGCTGGGCGTGGCGGGGATGATCACCTACGGGTCCTATGTAGGACGCGACGTCAACCTGGCTGGAACCTCTGCCATCATCGCTTTTGCCGACACTTCTGTGGCACTGGTGGCGGGGCTTTGTATTTTTCCGATCGTTATTGCTGCGGGGCTTTCTACTGAAGGCGGGCTGGGATTGATGTTTGCGACCTTGCCGCACGCGTTCCAGTCCATGCCGTTCGGTTCGGTAATCGGCCTGGCGTTCTTTATCATGGTTGGTTTTGCCGCTCTCACCAGTTCGGTGGCATTGATGGAGGTTCCAACTTCCTGGGCGATGGAGAAATTCAAGACCAGTCGGGCATTGACGGCAATAACTGTGGCGACGTTGGCCGGCTTGCTTGGTGTGGCATCCGCTTATTCGCTCAACACGATGTCCGGTTTCCACCCGCTTGGCTTCATCCCACTGTTTGAGGGTGAGGGCGTATTCTCGGCGCTGGATAGCGTCACGGCAAAATTGTTCATGCCGGTTGGTGCCTTGCTGGTGTGTATCTTCGTGGGTTGGATTGCCGATCCCAAGCTGGTCGATAGTGAAAATGGGCTTGATGGTGCGCTGCACAAGTTTTGGCGTTTTCTGGTGCGGTATCTGTGCCCTGCCGCCTTATTGGCGATTATGGTGGCCGGCCTGTCCGGCTAGCTGAAATGGTTTTGCTTTCCGTAAAATGAAGCTTATTTGAGCACCCATCAAGAGGGGCAAGGTCAGCTTGCTCGAACTCAGGGGAAGATCTGTATGCTATTGGACCGGGTCAAGCCACTCGACGCGATCCTTGCAACTGCGAAGAAAAAATCGCTTCACCGTTCACTTGGTGCACTCCAGCTGACGCTTTTCGGGATCGGATGCATTATCGGTACGGGCATCTTCGTGCTGACATCGGCCGGGGCGCAAAAGGCGGGCCCTGGGTTGATGCTGGCCTTCATTATCGCTGGCCTGGTCTGTATCGTTGCCGCTCTTTGCTATGCCGAGATTGCGGCGATGATCCCGGTGGCGGGTTCTGCCTATACTTACAGCTATGCCACTATGGGTGAGTTTCTCGCCTGGACGGTGGGCTGGGCACTGGTGCTCGAATATGCCATTGCCGCTTCGGCTGTGTCGGTCGGCTGGTCAGGCTATTTCACCGGAACTATTCTCAATGAGTTCATTGGCTTGCAGTTACCGGCATGGCTAAGTGCGGGTCCGCTTGCATTGGGCGGTGCGGCGGGCGGTTTTGTCAACTTGCCAGCCTTTGTGATTGCGCTGCTGATAACCTGGCTCTTGATGATCGGCACTACCGAGAGCGCGCGGGTCAATGCGGTGCTGGTGGCGATCAAGGTTTCAGCCTTGTCGGTCTTCATCGGCCTGACGCTTACGAGCGCCTATTTCGATCCGGATAAATTCAATCCGTTCCTTCCTGCCGGGATATTCGGTGGATTCGGCACAGGTGTCGGCGCCGTGGGCGCTGCGGCGACGATCTTCTTCGCCTATGTCGGCTTTGACGCGGTTTCCACAGCGGCGGAGGAAACCAAGAATCCTCAGCGTAACGTTCCGATCGGCCTCATTGGTTCGCTGCTGTTTTGTACCGTATTCTATATCCTGGTTGCAGCCGGCGCGATTGGCACGATTGGCGGACAGCCGATCATGGGACCAAATGGTATTCCCTTTCCGGCCGGTTCGGAAGAACTGGCGCGACAATGCGCCATGCCCGAACACGCCGAAGCGCTGGTATGTTCGAACGAAGCGCTTGCCCACGTGCTGCGGCAGATCGGTTTCTCGGGTATTGGCAACATGCTTGGGGTAGCGGCCTTCCTGGCATTGCCGTCGGTGATTCTGATCCTGTTGTTTGGCCAGACGCGTATTTTCTTCGTGATGGCACGTGACGGGCTTTTGCCGGAGAAGCTCTCAGAAGTGCATCCGAAGTGGAAGACGCCCTACATCGTTACAGGGTTGACCGGGATGGTTGTGGCGGTTGCTGCGGCTTTCCTGCCGGTTGGTCAACTGGCTGATATTGCCAATGCCGGTACGCTTTATGCGTTTCTGATGGTCGCGATTGCAGTGATGCTGCTGCGTAAGCGGGCACCGGATCGCGAACGGCCATTCCGTGTACCTGGCCTTGTGATCGTTGGCCCGCTGACCGTTGCAGGATGCCTGTTTCTGTTCCTCAATTTGCCAAGCGCGGCCATGCTGGTGCTTCCCGTCTGGACGGTGATCGGCCTTGTGATCTATTTCGGTTATGGGCGTTCCCGCAGCCATCTTGGTCAGGGGATTGTGGAAGTGGTCGATGATGTTGCAGGTGAGGAAACGATGATTCCGATTCATCCTCCGAAGGAATGACAAACTTGCCTGGCTTGTGAGTGGGCGCCCTGCAAAGGGCGCCCTTTTTCATGCCATTGCGAATCATCGCGTAATAGAACATAAAGCGAACAAATGAGTCGTTCGATTATGTTCAACCCTGCTCTCTCTATCTCTGAAAAGCTTGCCGCCAGCGGTGCGAGCAAAAGCGCTGCGGCGCTGGTCCGCACGCGCCTGCCGCATTGGCGGCCGGGGCTGACTGCGCCTGCGCATAGCGAAATCTTTGCGCCTGGTGATGAGGCTAGCGGGGCGGGGCTGGCCCTGGTGTTGGCACGCGATGCGATGAAAGTGGCAGCAAACCAGGCTTCTCCGGCGCAGGAAGACCGCCGCCAGGTGTTGTGGGTGCAGGACAGGGCGGCGGTGCGTTTGACCGGGAGGCCCTATGCTCATGGCCTCCCGCCCGAGCTGCGCCACAGGTTGATCCATGTCGAGGCGAAGAGCTGCGAGGATGCGCTGTTCGCACTGGAAGAGGGGCTGCGCTGCCGCGACCTGGCCTTTGTGCTGGGCGAGATTGCCGGCAATCCGCGCGCGCTCGGCTTCACCAGTTCGCGCAGGCTAAGCCTGACAGCGGAAAAGCATGGCGTGCCGCTATGGCTGGTGCGGCTCGATGCGCAGGCAGACCTTTCTTCCGCGCGGATGCGCTGGAGGGTTGCTGCGTCCCCTTCGCCGCCCCCGCGCTGGAACGCCGAGGCACCGGGTCACCCGGCCTGGCGGGCAGAGTTGTTCCGTGCGCGCTCGCACCCCACCGGAGAATGGAGCCTGAGCGATGACGGCAGCACCCTCATTGCCAGCCGACCGCGCAGCAGCCCCGCAGGGGCCGCCACGCCGGATCATGTCGATCTGGTTGGCGCAGCTCGCAGTCGATCGCTGGCGGCTCTCTAACGGTTTCACGCGTGGCGGAGGTGCAGACGCGGCGCCCACCGTATTGATTGCCGAGACTGCACATGGCCCTCGCATCGCCGCTGTCAACCATGCCGGGCGGGAAGCTGGCGCGCGTTCCAGCATGATGCTGGCTGATGCGCGCGCACTGTGCCCCGGAATCAAGGTTGCTCCATTCGATCCGGCGGGAGATCTCGCCTTGCTCGAAAAGCTGGCGCTGTGGGCGCGGCGTTGGGGGCCGTGGAGCGCACTTGATCCGCCTGACGGGCTGATCGTCGATATTACTGCGGTGGCGCATCTGTTTGGCGGCGAGCGGCGCCTGATCGCTGATGCCATGGCAGCATTCGCCGCGCGGGATCTTTCCGCGCGTCTGGCGATCGCCCCCACTGCCGGGGCAGCCTGGGCGCTGGCGCATTACGGGCCGGATGGCGCGATCCTGGGCCCGGATGAC
>LOET01000100.1 GCA_001515985.1 Sphingomonadales bacterium BRH_c3 | reverse complement strand
TCGCCCCTGGAAATCTCCAGCAGCAGGCGCGGCTTGCGCGGTATCGGGCGCTGGGCGATTGGGCAGAAAGTCGCGGGCTTGCCGCTTTGGTGACTGCCCATCACGCAGATGACCAGACTGAAACCTTGCTGATGCGGCTCAATCGCGCAAGCGGGCTGAGCGGGCTGGCAGGGGTGCGCGAACGCGGCACTAACCCGGCAGGCGCAGGGCCGGTCCTGCGGCCCCTGCTTGGCTGGCGCAAGGCAGAGCTTGAGGCAATCGTGCGAGCAGCAGGCATTGAACCGGCGCGCGACCCCTCCAACGAGGATGAGCGGTTTGACCGGGCTCTGATCCGCAAGGCGCTGGATAGCGCGGACTGGCTTGATCCCCTTGCGATCGCGCAAAGCGCAGGCTGGCTAGGCCAGGCTGAGGCGGCACTGGCTCATTTTGCGGCGCGAGAATGGGACACCTGCGTTCTCCTGCGTGATGGCGTCTTGCGCTATGCGACCGGTGAAGAAACCCCGCGCGAGATCAGGCTGCGGATTCTGGCGCGCGCAATTGCCACACTTGGCAGCACTCCGCGCCTGTCGCAGGTTGCTGAATTGCTTGAAGCGCTTGAACGAGGCGAGGGCGGCAATCTTGGCGGGGTGCTGGCGCGAGTGGAGCAGGGCGCATGGCTGCTGCGCCCGGAGCCGCCGCGCCGCTGAGCGCGGTTAGCCGTGCGCGCCGAACTCGTTCGCGATTGCCGCAGATAGCCGCAGGCACAGCGCATAGGACCGCTCGATCCGGTCAATATAATCGCGTGCGATCGCGGTATAGCCTTCATCGTTGGTATCCGGATAATCACTCGGCTCGTCCACGGCGAAGTCGGTTATCTGCGGGAAGTGCGTGGGATAGGCGCGCCGCAATTGCGCCAATGCGTCATCGATCCGCAGCGTGAATACCATTTCCAGCACATCGTCGCGGCTAATGTCATTGGCGCGGCTGAAAGCCGGGATCGAAACAGCGCGCAGAAACATGTGCTGCAGCAAAGTCAGCCGAATGGCCTGTGCCGCGCCGATCAGGCGGCGGGTATGTTCGCGATCTTCAAGCGGGTTTTCGTCCGGTATCAGCGTCAGCAACCGGTGCAGCTTGAGCGCATCGACCCGCAGGCGCGAGGCCAGACGACGAAACACGCCCGCGCGGTCATCTTTGGTGAGATATTCGGCCAACGCTTCGCAAGCGTCGGACAAATGGCCTTCCGTGCCGCGATAGGGGCGGCTTGCCCAATAGGCGCTGTTGAACAATTCACCATGCGCCGCCACCGTCTTGATGCTGGCCAGCGCATTGGAACTACGCACGAGACGGATCAACTGCCGCCCGCGTTCGCTTTCGGTGAGCAGCTGCGCAAGCTCTTCATATGTTCCGTCGGCCGCGCTGCCGATCCCGGCGATCACATTCACCGGATAGCCAAGTTGTTGCAGGACCGCGTTGTGCGGGATCGCGCGGATCTGGCGCAAGCTCATTTCGCGATCGGCGGACAGATCGCCCTGGCGGCGCGAAACGCGGCTGCCGGTGGAATTGAGCAAGCCCAGGCCGAAGGCGGTGAGCGCGCGCGAATAGGTCTGGCTTTCCAGATGTTCGCGCTGATGGCTGCGGATCGCGCGGTAAAAATCCAGGCTCAGATCGGTGCGGCGATAGAACGGATCGACCGGCGCATCGGCACTGGTTTCGGCGGGGCGCAGCTCGGCAATGCGGGTGAGCGTGGCGCGCGCCAGTTCGGGCGTGGCGAAGAACAGATAGCCATCGCCGCCCTGAAAGCTGACCTCGGGCTCGAGCCGGATCCCGGCGCGCTGGAAACGGCGCTTGGCCCATGGGCTGAGGGGCCAGGTCAAACGGTCTGCAAAGCTGTCAGGGTGGGCACCGCGACCCATGCTTTCGCCATGCGTGTTGAAGATGAGTGCTGCGACATCGGTCAGGCCGCTTGCCACCATGGCCTCGCACAGCCGGCCCTGGAGCCGCTCGATCGCAAGGCTTGCGGGGATTTGCCCGACAAAACGCCCGGCATCGGAAAAGCCCGTCTGGATTGCCAACCGTCCGCGTTTCCGCACATACTGCTGGTAGCTTTCTTCGCCACACAGTGCGTCAAGAAAACGCCCGCCATGCTCAAGCGCACTCTCGGTCTCGAACAGGGGCGATACATCGACCTTGTCCTCGATCCCGAACAGTTTGGCAAAATATAGCGCCGCAAGGATGGTTGAAGGCTGCTCGCATTCGGCAATCAGCATTCGGATCGGCGTGTCTGCATCCACATGCGCCAGAATCTGCGCCATCGCCAGGAATTGGCGGATTGCGGTCGAACTTTCGATCGCCAGCGCGGCAAAGTTGCTGCGCAGCGGCTTAACTTCAGCCAGTATATCGCGCAGTGCCGCAACCGCCCCCTGGCTGGCCAGGTCCAGCGTATTGTCCGGGTCAATCCGGCGGCGGATGGCATTGTGGAGCTGGCTCGAATTTACGCGGAAATGGATCCAGCCCATGCCTAGCCCGTCGGCGCGCATCGCAGCAGCCAGTGTCTTGAGCTGTACGGCACGCGCCGTCTCGGCCCCGCGTGCGTCCGCTTCCAGCGCTTCGATCAACGGCGTCAGGCTGAGCAGCTTGTGCGGATCGTCGGCGGTCAGCCGGTTGGCGGCGGCAGACAGCGTTTCGGGCTGGCTCAGGTCTGCCGCAAAATCTGCCATGCGTGCTTGCGCATGGGCCAGGGCAGGCCGCAGCGTGCCAAGCAACCGATGCTGCGGGTCGATCGCCTCAAGCGAAGCGGTGTAGCGTTCCAGCCGTTCGGCCTTTTCGGACAGCCTGAAACCGATGGAATCGAACCACTTGATGTCGGTCCGGCCATCCATGTCATAGCCGACCCAGCTAGCGAAGCGGAACGGCAGCGGCGCCAGATCATGCCATTGCTGGGGCCATTTGGTGGCGGCATGTTCCAGCGCCTCGCGAACAATTATGTCGCGCGCGTCCTGCGCGTGGGAAATCGCGCGCATCGCCCGGCCATGTTCGTAGCCAAGTGTGATTGCAGGCCGCACAGCGCCGGTTACGCACACGCGGGCGTCGATCTCGGCGCTGCTGCTGGCGGCCTCTGCCACCGCTTCGGACTGCTGCGGTGTGAGCAGGAAAGTAGGGTGGGCAGTGAACACGGCATTGAGCTGCGGCCGTTCCCAGCGGGCGCGGAAGGTATCGAAATCGGACTCTGTAAATGCATCTGCCAGCGCCTGACTGTTCTGCTCCGGCGCGACCGGCGCAACCAGCCGACGCAGGCGCGCAGCGCGGCTCTGCATGCTTTCGCACTCAAGCTCTGCCACCAGCGCCTCGATCGCATCCAGATCAAGTTCTCCGCTTTCCAGCTGGCGCGACAGGTCAAGGCCCAGCTGGAATACGGGGTTGAATAAGGGGGTTTCCCGCGTCCGGTTGTGGAGCTGGCCAAGCCGCTCGATCAGGCCTGGAATGCTGTTCATGAACCCAGTTTCATTGCATCGCGGGCCATCGCCTCGATTTTCGCCTTGTCAGGCGCACCCCTGGGCGAAACCCAGCTTCCACCTACGCAAAGCACGAAATCATGTGCCAGCCATTCGGCGGCATTGTCAGGTCCGATGCCTCCGGTGGGGCAGAAGCGCACCTGGCCAAACGGTGCCGCGAGCGCCTTTAGCGCGGGCAGGCCGCCTGCGGCCATGGCGGGAAAGAACTTGAAATGCCTGAGGCCCAGATCAAGCCCGCGCATGATGTCGCTGGCATTGGCTGTGCCGGGCAGGAACGGCACTTGCGCAGCAATCGCGGCGCGGCTGAGCGGCTCGGTCAGGCCGGGCGAAACGATGAATTCGGCCCCTGCATTGAGCGCATCTTCAAGCTCTTCAGGGTTGGTTACTGTCCCCGCGCCGACAACCGCACCGGGTACTTGCTTCATCGCCGTAATCGCAGGCAGGGCGGCTGGCGTGCGCAAGGTCACTTCGAGCGCGCGCAATCCCCCCGCAACCAGCGCTTCAGCCAGCGGCACGGCATGCTCGACTTCGTCGATCACAATCACCGGCACAACCGGCGCCAGGCGCATGACGCTATCTATGTCCATCATCAAAAATGTTCTCTGGCAAATGCAGCGGCCGCGCCGAACAGGCCGGGCTGCGGATGAGTAATGAGTTTAACCGGAATGCGCGACATCAACCCGGCAAAGCGGCCCTTGGCGCGGAAGCGCTCGGCAAAGCCTGAACTGGGAAGATGGTCGCGCAAGCGATATCCCAGTCCGCCCGCGATCACGACCCCGCCGAAGCCGCCCTGCGCCAGTGCGATATCGCCCGCGACGCTGCCCAATGACAGGCAGAACCTGTCCACCGCCGCAGCCGCTAGCGAATCCTGGTCACTCATCCCGCGGGTCCAGATGGTGACATCGTCTTCATCGCGTGTCTTGCGGTTCTCCATCGCGGCGAGTGTCTGGTAAATGTCCACGATCGCGGGGCCGGCGACCACCCGCTCCACCGAAACACGGTTATGCCGCTTGCGCAGACGCGCCAGCACCGCATCCTCGATCTGGTCGAGCGGGGCAAAATCGATGTGGCCGCCTTCGGTGGCTGTCACGCGATATTCGCTGCTCGAACGCCACAGATGGGCAACGCCCAGCCCCGTGCCCGGGCCGAGCACGCTGATCGTGCCTTCGCTGGCAAGCGGTTCGTCAGGGCCGGTCAAATGCAAGAACTGATCGTCCGGTGCGCGCGCCACGGCATGGGCTACCGCCTCAAAGTCATTGACGATGGTGAATTGTTTCACGCCCAGCTTCTGCGACACCATCGCCGGGCGGATGATCCAGGGATTGTTGGTGAAACGGATCACTTCCTGATTGACCGGTCCGGCAATCGCCATGCTGACGCGCGGCGGGACTGAGCCCCCCTTGCGGGCCCGGTAATCCTCCCACGCGGTCTGGAAACTGGCGTGATCTTCGGTGTGGAGCGTTTCGGGCTCGTCGAGCGTGATCGTGCCGTCCTGCGCGACAGTGGCGATGGCGAACCGCGCGTGGGTGCCGCCAATATCGACGCTGACCAGCTGGGTCACAGCCCTGCCGCAGCGAGCATGGCGCTGCCTCCCTGCTCGGCGCCATCCGCCCCCATGCGGAACATGGCGAATAGTTCGCGGCCCACGCCCATCGCAGGGCGCGGATCGGGGGCGGCGTCGCGCGCCTCAAGATCTGCTGTGGTCGAAAGCTCTCCTGTGGCCGCGCAGACTTTTACCACATCACCATCGCGCAATTTTGCCAGCGGCCCGCCGCCAAGCGCTTCCGGCGTGACATGGATCGCGGCAGGCACCTTGCCCGAGGCGCCCGACATGCGGCCATCAGTGACCAGCGCCACACGGTAGCCACGATCCTGCAGCACGCCCAGCGGCGGAGTGAGCTTGTGCAGTTCGGGCATGCCATTGGCGCGCGGCCCCTG
>LOET01000099.1 GCA_001515985.1 Sphingomonadales bacterium BRH_c3 | reverse complement strand
GCCGAGACGCAAGCCGCGCTCGACGCTGCCGACCGTACCTTTGCCGAGGCCAACGAAGCGCTCGCCACCCAGCGCGAAGCGCGCGCAGGCCTTACTGCGCGGGCCGAGAACGAAGAGGCACGCCGCGGCGAAATGGCGCGCATTTCGGGCGAACGTTTCCAGTGCCCGCCCCCACTGCTGGCCGACAGGTTCGATTTCGAGCCAGAGAACATCAAGGATGCCGCTGCCGAATCCGAAGCGATGGATCAGCTTGTCGCCAGCCGCGAGCGGATCGGCCCGGTCAACCTCGTCGCGGCCGAGGAACTGAACCGGATCGAGGAAGAGCACGGCGCCAGCGCCACCGAACAGGCCGAGCTTGCCGAAGCGGTCAACCGTCTGCGCGGCTCAATCGGCAATCTCAACCGCGAAGGCCGCGAGCGGCTGCGCGCAGCGTTCGAGGAGGTCGACGGTCACTTCCGCAAGCTCTTCACCCGGCTGTTCGAAGGCGGACAGGCACATCTTGCGCTGATCGATAGTGATGACCCACTTGAGGCCGGGCTGGAAATCTACGCCCAGCCGCCGGGCAAACGCTTGCAAAGCCTCAGCCTGCTATCGGGGGGCGAGCAGGCGCTCACCGCTACCGCGCTGATTTTCGCGCTGTTCCTGACCAATCCGGCGCCGATTTGCGTGCTCGACGAGGTTGATGCGCCATTGGACGATGCGAATATCGAGCGCTTCTGCAGCCTGCTCGATTCCATGGTTCAGGATACGGCGACACGCTATCTGATCGTCACCCACAATGCCGTGACGATGAGCCGAATGCACCGCCTGTTCGGCGTGACGATGGCGGAAAAGGGCGTCAGCCGCCTGGTCAGCGTGGATTTGGGCGAAGCCGAGTTGATGGCCGCGGAGTAGCCACGCACCGCAGGTTCAGGCAGCCAGCGCCGCTTCCAGCCGTGCGCGGATGGCCTTCAACCGGGGCAGCAATTCTTCCGTACCGCCAGCTTGTGAAACGGCAATCGCTGGCTCCCTCGTTGGCGAGTGCGGCGCCTTGCCTTCACGAATCGCCGCCCTGGCCCCCTTGAGCGTATAGCCCTCACGATTGACCAGCCGGTCGATCAGCTCAACCAGCGCCACATCCTCAGGCCGGTAATAACGCCGTCCGCCGCTGCGCTTCAATGGCCTCAGCATCGGGAACTGCTGCTCCCAATAGCGCAAAACATGCTGCTTGATGCCAAGCGCATCGCTCACTTCGCCGATAGTCCTGAGTGCCGACGGATCCTTGCCATCTTCGAAGGCGGCGGACATCGGTTCAGCTGCCCTTTGCTATCCGCTCTTTCAAGAGCTGGCTGGCGCGGAACGTCAGCACCCGCCGCGGCGTAATTGGAACTTCGATCCCGGTTTTGGGATTGCGGCCGATCCGCTCGCGCTTGTCACGCAGCACAAAGGTGCCGAAACCGGATATCTTGACGTTCTCGCCCGTTTCGAGCGCCTGCGACATTTTCTCCAGAATCGCTTCGACCATGTCGAGTGATTCGGCGCGAGAAAATCCCATCTTGCGATTGATTGTCTCTGCCAGGTCCGAGCGTGTAAGCGTACCCACCGAACGCATCATGCGCTATCTCCCAAAATTAGCTCGGCGACCCTTGTTGCCAGTGTGTAATATTTTCGAGGAAGCTTTGCAAATCACGCACTTGTATGGCGCAAACTTGTTCACATGCGAACCAGGCTGGCGCCCCATGTAAACCCGCCGCCCATGGCCTCGAACATCACCAGATCGCCCGGCTTGATACGCCCATCCTTGCGCGCGACATCGAACGCCAGCGGCACCGATGCAGCCGAGGTGTTGGCGTGGCGATCGACTGTGACAATCACCTTGTCCTCTGCAATTCCCAGCTTCTTCGCGGTTGCATCAAGGATGCGCTTGTTTGCCTGGTGGGGGACAACCCAGTCGATTTGATCCGATGAAAACCCTGCATCTTCAATAGCTTCGCGCAAAACCTCCGCCAAGTTGACAACCGCATGGCGGAACACTTCGCGCCCCTTCATGCGCACATGTCCAACCGTCTGCGTGGTCGACGGTCCGCCGTCGACATAGAGCAGATCATGGCACGAGCCATCAGCATGCAGCCGCGTGACGATGATGCCGGGCGCGTCCTTCGCGCTGCTTTCCACAGCTTCCAGCACCACTGCGCCGGCACCGTCGCCAAACAGCACGCAAGTGGTGCGATCTTCCCAGTCGAGTATCCGGCTGAAAGTTTCCGCACCAATCACCAGCGCGCGATTCGCAAGGCCAGTTCGCAACATCGAGTCGGCAGTGGCGAGCGCATAGAGAAAACCCGAACAGACCGCCGCAACGTCGAAGGCGATCCCGCCGTTGCAGCCGAGCGCGTTCTGCACCTTGGTGGCGGTAGCCGGGAAGGTATTATCGGGCGTGGCTGTTGCCAGCACTATCAGATCGATGTCTGAAGCATCAATGCCCGCATCGGCCAGCGCCGCACGCGCTGCATCGGTTGCCAGCGTTGCCGTGGTTTCGCCTTCGCCCGCAATGTAGCGCTGGCGGATTCCTGTACGCTCGACGATCCACTCGTCGCTGGTATCAACTTTTTCGGCCAGATCGGCATTGGTCACAACATTGGCCGGAAGCGCCGAACCGCTGCCGCGAATGACAGAGCGGATCACTTTGCCTGCCCCGTTGCATCGCCGCCATTTGCGGGCGGTGTGCGCAGCCGGCCTTCACCCAGTTCGGCCAGATCCTGCGCGATGCGGGCGGTCAGATCGTTCTCCAGCAGCCGCGCTGTTACCGCAACGGCATTGGCAACGCCGGCTGCATTGGCACTGCCATGGCTCTTCACCACCACACCGTTGAGGCCCAGGAATACCGCCCCATTGTGATTGTTCGGATCAAGGTGATGCTTGAGCAGTTCGGTGGCTGGACGCGAAACGAGAAACCCGATCTTGGAGCGCAGCGAGCTGGTGAATGCATTGCGCAAAAGATCGGTTACGAAGCGTGCGGCACCCTCGATCGCCTTCAATGCGATATTGCCCGAGAAACCGTCGGTCACCACGACATCCACTTCGCCCCGATTGATCTTGTCGCTTTCAACGAAACCATCAAACCGCAGCGCCAGGCTGCCCGCGGCCTGTTGCAGGACGGCGGCGGCATCGCGCAGCGCCTCGGTGCCCTTGATCTCTTCGGTGCCGATATTGAGCAGCCGCACGCGCGGGCTGTCAAAGCCGTTGACGATCCGCGAATAAGCGGCGCCCATCACCGCGAATTGCACCAGATTGCGCGCATCCGCATCGGTATTGGCGCCCAGATCGAGCATGACCACGTCATGCTCTTCCAGCGTAGGCAGCAGCGCGGCAAGCGCAGGCCGGTCAATACCGGGCATGGTGCGCAGCGCCAGCTTGCTCATCGCCATCAATGCCCCGGTGTTGCCCGCGCTCACAGCCGCCCCGGCATCGCCCTGTTTCACGGCATTGATTGCCAGGCCCATCGATGTGGTCTTTGCACGGCGCAACGCGCGGCTGGGCAGTTCATCGCCGCCCACCACATCGTCGCAATGCAGGATCTCCGACGCACCGCGCATGTTGGGGTGATCGTCGAGCGCGCGCTTGATCCGCGCCTCGTCACCTACCAGCAGAAACTTGAACGAATCGTGGCTACGCCGCGCGAGGGCCGCGCCCTCGATCATCACGCGAACGCCTTCGTCGCCGCCCATCGCATCAATCGCGATACGCGGCATACTCATTCCCGATTCTCCAACTCAGCGGTGCTTAAAGGCCGACCGCGACAACCTCGCGACCATTGTAATAGCCGCAGTGCGGGCACAGATTGTGCGGCCGCTTGAGCTCACCACAGTTCGAGCATTCATGGAATGCTTCAACCTTCAGCGAATCATGTGCGCGGCGGTTGCCACGGCGATGGGGCGATACTTTTCTCTTGGGGACAGCCATTGCGGCACCTGTTCCTCAAATAAATCAACAAAATCGTGGGCCGCTCTAGGGCAAGGACCACGGTCGCACAAGTCACTCGTGTGCGGCGTGGTGCCCGACCATGGCGGGAAGCCGCGCGCTATAGCGTATATTTCTTCCGTTGCAACCCGTGGCTGCACCGCATAGCAAAGGGGCACAGCAAGAGGGGGGAAATTATGTCGATTCTAGTGCCTGTTACGTTGTCTTCTGCCGCTGCGGCCGCCGTTCTGGCCGTGTGGCTGATGATCCGTGTGGGTCAGGTGCGCATGTCAGAAAAGGTCAGCGTGGGCGATGGCGGAAACGAAAAGGTCATCCGCCGCATGCGCGCACATGCCAATTTCGTCGAGAGTGCGCCGTTTGTTGTGCTGCTGATTGGCGCAATCGAGCTGACCGGAAAGGGCGACGCCTGGCTTGCCTATGTCGCGGGCGCCTATTTCATCGGCCGAATCCTGCACGGATTCGGGATGGACGGCGGGGAGCTTGGCTGGGGCCGCTCGGTTGGCATCACGGTGACAATGCTCACCCTTCTCGGACTGGCGGTGGTCGCGGTGCTGATCCTGATGGGAGTGATGTAGCCTCGCGCTGCCAGTGCAATCCAATGGGTAAATTTTTCAGATTTCTGGTCACCAGCCTGCTGCTGCTTTACGGAGCCGCTGCGCAGGCGCAGCCTGACGTGCGATTCTCGATCAAGGAAGGCCGGATCGACAATCACTTCTTCCGGGAAGGTCCGATTGCCGCACACTTGCTGACCCGGTCGGGCGAAGATGCAAGGCTGGTGATTGCCTTTCCGGCGGGCAATAGCGGGGTTGGCCTATGGCTTGGCGAGCCGGTTCAGTGGCGGCTGATCGCGCCGCTCAAACCGCATGCGGAATCCCTTCCCGATGGCTCGATCCGGCGCGGGATCACTGCCGAACTGGAGATTGACGCGCGCTCGGTCACCATCAACCGTGCCCTGCTTGGCAGCGTGCGGGTGCTGCGCGATCACGGTTATGGCAATCCGATACCGCCGGAGGTTGAAACCGAGCCGCAGATTTCGCGGCAAGGCGTCACATGGCAGCGGCGCAGGCTCGACGGGGCAGCCGGCTATGCGATGACACTAAGGCTGCACGGCGGCACAGTGGCGGAAGATGGCGGCACGATCACCCTGACTTCGCGTGGGCCGAAGCTGCGCATGGTGGTGACGGGCCTGACCGGCGATGAACCGCTCACTCCGCTGACCGAGGGGGAAATCTTCAAAAGCGCTTCGGGCGATCCGCGGCTGCGCGATGCGGTGACATTCCTGTCCTACCGCGAGAAGCTGCTGGCCGGATCGTGGCGGTTCAACACCTATTTCGGGCGCGACACGCTGATGACGCTCAGCCTCATGCTACCGCAGCTCAAGCCCGCCGCGATTGAAGCCGGGCTTGGCGCGGTGATCGAACGGCTCAACCCGCAGGGCGAGGTCGCCCATGAAGAAGGCGTGGGAGAATTCGC
Organism: Sphingomonadales bacterium BRH_c3; assembly: GCA_001515985.1. Classification (GTDB taxonomy): domain Bacteria; phylum Pseudomonadota; class Alphaproteobacteria; order Sphingomonadales; family Sphingomonadaceae; genus Erythrobacter. Next base: position 232 of record LOET01000099.1, on the reverse strand, counting down.
GCTGATCGGGCGGCCGGGGCACGATGCGCGCGTGCCGGTGCTCGATTATGCGATGGTCGATGACGATTTCATGCTTGGCCCCGTGGTTGCGGCCTATCTGCTCGACACGCCCGAGGGGCGAGAGCGCGCCGCGAGCTTCCTTGCCCGCAAGGCGCCTTCGGGCCGCAGCTATGGCGAGCTGCTGGAGCGGAACCTCGGTTTCGTCCGCGCCAGCGCCCGCCCCTTTGCCCAG